>JALYZY010000087.1 GCA_030948665.1 Actinomycetota bacterium | reverse complement strand
AAGTCGGCGGCGTTCACGAACTTCTTGAAGCACACGTCGGACCCGTGAAGGTCTGTGCAGAAGAACACCCGCGTTCCCGCCGTGGTGGAGCGCTTCTTGCGTCCGAAGGCCACTGGATCGCCTCAGTAGAGGGTCAGATAGCGATCGATCTCCCACTCCGAGACTGCGTTGTGGTATTCCCACCACTCGGTCTTCTTGAGCTCCACGTAGGAGTTCTTGAGCTCCGTGCCCATGACCGCTTCGCTCAGCGGATCGCTCTCGAATGCTTCGACCGCCTCGAGCAGCGTCCGTGGAAGCGTGGTGACGGCGAGGTCCCGAAGCTCGGCGTCGCTCTGGAGGTACATGTTGTGGGGAAGCGGTTCGCCCGGTTCGAGCTCCTCCTCGATCCCTTCCAGACCAGCCGCGAGCATCATGGCGGCGCCCAGGTACGGGTTGGTCGTCATGTCCACCGCTCGGGACTCGACCCTCGGCGAGGTCATCGGAATGCGGAGCATGTGCGTCCGGTTGTTACTGCCGTAGGAGATGTACACAGGTGCCCAGGTGAAGCCCGTCATCGAGCCCGTCTTGATGAGGCGCTTGTAGGAGTTGACCGTCGAGGCCGTGATCGCGCAGATCGCGGGCGCGTGTCGAAGGATGCCGGCGATGAATTGGTAGGCGAGACGCGAAACGCCGCAGCCACGGTGGTCGTCGGGATCGGCGAACAGGTTCTCACCGGTGCTCAGATCGGCCAGCGACATGTTGTAGTGGCCGCCGCTGCCAGTTCGATCGGCGTACGGCTTGGGCATGAAGGTCGCTTCGCAGCCGTACTTGCGAGCGAGCGTCTTTGTCATCATCCGCCACAGCACCAACCGGTCGGCCATGCTCATCGCGTCTGTGTAGGAGAAGTCGAACTCGAACTGGCTGTTGGCGTCCTCATGGTCGAAGGAATGAACGTCCCAGCCGAGGGTGTTCATGTACTTGATCAGCTCGTCCAGGTAGCTCATGTTCTCGAGCAGCCCGACCACGTCGTAGGCTGCCTTGGCAAGCGTGTCCTTAGGGTTGGCGGGAACAACGTGCCCGTTCTCGCGCGCTACCAGAAAGAATTCCGTCTCGATCCCGAGGTTGAAGACCAGGCCTTTCTCGGCGGCACGGTCAAGTTGGCGCCGCAGGACCGTCCTTGAATCCATCGGCCAGGGCTCGCCGTGGTAGTACAACTGCCCCGGCGCCCAGGCGACAGTGGTCTCCCACGGTAGGGTCGTTATGGCGTCAAGATCGGGCCAGACCGACAGCTCGTCGTCGCTCGGCCCCTGTCCGAGCCCGTCCAGGGCGGCGCCCGTGAACAGCTCCGAGCCCTGCATCATCCCGACGAAATGGTCGATCGGGACCGCTTTACATTTGGGGATGCCATGAACGTCGACGTAAGCGGCCAGGCAGTACTCGACTCCCTGCGCCTTCAACTTGTCCTGCTTGCTCTTGAACTTGTCGAGCTCGTCGGTGGTGGGTTCGATCACTGTGGCCATCTAATGTCTAGCTTCCGTCCGCTTGTCGGCCTGCTCCGGCGATCTCGGTACGTGTCGATCTGCCGGTCAGGGAAGTGGCGCCCAACCTACAAGACGTTTTCGAGCAGGACTATCCGTGATGTGTAGGAATTTTCGGCGGCCGAGTCCTACTGTTCGTGCACGCCCGCCGGCTGCCGGGGAATGCGTCCTGCGGCCAAGATCGCGATTGACAGGAGCGTCCCCCAGAGCACCGGATCCGCCGGGGTTTCCTGCAGTTGAGGCATGGACCACGCGACCGCAAGGCACGCCGCCGGCCCGGCGATCATGCTTGCGATGACCGCGCCACGCCGGGTACTTCGCCCGAGCAGGGCCAGCACGGCCTGGGGGACGATTCCGGGCACGAATACTCGGAAGGCGGTGAATACGAGGCCTACTACGTGGCGGTCCGCGAGCGCGACGCAACCCGCGAGGATCGCGATGCCCGCCATCTGGAGGCGGATGCCTGCAAGCCCTTGCACCGCTCCATCGACCCGCGGTCGCCAGGCCGTGACTTGCTCGCTGAGAATGAATGTGCACACCACGACCTCGGCCACCGCGCCTGTCAGCGCGGCGCCGAAAAGAATGAGCAGGCCCACCGGTGCGAGTTTGGACGGGAGCAGAAAATCAATCAGACGCGGCAGCGCATTGTCAGGATTCGCGACGAACAGAAGCTGCTCGGTACGGTCGCCGAGCAGGGCCAGTACCACGCCGCCACACGCCAGCAGTGCGATCACGAGGGCGATCGTCCGACGTGCAGCGGCGAGCGAGCGAAGCGTTCCCATGCCCATCATGACGTCAGGCGCAACCACTGTTGTCGGAACCGAAAGGAGCACCACGCCGAGCACGTAGCCCCAAGGCAACGAGCTGTGACGATGCACCGTGTGGGTGGGGTGGTGCCCGAATGCGAGCGCGGACACCACAGCGACCAGCACCGCCAGGGCGAGGACGTGGACGAGGTTGGTGGCGGTCACCGCACGCATCCCTCCCGGCATTGCGTAAAGGAGCAGGATCGCGACAGTGACCGCGATACATATTGCGTGCGACCAGCCCGACACCTGTTCGAGGGCGATCCCGGCGGCGGCCACGAAAGCGGACAGAAGGACCAGCCAGGAACCTCCGACCACGAGCGCGCCAATCGCTCCGCCAGCCGGTCCGTAGTGCGCCCGCAGAAGGGCGGCGAGACTCGCGTGACCGCTGTTGCGCATACGGCTCAGGAGCGTGAGCCCCAGGATCCCGAAGCCGAGCCCCAGTGCGATGTCGAGGGCGCCTCCGCCGACCCCGCGTTGATAGCCCTGACCGACCACCCCAACGGCGGTCGCGGCCAGGAAGATCCCACCGAACAGCCCGATTCCGTGTGCCACTCCGAGCTCCGTGCGCCCCATCAGGAAGTCGTCGGGTCCCCGCTGGCCGCGAGCCACCCACCATGAAGCGGCAGTCACAGCGACCGCGTACGCGGCGATCAACGCGACCATCGCGCCCGGGTCAATCGCGATCGACGGCTAACGCCTTGGCGGCCTTGACGGCAACTTCAATGTTGAGGCGAGAATCGCCAACCTTCGGATCCACTCCGAGCAGGTCCTCTATGCGAGTGAGTCGATACCGCAGCGTGGACACGTGCACGTCGAGCCTGCGCGCCGCTTCCTGGAGGTTGAAGCCGGCCTCGTAGAACGTCTCCAGGCTGTTCAGCAGGTTCGAGGAGTGCTCAGCGTCGTAGAGCTCAAGAGGCTTTACGTAGCGTGCGATGAACTCGAGCAGCGCCGCTGGCTCGTCGACCTGCAGCAGTATCTCCTGTACGCCCATGTTCCGAAACGAGACGATCTCCCCCGCACGGCCAAGCACCCCAATCAGATCCAGCCCGCGGCGCGCGGCAGCGTACGCCTTGCCGTAGTCGGGCAGAGTGCGGACGAGACGACTTACCGCGATATTGAGCGGGCAGTGCGCCATACGCTGAAGGAGAGCCTGCTGGAGCCTGTCCTCGAAGAAGCAGCCACTGTGCGGCGGGCCCGATACCTCCTGCTCTTCAATTAGCACGACTGCAGCAGTGCTCTCAAGCGCGACGAGGTGGCGTCCCAGCCAAGATGCGGCGCACTCGCTCGCAATCGAATCGAGTAGGCGGCCATCAGCCTGGCTGAGCTCGCGTTCTACCGGCTCAATCAAGTAGATCCGCGTCGGCGTCGTCAGGTCGAACCCGAAGGCCGCCCCTTGCTTCACGATCAGGGGCTCGGCGAATTCCCCGCTGAAGAGCTCTTCGAGAAAGCCACCGCGGAGACGGTGTTCGACTTCGAGTGCAGTTCGTTCTCGTAGCCGCTCTAGCGCGACAAGCAGGGCTCCGTACTCGAGGGCCCCACGCTCCACTTGTCCGGGGCTGCTTTCAAAGCGCGCTACCACCCACGCGAGAATCTCGTCGTGAACGGTGGCCGGTGCCGCGACGATGTATCCAGCGTCATCGCGGATGCTGATCGTACGGGGCCCGAGCTCATCCTTGGGCGGCCTCCAAGCGAGATCGCCATGGTCAGAGGAGCGCGCGAGAACACTCTCCATGGATCCCAGGATCAGAACCGCGCCGCCGGTGAGCCCGGCCAGGGAGTCCGCGACCGCCTGGATGCCGTCGCCACTGACGACAGCCGACGTCAGTGTCTCATGGACCAACAGCACTTGGCTCAGCTTTTCATTCGCGTTCTCGAGCCGGGAGATCGTCCCACGCCGACGGCTGTGCAGGTTCGCGTTCTCGAGCGCGACCGAGCTGAACCGCACGATCGCGGCCAGGACGATGTCACGTTGCGGGTCGCCTCGCCGAGGGGACACGCCAGCGATCAGCGCGGCACCGGCCTCCATGCCTGGAATTGGCACCGACAGGATCTGGCGATCCCCACCCGCGAGATCGTGGCGCATCGTTTGGTCGTGTGGCTCCAGGCCCGCCAGCAGTTCGGTTAGCTCGGCGATCTCTTCCGCGTTGAGTCCTGTCGCACGGCGGGCAGTCCAGCGCCCATCGCGTTGCACGGCGTACACGGCGCCTTTCAGACCGGCCAGCTCCTGGATTGCAGCGAGCACCTCGTCGAGGATCGGCCCCTCCTCGGTGAGGCTCGTTATCTGCTCAGCGAGCCGGGCGAGCGCCTGCAGCTCGGCCAGCCGGCGTCGGAGCGAGTGATCGGTCTCCGCCCTGGCCAGGAAGCTGCTGAGGGCGGCCCCCGCTGCGCCGGCAACGACACTGAGCAACCGTTGCTGCTCAGGGGAAAACCGTTCGATCTCTGTACGCCAGGCCACGAATAGGCCCCCCAGCACCCCGGCAGCAGATCGGAGTGGGGCACCGATGTAGGAGACGACGCCGAGCTCACGAGCAAGCTCGCGAATGACATCCTGCGCCCACGCCGTGAACACCGAATCCTCGGGCGCCGTCTCGCCGCTGAGCCGGGCTGAAGCGAAGCGAGCGCGCCCCGCCAGCTTGATCGACAGCTCCCGCGTGCTGCGGCCCTCTCTGACGTGAATCTGGATTGCGTCAGACGCTTGATTGAGCATGGCCAGGATGCTGAGCTCGGAGGCGAAGATCTCCGACGTTTTCCCCAATAGCCGCACCCGTATCTCCTCGGGAGATTTTGCCTGGGCGAGCTCGCCCCCCAGGGAGGAGAGGAGATCGTGCTGAAGCAGTACGCGCCGCTCACGCTCGCACGCGAGGGCGTTGCGTAGGCCCAGCGACGACTGCCTAGCGAACGTGTCGACGATGCTTTGGTCCCATTGCCTGCCGCCCCGCGCCGCGAACAGCGCGAAGCCCAGGACCTCCGCGTCACACAGCAACGGCGCCACTAGGTAGGACGAGCCCCCACGCTCCAGTACTCGGCAGGCACGCCGAGCCAGCGCTTCTTCAATCTCGGGTTCGAGCTCGGCGAGGAGCTCCGCTGATTCACGCTCGGCGATCGAAATCCCGACCAGGCGGGTTGGCGCGCCGGGCTCGGGCTGGCGCTGGAGGACAGCCGAGCGTGCGTCGAGCACCTCGAGTCCCCAGCGGCCGATCGCGCTAAGGGTCTCATCCGCGTTTAGGCCCTGGTTCATAGCGCTCAACAGCTCGCCGAGCGCGTGCTCCTCGCGGAGCCTGCTGAGCCCCCTGGCGTGCATTCGCGAGACTTCCAGCGACAGTGACGCGTGCGAGCA
Organism: Actinomycetota bacterium; assembly: GCA_030948665.1. Lineage (GTDB taxonomy): Bacteria > Actinomycetota > Thermoleophilia > Solirubrobacterales > Solirubrobacteraceae > Palsa-465. Next base: position 18,888 of record JALYZY010000087.1, on the reverse strand, counting down.
GAAGACCGCCAAGATCCGGAGCTCGTGCTCCGTGAACACGCGGCGCTCGAGCCGGCTCAGGGAAATGACGCCGAAGATCGTCCCTTTGCGGATCATCGGGGCGACGAGCATCGCTTCGGGCTCCACGTCGACGCCTGGCACAGGAGCGAAGTCCGGATCCTCGCGCACGTCGTCGATCTTGCGCCGGACCCCAGTAGCCGCCACCTGGCCCCAGACGCCCACGCCCTTGCGCGGCCGGAATGCTCTGAACGCGCTTGCGTCTCGGTCCCGTACGACTTGCGGAATGAGCTCGTCGGCTCCGTCGTCGACGGTGTATATGAGACACGAATCGCACGGAATCAATCGCTGAAGCTGATCGGCGATCGTCTCTAGCGTCGAGCGTTCATCGGGCTGGGCAAAGCTGTCCCGGAAGGCCTCGAGGATCACCTCGAGCTCGTCGACGAGCCTGGCGGCATCGTCCTTCGCCTCGAGGGCATCCTGTAACACCTTCAGGTTGTCGATCGAGGCGGCGGCCTGATCGGCAATCATCTGGGCTAGGGTGTGCATCGTCCGAATGGACGATTCGTACTGGTCGAGCGGCATGACCCGGACGCCGCGAAGAGCCTGCAGATAGGCCTCCGGCGAGGTTCCGATCTCCTCGGCGGTCCTGGCAAAGCGGTCAGCGTCGGGAAGACCGGTCAGGATCTGGCCGCAGAGAAAGTAGCCAAGGACCTCGCCCTTCGGCGCGATCGGGATCGCGCAGTCGTACAACCCGTTCCAGCACTTGAAGATCGCCGGGCGGTTGGCTTCGGACGCTTGTTCCATCGCCTGCAGGTCGCAACCAGTGCAGCGCGCTCCGCCGATGCGCGAGGGGCGCGTCAGGTCCTCACAGAACCGCACCCGGTGCGTGATGTTCGTGACATTGCGGCCGCCCAAATCGGTGATCACGGTGGGCAGGCCGAAGACCTTCGCAAATGTGTCCTGAATGGACTGGAGGACCGAGACCTCGATCAGGTCGGTGAGCTGCCAGGGCACATTGGCGTTCGGCTTCGGCTCTGCTTCGGGCGCGACGAATCCGTTCGACTGGAGCGTCAGCTTGATGGGGTCAAACTCGGCTGGTTCGGTGCCGCTGGTCGTCGCCACGATGACCGATCCCCTCCAGGACTAGCTCGGTTCGATTGGGTGCCCCAAGCACGCCGATAGTAATGGCTGATGCGCTGATCGCCTAGAGTGCCCGCGCCGCGCTCGTCCGCCCACGCGTCGGCAGCTATCCGGCGATTCCGACGCATGGATCCGGCGGGTGCAAGTCAGACCGCTAACGAGATCGAAGGGGGTCGGATGAGCTCACGAGTCAAGCTGCTGGCGGAGATGACCTGGCCACAAATTCAGGGACTGGTCGAGGGTGGCCAGACACTCTGCATCCTTCCGGTGGGAGCGACCGAGCAGCATGGACGGCATCTCCCGACAGGGACCGACACGATGATCGCTGAGGCCGTATCCCACGCTGCCTCGGCGCGCACTGGGGCTCCCGTCCTGCCAGCGGTGACGGTGGGTTCCTCCAATGCTCACACGAACGCCTGGCCCGGAACGCTCTCGCTTGGTCCCCGCCTCCTGGTCGAGGTGTTGCTGGCGCTGGGCCCCTGGGTGCGCGACGCCGGCTTTACCCGGCTGCTCATCGTCAATGCTCATGTGGGCAACGCGGGTCCGCTCGCGGTCGCGACCGACGAGCTCCGGAACGTCGGCGACTTGCGCGTCGGCGTTGTGCACTGGTACCACCTCACTGACGAAATCGCTCGACGGGTCACCGCCGACGCGCAGGACTGGCATGCGCACGCAGCGGAGACCTCGCTGATGCTGCACCTGCATCCAGACCTCGTTCACGAGGAGGAGGTGAGCGACGATCCGGACCGCACCGACGGACTGGTGTTGAGCTATACCGTCGCCGAGACCAGCCGCTCGGGCACAACGGGAGCTCCAACCAAAGGCTCGGCCGAGGATGGTGCGGAGCTGTTCGAGCTGGTGGTTGACGTCCTGGCTCAGCGTGTCGAGGCGGCTCGGAGCGAACGGCCTCCCATAACGGGGCCAGAGGCTGATGGTGCCAAGACGTGAGCCGATCGACGGAGAGGGGAGGGAGGGGGAGGAACCATTGCGAGCGGGCGGCCATCCTCAGAGAGTGGATCCGCCATCAGCTACGCGACTTGCGGAATCAGGCCGGTGCGGCAAATGGCTGGTGGGCCGGAGCCTCCCATACCCGGGCCGGGAGCTGCTCGACGACTCAAGCTCGGCGGCAGCGAGATCCGGCGGATCGATTGTCCAATTCCGCTGCGGGCTCAGCAGTAGATTCCCGGCTTGGAGAGCCCAGGAGCCAGGCAGCTGATTCGAACCTGCGGTGTCTGGCTTGGGAGGACCAGGAATGAGTAGTACTTGCCGATCCATCCTGGGCGGCGGATCTGCACGGTGATCCTCGTACCGACGGTGAGCCGACTCCTATGGAACTCGCCGGCGAGAGCGATCGGCCCCCTTCGGCAGCGGTGCTTGTCGCTTGGGCTGCACCGGACCCCGCCGGACGGCGCGCTCACTCGCGCGGCGAACGGGCAGCCGCGTCCCTTGCAGGTAACGACCACCTTGGTGCCGAGTGATACGCCGTTCACCAGCATCGAGGCGATAGTCGTGTAGCTGCGGGTGTACTTGAAGGTCCACAGCATGCTGGAGCTGATCCTGCCGAGCGCCTGCACCGCGACCAGGATTGAGCTCGAAGCTGAGCCCGCAAAGTCCTGATTGCCGCTGTAGATGGCGGTGACTCGCCGAAGTCCGGGGGTCGTATAGCGGAGGGTGCAGACCGCCGATGGCCCGCCGCCGGAGGCCTTGACCGCGACGTTTGAGCAGTGAGCGAGTGGTTTACCGTCCTGGATGAATTTGACCGAGCCGCTCGGGATTGCCGGACCCTGATTGCTCGGAGCCACGAATGCGGTGTAGGTCACCGGGCTGCCCACGTGTGCCGATGGGTCCGATGCACGGATCGAGGTTATGGTCGAAGCTGCAAGCACATTGACCGCCTGGGACTGGGAAGAGCCGCCGGTCGATCCACTCGCGGGCCCGAACGCTGCGGTCACGAACACCGGCGAGGCCGAAGCTGAGAAAGCGGTCTCGCACGTAGCCACGGGGTATGAGGACGAGACACTCAATCCCTGGCAGTTTGCGATCGCGACGTACCCGGTGTAGAAGGTGATCGTGCCCGATGGCGAGCCGGCCACGGCAGCGATAAGCGTCACAGGCTGATTCGTGGCCACTGTAGAAGAGGGAAGGACGCTCAACGTGGTGCCGGAGCTGGCGGTCTGGGTCAGCTGCGCCGGAGCGCTGACGATCGCGGGAGCTACCGAGTGGTCGGTCGCGACGATCGAGGCCGTCCCCACGGCGGTTGAGGCCGTGATCGTGGCGCGATAGGTCCCATCACCGTTGTCCGTCGCGCCGGAGATAGTCTCGCCGGGATCTTTCGAACTGAAGGCGACGCTGTCGCCGGGGACTGGGTCGCCGGCACGGTCGGTCACCAGCGCCGTCACGGAGGCGATCGAGGATCCGTTGGCTGGAATCGCGGCTGGGCCGACCGACACGACGCGGATGCTCGATGCCCGCCCGTACTGTGTCAGGGTCGCTGTCGCCGGCGCGAGCACGCTGGTCACATCAGCGGCGGTGATCGTGGAGGCTCCGGGCGTGGTGGAGGAGGTGATCGTTGAGGTATAGGTCCCGTCGCCATTGTCCGCCGCGGGTACCGGACTGCTCGGCTGCGTGAAATCGCTCGAGGAAATCGCCACAACCTCCCCGGTTACGGGCGCGCCCGAGGCATCGGTGACGGTCGCGGTCGCGGTCGTTTGACTGGAACCATTGGCTCTGATCAGCGGTCGGGATAGCTTCAGCGTGATGTGGGCTGCTCCCCCTTGAGCTAGCGCCGCTGGCGCCAGAGCAAGGGCGCACACCAGTGTCAGGGCAAACGAGAGCAGGGGGTGGGGCGGCCGGAACGCCGACGACCCTCCTGTTGATGGTTTGAGCCTTCGCATGCCACGCTTCGAAGTGCGCAAATCTGACCCTACTAGCAGCCGATACCTGGCGTAGATAACCCGAGAGCCAGTCAGTCGATTCGGAGGGTCGTCGGGTTATCTCGCGCTCGAGGCGAGAGAACGTCCGTCAACTTAACTTGACGGCTGACCTTCGTCAAGATATATTGACGCCATGAACGATCTGGTTGCCACTCGCGAACTGCTTTCCCAACAACTGGCGGAGGCCATCGCGGCCGATCCCATCGGCGCGCTTCCGACCATCGCGGCGCTACAGAAGGACACCGATGAGCATCTTCGAGAAGCGGTGCGAGCCGCTGCCCTGAGCGCGTCTTGGAGGGAAATCGCGGGTGCGCTCGGTGTCTCGAAGCAGGCAGCACATCAGCGGTTCAAGGTCTATGCCAAGGGTGTGGCCCGAGAAATGACAACTGAGCACCGCGCGATGAAGCGAGCGGGACGCAGTGGCGACGCCGATGAAGCCGCGAAGGCGCGAGCCCGACGGGACGAGTTGGCCGGCAATCTGCGGACGGCCGCGAGGGCGCTCAGAGAGGGGGCATAAACCGCTGGCGCCTGGACAGGTACCTTCAGGCCGGTACGGCTCCCGTAGGTAGGACCGTTTCGTCGCGTTGCGGCCGGACGGCCTGTTCCTAGCGAGCATTGAGGCCCGCGAACTGCTTCGCCACGCACTGAAACACACGCTACGCGGGAATACTCAGCCGCGTGCCTCCGGAAACTGAGCGCAAACACAGCTTCGGGTCCGGCGGTCCGTTCTCGCTCGGAGTCGAGGAGGAGCTGTTCCTGGTCGATCCGGTCACTGGGCGCCAGACCAACTCCTCGGCGGCAGTGCTCGACCGACTTGGTGACGTCGACGGAAAGGTCGAGCGCGAGCTCCACGCCTGTCAGGTCGAGCTGATCAGCGATGTCCACGTTTCGGCGGGCGAGGCGCTCCAAGAGCTTGGCCAACTACGCCAGGCCGTAGCGAAGACTGGGGCAGGAATCCTTGCGTCGGGGACCCATCCCTCCGCAGCCGAGGGCGACGCGCAGATCACCGACAAGGAGCGCTACGAGCGCATTCGGTTCCTGCTCGGCGATGCGGTCGTGACTCCGGTGGGCGGGATGCACGTCCACGTGGGGATGCCTGACGCGCAGACGGCCATCCGCACTTTCAACGGACTTCGACGTGACCTTCCGCTGCTCCAGGCGCTTGCGGCGAACTCGCCGTTTCGCCATGGGCGCGACACCGGCCTGGCCTCGAGCCGCGAGGTCTCGCTGCGGGCGTGGCCGCGCTCAGGCGCGCCCCGGGCGATGCGTGATTTCGAGGACTTCACGCAGATGAGTCAGCTGCTGGCGCGCGCTGCGGATGTTTCCGACTACACGTGGTTCTGGTGGAAGCTGCGGCCGCACCCTCGCCTGGGAACCGTCGAGATTCGCTCGCTCGACGCGCAGACATCGCTCGCAGACGCTGCGGCACTCGTCGCTCTCGTCCATTGCTTGGCGCGCGACGCGGGCGAAGCAGAACCCGCTGCCAACCCAGAACCAGAGGTGGTCGAGGAGGGAATCTTCCGCGCAGCGCGGTTCGGCGTGGACGGAGAGCTGCCTGACGCGGAGGGCAAGCTCTGCCCCGTGTCCGAGCTACTCGATCGGGCACTCGAGCGCGCCGAGTGTCACGCGAACGAGCTCGGGTGTAGCCAAGAACTGGCACACCTCCACGACCTTGTGAAGCGCGGCGGCGGAGCTGGAGCCCAGCGGGCCACCTACGAGATCGCCGGACTCGACGCCGTCGTCCGGCAGCTGACCGAGGTCACGATGGCTCCGGTGACCGCCGCGGGCAACGGCTGACGGGCCGTGAGGCGCACGTCCGCCGGGAACTGCGCAATGCCGGCCACGAGACTGACTTGGGTACCGCCGCGCCCCACTCGCCACACCCCAGCGGTAACGTGAACAGCGCGTCGTCATGAACATCGAGCCGCAACACCTCCCAGCCGCGAATCGCTATGACGAGATGCTCTACCGGCGCTCGGGCCGCAGCGGCCTGCAGCTCCCGGCGATCTCGCTCGGCCTGTGGCAAAACTTCGGAGACGATCGTCCAATCGAGCTGAGCCGCGAGATCATCCGCCACGCCTTCGACCGTGGCGTCACCCACTTCGACCTCGCCAATAACTACGGGCCGCCGTACGGCTCCGCGGAGACCAATTTCGGCCGGATCATGGCTAGCGATCTGCGCCCCTATCGGGACGAGCTGATCATCTCCACCAAGGCGGGCTACGACATGTGGCCCGGCCCGTACGGAGACCGGGGCTCGCGCAAGTACCTGCTCGCAAGCCTCGACCAGAGCCTTCAGCGCATGGGACTCGAGTACGTCGACATCTTCTACTCCCACCGCGAGGACCCCGATACGCCGATCGAGGAGACGATGGGGGCGCTTGACTCCGCGGTGCGCGCGGGACAGGCCTTGTACGTGGGGATCTCGAGCTACTCCGCGTCTCACACCGAGGAGGCGGTCTCGATTCTTCGCGGTCTTGGGACGCCCGTATTGATTCACCAGCCGTCGTACTCGATGCTCAATCGCTGGATCGAGCAGGGGCTACTCGACGTGCTCGAGCGAGTCGGCCTTGGCTGCATCGGCTTCTCGGCGCTCGCCCAGGGTCTGCTTTCAGAGCGCTACCTCGACGGCGTGCCGCAGGACTCGCGGGCTGCCCGTCAGGGGAGCTTTGGCCAGTCGATGCTGAGCGAGGGCAACCTCACCCGCGTTCGTGGGCTGGCGGGGATCGCTCATGCCCGTGGCCAGTCACTCCCGCAGATGGCGATCTCGTGGGTGCTGCGCGATCCACGTGTGACCTCCGCGCTCGTCGGCGCCAGCAGCACGAAGCAGCTCGACGAGTCGCTCGAAGCGCTTGACCGGCTGGAGTTCTCGGCCGACGAGCTGGCCGAGATCGATCGCTATGCCACCGACGCCGACATCAACCTGTGGCGACCACCTGAATGACCGCACTCGAGTGAGCCAACGAAGCGGGCTGGCTGATCAGGCAGGCGGACTGCTCGGCTGATCCCAGCGAACCTGGTGTAATGGCCTGCCTTTCAGACAACCAAGTGCGCTCGAGAAGAGGAGCAAGCCCATGACTGCGGTTCTTGATCTCGAGGAGGCGGCTCACGAACACCTCCTCATGCACTTCACCCGCAACGGCTCGTTCGGGCCTGACCGCCCCCCGTTGGTGCTCGAACGCGGCGAGGGGCCGTACGTGTTCGACATCCACGGCAACCGCTACTTCGACGCGCTCTCGGCCTTGTTCTGCTCGCAGCTCGGTTACTCCTACGGGGAGGAGCTGGCGACCGCGGCCGTGGCCCAGATGGCCAAGCTGCCGTTCTCGACGGTCTGGGGTATGGCTCATCCGGGCGCCGTGGAGCTGGCCGAGCGCCTGTCGTCGCTTGCCCCGGACGGGCTGGAACACGTCTTCTTCACCAGCGGGGGTGCGGAATCGGTCGAGTCGGCCTGGAAGCTCGCCTGTCTCTATCACCAGGCCACGGGCGGCGAGCGGCGGACCAAGGCGATCGCGCGCCGTACGGCGTATCACGGCGCGTCGCTCGGCGCGCTCGCCTTGACCGGCGTGGACAGCTACAAGGCGCCTTTCGGCCCGCCGGCGATTCACACCCGGCACGTCTCACCGACCAATCGCTTCCGGCTGGTGGAGGAGGACAGGTTCGCAGCCGCCGCCGATGACGACGACGCCGCCTTCGCCAGCGCGCTGCTCGACGAGATCGAAGCGACGGTCCTCGAAGAGGGACCCGACACCATCGCGGTGTTCATCGCCGAACCGGTGCAGAACGCCGGGGGTTGCTTCGTGCCGCCCGACGGATACTGGCCGGGGTTGCGGGAGCTCGCGGACCGTTACGGCTTTCTGCTGATCGCCGACGAGGTGATCACCGCTTTCGGCCGTCTCGGCGAATGGTTCGGCTCTACGCGCGTCGGCGCCCAGCCGGATCTGATCACCACCGCCAAGGGACTCACCTCCGCCTACGCGCCGATGGGGGCCGTGCTGGCAAGCGATCGCGTGGTGGCGCCGCTTTACGAGGATCCCAAACGCCCCCTGGTGCACGGGCTCACCTTCGGCGGCCACCCCCTGTGCGCGGCGATCGCGCTGAAGAACCTCGAGATCTTCGAGCGCGACCGGATCTTCGAGAACGTCAGGGAGCTCGAGGGACACCTCGAAGAGCAGATGCGCACGCTCGCCTCGCTGCCGATCGTCGGCGACGTGCGCGGCAGCGGCTTCTTCTGGTCGGTTGAGCTGGTCGGCGACGAGCAGAACCGGCGGTTCGACGTCGAGGAGCGCGAGCGGCTGCTGCGCGGCTTCCTTCCCCGGCGCCTGATGGAGGCCGGCATGATCGCGCGACCTGATGACCGGGGTGACAGCGTCGTGCAGGTGGCGCCGCCACTGATCTCCACTGCCGCGCAGCTTGACGAGATGGTCGACGGGCTGCGAGGGGCCCTGACCGATGCCGCGGAGCTCATGAACGTCGGCGCCTGACACTGACTCCTCGAGAAGCGCGCGCCCGGGTGACATCACGGCTAAGGACAGGTAGGGTGCAGCTGTCACGACCTCTGTTGGAAGGAGAGAAAGTGCCGCAGCCTAGGAGTGGCGGTTCAAAGCCAACGTCCAGAGCCCAGACAAAGTCGGGCCGAGCTCAACCCAAGCGCTCGACCGCCGGCGCATCAGCGGGAGCATCCCGGGCCTCGAGTTCCACTGCCAAGAAGCCTCGGAGCGCGGGATCGACCAGCAGCGCACGATCGACCAGTGCCAAGAAGCCTCGGAGCGCGGGATCGAGCAGTAGCGCACGATCGACCAGTGCCAAGAAGCCTCGGAGCGCGGGATCGAGCAGCAGCGCACGATCGACCAGTGCGAGAGCCTCGACGGGTCCTGACGCCCGTCTCGAGGCGGCCGCGGAGCGTCTGCGCAAGCTCAACGAGCGGATTATCGAAGCGGGCAAGCAGACCGGCGAGACCACGTTGTCGAGCTACGAGAAGGCCCTAAAGGCGATCGCAAGTGCCGTGGAGCGCGGTCCCGGAAGCAGCGACATCGACTGGATCTCTCACCTTGCCACCGCTCAGGCGAAATTCATCAGGGACGTCACCGAGGCTTGGATCTCAACCGCCCGCGGCATGCTGAAGTAGTAGCCCCCACCGCGTGATGTCTGCTCAGACGAGCGCGATGCGGGAAACGATGATCGCCCAGGCGGATCGGTTGTCCGGGCTGTTGGCGGATGACACTCCCGTCGAGCAGGGGGCCGACCGGCTCCGTGGCCGGCGGGTGGTGGTGATCGGCACCGGCACGAGCTGGCACGCCGCTGCGCAGGGCGCATATTTCCTCAGGGCGGCTGGGCTCGACGCCGTCGCGGTGGAGTCCGCCGAAGCCGCGGTCGACCGGCCCCTTCCCGGCCCGGGGGAGGTGGTGCTGGCGCTGACGCACACTGGCCGAAAGCGCTTCACGGCGGAAGCGGCCGATAAGGCGAGCCGCGGTGGGGCGGACGTGATCCAGATCAGCGGCACCGCCGTCGTGGAGGCGGACCTACGTACGGTGGAGCGCGAGCGCTCGTCGGCGTTCACTGTGAGTCACCTGGCGGCGCTGCTTCGTATCGCGCAACTGGCACGGACCCTCGGCGCTGAGCTTGGCGACCTCGACGCAATCCCCGGAGCTGTTGAGAACGCGTTTCAGGAGCAATGGGATGAGGTGCCTGTCCCGGAGAGGTTGATCGAGTTCATCGGAGGGGGAATCAACCAGTGGACCGCTGCAGAAGGGGCACTCAAGATTCGCGAGGCCGCGTACGTGGCGAGCGAAGGACTCTCCGCAGAGCAGTTTCTTCATGGCCCGCAGGTCGCTCTTCGCAGCCACGACCGGCTGGTCTGTCTCGACGGCGGAGGACCGGTTTGGCCAGAGCGCATTGCGAGCATTGCCGACGCCGCCGAGAGCTCAGGCGTCCCGGTGAGCCGCATCGAACATAGGGAGCTCGGCGAATTGCTCTCGATCTTTCCGCTGACTGTCGCGGTCCAGCGGATCGCGCTCGAGTCGGCTGAGGCACTGGGAACGAATCCGGACAGCTTCGGGCGTGATGTGCCCGGTCGCGAGGCCTGGGAGAACGTCCGGCTCTGAGCGCCGGCCCCCCCTTTACCAAGGATCGCCCAGCGCGACGGTCACGGCCTCACCGCTGATCCCGCTGGCCGGAGGGCTGGCCAGAAACAGGATCGCCGCGACCACCTCTTCGATGGCGACGACACGACCGGCGGCGTAGCCCTTGTTTCGTTGCTCCCACACCTGATCCGGGGTGATGCCTTCCCGCTCGGCGGTGACCCGGGCCGAGGTCTCGGCCATCTCGGTCCTGACCCAGCCGGGGCACACTGCATTGCAAGTGACCGAATATGGCGCCAGGTCCAGCGCGGCACCTCGGACCAGGCCGATCACCCCGTGCTTGGCGGCCACATATGCGGTCTGGGAAGCCTCCCCGACGAGCCCGGCGGTGGAACTGACAACCACGATCCGACCCCAGCCGCGCGAGACCATGCCTGCCGAGGTGAGCCGGATGAGCTCGAACGCAGCGTGGAGGTTGATCGCCATTGAGGCGTGCCACCGAGCGGAGTCCTGCTGCCAGACCGGACGCTCGTCGCTCGAGCCGATCCCAGCATTGTTGATGAGCACGTCGACTGGACCGAGTTGCTCGGCAGTCTCGTGGACGGCCGCATGACAGCCCTGAGCGGTCGCAAGCGAAGTCGCGAACGTGGTGACGCGCGGGTGCTGGATCGTCGTCAGCTCTTCAACTGTCCGCGAGACAGCCATTACGCTGGCGCCAGCGTCAGCGAGCGCGATCGCTGCCGCTCGTCCGATTCCGCGGCCGGCGCCCGTAACGAGCGCGACGCGGCCTTCCAGCGGCAACGGCCCGTCTGCCATCTGGTCTCGGTCAGGTGGCTCCGCCATTGAGCTAGCGACCCGTCTTGGCGATGCTCAGCGGTTCGGCCGCGCCGAGCCTCGATGGCCTGTCTCGACTGACGAGCTCGCGTGCCGCCGCCTCGATTTCGCTCTCTGAGAGAAGGACGAGGTTGGCGGCACCTCCCAGCGGCACGAACGAATCCTTGCTCGACACTCTCGCGAGGGCTCCGTCGAAACCGGCATCGACCAGGGACGTGACCAACCCTTCGCCCACGCCACCGCTTCGGCGTGTCTCATCGACGATCAGGACCCGTCCGGTCGCCTCAGCTTCGCGAACCACATCGGCGATCGGCAGGGGTGCCAGCCAGCGGATGTCGAGCACGCGAGCGTCCACTCCGTCTTCAGCCAGCCGCCGCTGGACACGGAGCGACATGTAGGTTCCGTTCCCGAAGGTGACGAGTGTCAGGTCGTCCCCGGAGCCGTGGACCCTCGCGCTCTCGAGCGGAACGTGCCCGTCATCCCAGTCCTCCGCGGGGGCATATTCCGCCAGCCAGTCTCGATCCCCATCTTCGTGAAGATCGCGGGTGTGGTAGAGCGCGATCGGCTCGAGGAACACGCACACCGCGCCGTCACTCGCGGCTGCCGCCAGGCAAGTGCGCATCATTGCGGCCGCGTCATCGGGTCGGGATGGCGAGGCAATCACCAAGCCTGGAATGTCGCGCAATACCGCCACGGCATCGTCGTTGTGGAAGTGGCCGCCGAACCCCTTCTGGTAGCCGTAGCCGGCGACGCGAACCACCATCGGATTGCGGTACTGGCCTGTGGAGAAGAACGACAGCGTCGCGGCTTCCCCACGGAGCTGATCCTCGGCGTTGTGCAGATACGCGAGGTACTGGATCTCGGGTACGGGCAGGAGGCCGGATACCCCGCTCCCCAGCGCGGCGCCGAGGATCGTCTGCTCATCGAGGAGGGTGTCGAACACACGGCCCGGCCCGAACTGGCGTTGTAGGCCACGGGTCAGGCCGTACACCCCGCCCTTACGGCCAACGTCCTCGCCGAACACGATCATCTCGGGCCGGACGGCGAGCGAATCGGCGAGCGTCCGATTGATCGAGTCAGCCAGTGTGAGCGGCCCTGCATCTTCGGGCAATCGTCCGCCGAATACACGCTTGCGCGTCTCCGGGTCGGCGGAGCGGGCCGCCTCCGCAGCGATCCTCTCGTGCCGTCGCGGGGCGATCGTCGCCATGACTTCTTCAGCGCTCGAAAGCTGCGCGTGGCGGGCGACTTCCTCGGAGAGGAGGTGCACCTCCTCACGAACTGACTCGTACCGGTCGAGGAGCTGCTGCGCGTCGGCAACGCCTGCTTCGACAAGCTGCTTGGCGGCCGCCACCAGCGGGTCCCGCGCAAGGTCCGTGGCCACGTCGGCCTCGGAGCGGTAGCCGATCTCCGCATCTGTCCCCGCGTGCCCGAGGAACCGCACGCAGCGCAGGTGAAAGAAAGCGGGACGCCTGGTGCGCCGCACATACTCGACCGCCTCCAGCGCAGCGTCGTACGTCGCCGCGAGGTCCGTGCCGTCCGCCGAGAAGTAGCGGAGATGCGGGCGACGCGACCACGCCGTCTCGACCCAACCCGCGGGCGTGCGCACGCTGATGCCAAGCCCGTTGTCCTCACAGCAGAACAGCACCGGCACCGGGAGGCCCTGGTGCACCGTGTGCTCCGCGGAGTTGAGCGCGCCCACCGCCGTGGAGTGGTTCACGGACGCGTCGCCGAACGAGCAGAGCGCGATCGCGTCGGAGGGCCAGGGGGATACCCCGAGCTTTCGCGCACGTTCGATCCCGAACCCGACCCCGACGGCGCGCGGCAGGTGAGACGCGATCGTCGAGGTCTGGGGAATCACGTTGAGCTTGGCGTTCCCGAACACCTTATGTCGGCCGCCGGCGATCGGCTCGTCAACGGCAGCAACCAAGCCGAGGAGAACATCGCGCAGGGGCGTTGAACCTGGGACCTGCTGTCCGCGAGCGCAATAGAACCCACCAGATCGGTAGTGCAGGAGCGCGGGATCGGTCGGTTGCGCCGCCGCGGCCACCGCGGCGTTCGCCTCATGCCCCGCAGACCCGATCGTGTAGAGGCCCGGGCCGTCTCGCCGCAGGTAACGCGCCGCTAGATCCAGGTGCCGACTAGCCGCCATCGCCTCGAACAGCTCGAGCGCGTGACGCCCGGTGAGTCCGGAGCCCTCGCGGACCGGGCGGTCCAGATCCGCCACGGGGGGCGACGGGCGATCGCGCAGTGCGCCGAGCGCCTCGCGGAAGTGGTCGTCTAGTAGCTCGTCGGGCTGGCGTGGTGGCATGGTGAGCGCGGCGCTGCGCAGTCCAGGGTAGGACGCGGCCTGCCGCAATTGTGCGGCATCGGCTTCCAAACGGCGTCGCGAGACCGGCGTGCGGAGATGCGCGCGTTGCTGGCATCGATTCCATGTTCCGTTTTCTCGGATCGCTCTCACGCCACAAGCTGTAGGCACTCCTGGTGCCTACTCGCTTCGGCGAGCCGCGATTCGACATAACAGGAGCACAGCATGCACAACCCACGCCGCGCTCGTGTCGTGGAGCAGCACTTTCTGAACCTGCCGGGATTCCACGCCGGCGCGTGCGTTCGCGCATACGTGGAGGACACCTCGGACCAGCATCAGGGGCGAGCGTTCGAGCGGATAGGCTGCACCTTCCGTGAAGCAGGTCGCCGACCCAATTGCACGGCGAGCCAAGAGAGTGCACGCCCATCACTAGCCTGGCGTCGTCCGAGACGGGCCCGCTCGTGGCGGAGGCCGAACGTCGCTATGTCGAGCGAAACCCTGAGTCGCAGCGCCTGCACGACGAACGGCGCCGCGTCATGCCGGGAGGGAACACACGGAGCGTCATACACCTGCCGCCGTTCCCGCTCACGATCGTCCGTGGTGAGGGCGCACAGCTGATCGATGCAGACGGGCACGCGTACACAGACTTTCTAGGGGACTTCACCGCGGGTCTCTACGGGCATTCGCATCCCGCGATTCTGGCCGCCATTCGAGAAGCGCTGGAGAGCGGAATGACCTTTGGTGCGCCGAACGTCTACGAGGGTCAGCTGGCGGCGGCTATTTGTGCACGGTTCAGATCCGTCGAGCTGGTGCGGTTTTGCAACTCGGGCACCGAGGCCAACCTGCTCGCTCTGTCCCTGGCCCGCGTGGTAACCGGCCGCGAGAAGATCATGGTGTTTGCAGGGGGCTATCACGGCAGCGTCTTCTTCTTTGGGAGCCGGTCCGGCTCGCCGATGAATGCCCCGTTCCCTTTCGTCGTGTCCTCCTACAACGACGTCGACGAGGCGACGCGACTCGCTGCAGAGCATGCCGACGACCTAGCCGCGGTGTTGGTCGAGCCCCTGCAAGGATCCTCGGGCGCCATCGTTGGTGATCACCAGTTCCTGGGGGTCCTCCGGGAGATCACTTCGGCGTCCGATGCTGTGCTCATATTTGACGAGGTCATGACCTCTCGGCTGTCGTCCGGCGGCCTTCAAGAGGTCCTGGGTATCACGCCAGACCTCACGACTTTCGGGAAGTATCTCGGCGGCGGACTTGCGTTCGGGGCATTCGGGGGGCGCGCTGACCTGATGTCGAGATTTGACCCGGAGCGAGTAGATGCGCTCCCGCACGCTGGGACTTTCAACAATTCGGTGCTCACGATGGCTGCTGGTGCGGCAGGCCTGAGCCATGTCTATACGCCTGCTGAGTGCGAGCGGCTAAACAGACTCGGCGACCGCCTGCGGGAGAGGCTCAACGTGTTCGCAGCCGCGAACGGCATTCCTTTCAGCGTGAGTGGGTACGGGTCGATCCTCGGCTTGCATTTCACGCGTGCCCCCATTCGGCGGGTGTCTGACATCCCGGCTGCGCAGGGGCTTCGCACGCTACTTCACCTGCACTTGCTTGAGCGGGGCTACTCCTACGCCCGTCGCGGGTTTATCGCCCTGAGTCTTCCGCACGAGGAGGCCGACGTCGACGGCTTCGCTGCCGCAGTCGAAGAATTCTTGTCAAAGCAGGCCTCGCTGTTGCGCCACGGGGTTCTGGCGCCCAGTGAATGAGCCTGAAACGCGGACTGGCGCCCGAGGCTCGAGCCCCGCCGGGCTGACCGATTTCTGCAGAGCCACCAGTCCTAACGCGTGAGGGAATAGGCTCGCGGGCAACGGTGAAGCAGCTCGCCGAAGATCTATTCCTGCTCGACGGCTTCCCGCCGTACGCGATCAACGTCTACCTGATCGGCGACGTGCTGGTGGACGCCGCCACTCGCCACGCCGCGAGACGAATCCTGCGCCAGCTCAACGGCAGGACGGTTACCACCCACGCCCTCACGCACGCCCATCCCGATCACCAGGGGGCGAGCCATGAGGTCTGTGAGGCGCTGGGCATCCCGCTGTGGTGTGGGGAGCTCGACGCGGACGCGATGGAGGATGGGCGGATCATGGACCGCCAGCCCAAGCACCCGATCAACACTCTGTTCGGATGGGCGATGCCTGGGCCGGCGCATCCAGTCGCCCGGCGACTGCGCGAAGGCGACGAGGTCGCAGGCTTCCAGGTGCTCGATGTTCCCGGCCACTCGGCCGGGCACATCGCGTTCTGGCGTGAGTCCGATCGCGCGCTGATCTGCGGCGATGTGTTCACCAATATCGACACGCTTACTGGAATCCCCGGACTGCACGAGCCGAAACGATTCTTCACTCCCGATCCCGAGCGCAACCGACAATCGATGCGGCGCCTGGCAGCACTTGAGCCCGCGGTTGTCTTCTTCGGCCATGGGCGCCCGTTGCGCAGCCCGGGCAAGCTGAGAGCGTTCACCGACAAGCTGCTGCACTAGCGGTGGATCGGGCGCTGCCGTGCGCGGCCGAACGTAGGGCAGATGGAGAGCAGCGATGCGCGCGAGGTGATCGCGACCGAGCGCAATGCGCACGAGTTCCGCAGGCGAACCTTCGCCGGCCGATGCTCGGCCACGCGCGCGGCGCGACGCGCGCAGCGAGGTCCGGCGAGCCGCCGCTGGTCGCTACTCTCGCGCGATGGCCCAAAGCTCGAGTTTCGGAGATCGGCGGGTCCGCAGCCGGGGTAGGCTGATCGTCGTGTTGCGCAAGTCGGCGGTAACCCTTTTCGATGCTGAACTCACATGGGCTCGGTAACGGATCTCATCAGCATCGTCGATGCCGACGCGGATCTCGCTGAGCTGCTGGATGAGTCCGAACGCGAGCGCGCTCGGCGCGAGGCGCTGACCCGGGTCCGCCGTCTTTCGCCAGGCAAGTGGGACGCGGCGAAAGCGATAGAGCCCGAGAAGCACCATCGAGGCTTTCTGATCATCGAGGGACTGCTCTCGCGCGAGGTCCATGTGCTCGGCCGGCAGTGTGTCGAGCTGCTGGGACCCGGCGATGTCCTGCGTCCATGGCGCTGGGATCCTGACGGCTCGCATGTCCATGCCGAGGTGGGGTGGATGGTGCTCGAGCCGACGGAGTTGGCCGTGCTCGATCAGGGTCTGGTTACACGCATGACGCCCTGGCCGCAACTCGGCGTCGAGCTCTTTGCCCGTGGCACCCGGCGGGCGCATTCGCTCGCTGTGGCCCTGGCGATTGCCCACCATCAGCGCGTTGACGACCGCCTCCTGCTAACCCTCTGGCATCTGGCCGAACGCTGGGGACGGGTCCGACCAGACGGGATCGCCGTGCCGCTGCCGCTGTCGCACCAGCGACTGGCGGACTTGGTCGGGGCCCACCGGCCGTCTGTCACCACGGCTATGGGTGAGCTCGCTCGCTCGGGCGCGGTCAGCCGACGGGATGATGGTGTCTGGATGCTTCACGGCGCGCCACCCGCCGAACTGCGCCACCATCGCTTGGTCGCCGCGATGACCTGAGCTCGACTTGGCGCCGGAATGTGAGCGGCCGGCCCGCACAGGGCAGGCCGGCCGCAGGTGCCGGAGGATCCCTCAGCGGAGCACGCGGCCCCGTCCGCTAACGAGGACCACCACGGCCAGGAGCGCGATCAGAAACAGGAGCGGGTTCACCGCCAGGCCACCGGCCACCGCGAGGATCAGCAGGATGACTGCAAGTGCGAGAAGCATAGTTACCTCCATATCGGCTTTTGAAGGAATTACCCCCGCAACCGGACTGATGGACGGTGGGCTGTGCGTGCGCGGACGTCCGTACACGGACGTGCTCCCAGGCCCGCAAGCGAGCCTCCGGTGCGCCGGGCCCGACAGCCGACACGACACACGCCCCAAGCGCCGAAAAAGGGCTGACCTACGTACAGCAAGTCAAATGCACGTCATGAGCCGTTTTGGCCAGAGCCCGGGAACGAGGGAGCCGCGGCTGACTATCAGAATTGGTTGAGGCCCCGCGACAGACCGCGGGGCCTCATGGGTTCAGCAGAACGGGTGAGAGGTTGCGCGGCGCTATGTCGACAGCAGACGCTGAAAAAAGGATCGATAGCGCTGCAGTGCGACGCGAAGATCCTCGGTCGAGATATCCTCTCCGCGGCCCCACTGTGCCTCTAGCCGCTCTCGCTCGCTTGCGAAGCCTTGGGCGAGCTGCTGCATCAGGTTGGCGACCAGGCCGTCGGCGTCTTCGACCGCCCCGCGAGGCTCGTCGACAAACCGGGTCTGAATCTCCTCCCAGCGCTTTTGGAACGTCTCGCTCAGTTCGGTTGGAACAAGCGGCTCGTTGCTGTCCGGAGTCGTGCCCGCCGTGCTCGCACCCGGAGGCGAGGCTCCTACCGGGGCGTCCTCGCCCTGCGGCGCATCGACCGGGGTCGACGCTTGCCCGGGAAGATCGTCAGATCCTGGGCTCGTGTCACCAGACGACGGTCGCATCGTCTCGGTCTCCACCTCGAGTGGCTGCGCAGTGTCGGCAGCTGGTGGCTCTGCCGACACCGTTCCGGCAGGCGCTGATGCTGATGTGGCGGGTTCGGCTCCTCCGGAGCTACCCCGGTCTCGCGGTTCGAGCTCTGGTGTGCTGACCGTGTCGGCCGCTCGGTCGCTTGGCGAGGCCAGGTCTCGAGTGCTCAGTCCCTCTTCGTTGCGCTGCATTTGTCATCCCCTCCGTGTCGTCTGTTGTGAGACTGCGCTGCGGTCGGTCGGATCGAGGTCGCGTGCTTGCGCGGTGTCACCCCGCAAGCCAGCATCCCCGTCCGCGGTGTCACCAGGGGCGAGCAGGTCGTCGAACAGCGCCCTGAAATGAACCATCGACTGACGCAACTGCTCGGTGCTGGCTTGTCCGTTGCGGGCCTGGGTCGAGATGTAAGTGGCCGCGCGGTAGTTCTCAACCAGATCCGGGTGGTCGACCGATATGTCGGCTGCTCGCTGCTCAAGGTCGTCATCGACCGGATAGCCCTGATCGTGCATCACCT
This sequence comes from Actinomycetota bacterium, assembly GCA_030948665.1. GTDB lineage: Bacteria > Actinomycetota > Thermoleophilia > Solirubrobacterales > Solirubrobacteraceae > Palsa-465. The sequence goes on along the minus strand of JALYZY010000087.1, from coordinate 547 downwards.
CCTGCACGAGAACTTGGGCCTGGTCCACCGCTGCGACCGGCTCATCGACAAACTGCCGCTGGGCGGCTCTCCAACGGTCCATGTAGCGCTCGCGGGTAGCGGGCTCGAGCGCCTGGATCTCGAATTGGTCCAGCCGCCGTCGGCGGCTCGTCAGCTCCCGCTCGGCGGCCCGCTGGTCGCCGTGCTTCGCTACTGCACGGCTGTATTCCGGCCCGAAATCATCCTTCAGCCTTCGCGAGCGCTGCTGACGCGCAGCGAGACCTCCAATAATCACGAGCAGCACGACAATGACAGCCACAAGTACCCAGATCATGGGCCCTTTCTCCTTTCCAACGCTTTACTGACGCCGGATTCGTTGGTCTTCGCAATCGAAGGTATCCGTCCGCTCCCCGAGCAAATCGAAACCGGTATGTATCGAGACGTAAGCTTGCGGACCTTGCGCCGGGTGGACTTTGCGATCTGGGAGACCAAGCGCACCTTCAGCGTCACGCGGGTGCGATACGGCGTTGGGATTGACCGATTGGCGCCCGCGGCCCGTCGGGCTCAC
>JALYZY010000083.1 GCA_030948665.1 Actinomycetota bacterium | reverse complement strand
CCGACCCAGACCGCAGTCAGGACGCTCTCGAATTACGTCAACGGCCGGTGGGTGCCTGCTTCAGGCGATCGGCAGCTGGAGGTCCAGAATCCGGCGACGCAGGCGACGCTCGCGCGCGTCCCGCTGTCCACTCGGGAGGATCTCGAGGGAGCAGTTCGTGCGGCCCGCGCGGCTTTCCCGACGTGGCGAGCACGCTCGACGATCGAACGCGCGCGGTGGCTGTTCTCGTTGCGCCAAGCACTGGTCGACGAGCACGAGGAGCTGGCCCGCCTGGTCGTGCGCGAGATGGGCAAGACGATCGCGGACGCCCGCGCCGAGGTGGCCCGGATGATCGAGATGGTCGAATGCGCCACGGCGATCCCGACGACCATGCAGGGGCGGATTCTCGAGAACGTCGCGACCGGAGTCGACTGCGAGACGATTCGCCAGCCGGTGGGCGTCTGCGCGGCGATCGTCCCGTTCAACTTCCCGGCGATGGTCCCCATGTGGTTCCTGCCGTTCGCGATCGCGTGCGGTAACACGTTCATCTTGAAGCCCTCCGAGCAGGTGCCGATGACCCAGAACCGAGTGTTCGAGCTGATCGACGAGCTCGAGCTGCCGCCCGGCGTCGTCAACCTGGTCAACGGCGACGCCGAGGTGGTCGACGCGATCCTCGAATCGCCGGGGATCGACGCCGTGTCGTTCGTCGGTTCAGCCCCCGTCGCCGCCAAGGTTTACTCGACGGCCGCCCAGCATGGGAAGCGTGTGCAGGCGCTGGGCGGCGCTAAGAACCACATGGTCGTGATGCCCGACGCTGTGGTTGACAGAACCGTCGACGGGATCCTGTCGAGTGCGTTCGGCGCAGCGGGCCAGCGGTGCATGGCCGGCTCGGTGGTGGTGACCGTCGGGGACGCCCACGACCAGCTGATCGGCCCGCTATGCGAGGCAGCGGGCAAGCTGCGGGTCGGCGACGGCCTCGACCCCGAGGTTGCCGTGGGGCCAGTCATCTCAACCCGCGCGCGCGAGCGGATCGAGCAGGCTGTGCAAGCCGCGCTCAGCGACGGGGCCTCGCTCGCACTAGACGGCCGCTCGGAGGACGAGGAGGGCGCATTCGTGGGCCCCACGATCCTCACCGACGTCCGGCCAGGAATGCAGATCATGGCCGACGAGGTGTTCGGACCTGTGCTCGTGATCGCGCGCGCCAACGACCTCGACGAAGCGATCGAGATCGTCAACTCGAGCCGCTACGGCAACGGCACGTCGATCTTCACCGAGTCAGGCGCGGCAGTCCGGCGCTACCGCCACGACGTCGAAGTCGGGATGCTGGGCGTCAACATCGGCGTCGCCGCGCCGGTCGCGTTCTTCCCGTTCTCCGGGTGGAAGGGATCGTTCTTCGGCGACCTGCACGCCCACGGCCCCGACGCGGTCGAGTTCTATACGCGTAAGAAGACCGTGACCTCGCGCTATTTCTCGGCTCGGCCGGGCGCCCGGCTGTTCGGCGAGCACTAGCGCTTCAAGACGGCCATGCCCGAGGGGATCCGTGCCACGTGCACGGCATGCGGCTCTGCACAGCCCCCGGGCGCCTTTCGATGCGAGTGCGAAGGCGTATTCGATCTGCCCAAGCTGGCCGCGACAGGGTTCCCGAAACCCGCCGGGGGCCGCCAGCCTTCCGGTCTGCTGCGCTACGCGCGCTGGATCCCGGTGCCGGAGCGTTTCATCAGCCAAATCACGATGGGCGAAGGGGGCACGCCGCTGATCTCCGCCGGAGGAAGGGTGCACCTGAAGCTCGAGTACGTGTCGCCGACGCTGTCGTTCAAGGACCGCGGGGCGGTGGTGTTGGTCGCCTCCGCGCTCGACCGCGGTGCCCGTACGCTCGTGGCCGACAGCAGCGGCAATGCCGGTAGCGCCCTCGCTGCTTATGCCAGCCGGGCTGGCCTCGAATGCCAAGTGTTCGTTCCCGCCGGCACATCGGCCCGCAAGCAAGCTCAGATCCGCGCCTATGGCGCGAGCGTCGAGATGGTGGCGGGCGACCGCACGGCCACGACCGAGGCCGCGATCGCGGCGGTGAGCGAGACCGGCGCAATGTATGCCTCGCACATCTACGACCCCCTGTTCCTGCAAGGCACGAAGACCTTCGCCTACGAGGTGTTCGAGCAGCTCGGGGGCGTCCCCGAGGCGATCGTGGTCCCGGTGGGCAACGGCACCCTGCTCCTGGGAGCGGCACGTGGCTTTCGCGAGCTCGACGCCGCGGGGGTCAGCAGCCGGATGCCGGCACTGATCGCTGTGCAGGCCGAGCGCTGCGCCCCGCTCGCGACGGCCTGGGACCAGGGATCGCCAGCGCCGGTCAGCGTTCGCGCTGAGCCGACCCTAGCCGAGGGGATCGCGATCCCGAGGCCTGCCCGAGGAGCGCAGATCCTCGCTGCCGTGGCCGATAGCGGCGGCTGTGTCGTGAGCGTGCCCGAGTCCGCGATCACGCCGGCTCAGCGGGCGCTCGCAGGTCAGGGGCTGTTCGCCGAACCGACCGCCGCGATCACCTGGGCGGCAGCGCTCCTCGCGCTCGGACACCCCATCATCGGGGGTCCCCCACCGGGCGGGGCGTGGAAGCAAGCGCGCGAACTCGCTGCCGGCCACCTCGTGGTGGTGCCCCTGTGTGGATCGGGTTTGAAAGCGTTGTGAACTAGGGCGCGTACACGGACGTCCGACACGGCCGATGTCCGCAGACGTCGAGCACCGCCCCGTTGCCCGTAAGGAAGTCGGACTTCTGAACCCGAGCAGCGGGCGTGTTCCTGGGATCGGGGTGGGGATCGATGTTCGACGGCGAGTTGGCCGGGGCGATGTTCGCCAACGGAGGCGGTTGCACCCTTCCCGGGCCGCTGTCCCAGATCACGATTGCCGAGCCATGGAACGGATAGCTGGGGATCGCGGGAATCCCGTACAGGAGATTGCGGTCGCGCGCACGGTTGGTAGCCAGGTCGAGCGCCGGCTGGTAGGCATGCGCACCAATCGTCCGCGCCTCGACAGCCGCCGCGTACATGCTCACCTGATGATCGCCGTAGGCGACCTGCATCAGGACCACGTGCGACGGCGTGTCCGGGAGTGGATGGTTGGTCATCTGCTCGGCATAACCATCGGCCTCGCCGCGGTCCCAGAGCTGCTGCATGAGATCGAGGATCAGGGGATGCAACGACGGGTCGGCGTAGCTGCCGTAAAGGAACGGCCCGTATGCGGAGAAGTCGGTGCTGCGCTGTAGGAGCAGCCCGCCGTAGTTCATCCCCGGAACACCGAGGGCGGCGCGGCGGAAGTCCGGAGCAACCGCCGTGGTCATCCCGCCCATGATCCCGCCCTGGCTGTTGCCGTCGTAATAGAGAGCGCTGGTGTCGATCGCGGGATGCCCACCGACCTGGAAGGCGGGGTTGGCAGCAAGGCCCGAAGGGTTCAGCATCAGCCGGCCGAGGAACAGCGTGTTCAGCACTCCCTGCTGGAGCCGGTCGACCACCGACCCGAACAGGTTGAGGTTCTGCAGTGCGGTGACATCGAAGCCGACATCTCCCGAAGCCAGTCCCCACCAGTCCGTAGCGCAGAAGACGAAGTTGTGCTCGGTGGCCATCGCGACCACATCGCCAGCCTCGACCTCGGTGCGATCGCCCAGCAGACCGTGTCCGTACAAGGAGATGCGCGCCGGGGCCGGATTCCCAGCCGAGCTCGGAATGACGCACTCGAACGGGGCGCTGGCGACGTTGCCCGGAAGCTGGCTCGGCGAGGCATCCGGCTTGCGGGAGCCATAGTGAAAGCCCGTGGTCGCGCTCGCACCGCAGGTGAGGAGATAGCAGGGCACTTCAACCGTTCCCTGAACGCGACGGACGCCAGGCTGGATGGTGTCAACGCTCGTGATCGTGTAGGCCGGGGCCCGGCCCTGGACCTTCACATCGCCGAGGTTGGTGTCACCCAGTTGGTGAAACGCATCGTTGCGGATCGCCAGCATCCGCGAGGTCATGCTCTGTCTCGAGGCGACGGTGAAGTCCCATGCCTCATAGAGGTGGTGCTTCGAAATTCCCGCGCGCCTCAGCGCGCTAAAGATCCGCGAGTACCCCCCGCGCTGCGAGCGCTCGGCCGGCAAGAGCTTGCGGCCATCTCGGAGACGCCGGAACCAGCCGGGTGCCGGAATCAAGTGACCCCGGGAGTCACGCAGGTTCCGCAGCGCCACGACATAGGTGTGGCCCTCCGCGAAATCCTTCCCAGGGTGAATCAGCAGATCCGTGGCCTGAGGCGTCGGTGCATTGGCGTCAAGCTCGGCCCAGATCAGCTGACGAGCGCCGGTCCGCTCGTCGATGATCACGATGGGCTGGTTTGCACCGAACGTTCGCGACATATCCGTGATGCCGACCGGCCTGGTCTTGGCGAATGCGGCGGCGTTGTCCAGTCCGGGTACGTGGACGATCACATCACTGCCGGGACTGAACCCGTCCGCCCGGTCGTAGTCGGCCACGGCGATCCGCTGTCCGCTCTTGTTGACGGGCATGGCGCCCTCAGGCAGATGCACGCGCAGGCCGGTTGGCGTGTGGCGATCGCGCCGGGTGAACAGGTCATTCGGAAACGGAAGCAGGCACGGGACTGCCCCGAATGGCTGGCAGTCGGCTGCGACGGGTCGCGGCTGCAGGGCGCGGGGCGCGCCGGCGGCGACGCCAACCAGGCCAACCATCACCCCGATCGTTATAAGGCCGACGACGATTCGCTTGAGCACGGGGGCGCCATTCCTCTCCTCTTCGGGCAACGAAGCTCGCAGGCTATCGCTCAGGCTTGTCCGCGAACGGCCGCGGGCCTATCCTCGACGGATGGAAGGACGGCCTCTCGGAGGGGGATCGCGGGCAAATGCGGGCGACCCGTGGCGGCGTATCGCTCCAGGGCACCGCTGGAGCGAGCTGGTGATTCCCGAGCCTCAGCGAGAGGCGCTTCGCACAACGACGGCTCAGCTGTCTGCGTCGGGCGGGGAGGGTGACAACGCCGAGACCCGTGCATCCGGGCCGGTCCTGCTGTTCTCCGGGCCAGCGGGCACAGGTAAGACGATGGCGGCACGAATCGTCGGGGCGGAGCTGCAGACGCCGGTGCTCGAGGTCGACACCACGGCGTTGCGGGCTCGAGACCGCGCCGGACTCGAAGCGCTGGTCGGGCGCGTATTTAAGACGGCGAGCGCCGAGAGCGCGATTCTGTTCTTCGACCACGCAGACACCATCCTCGGCGAGCGCCCAGCCCGGGGCGCACGTCACGGGCGCCCGGGAGAGCTCGCGGCTGCGGACCTGTTCGAGCGTGCCGAGCGCCACCCGGCGCCTGTGATCTTCGCCTCGACGCTCAGCGGCAAGATCAACGCCGCATATCGAAGCCATTTCTCGTCTGTGATCGAGTTTCCTTTCCCGGACGCAGATGCACGCGAGCGGATCTGGCGCCAGCTTCTGCCGCAGAACACCAGCCTCACAGCAGCCGACATCAAAGACCTGAGCAGCTCGTTTCAGCTCCCCGGCGCCGCGATTGCGACGTGCTGCGTCGTGGCCGTGCAAACGGCCAAGCGGCGCGGAGGCCCGGTGGGTCTTGTCGACGTCGCCGCGGCAGTCGAGGAGGAGTACCGCGGCCGGCTCGCAAGCGACGCCACGCTTGCGGCGGTCGCAGCGCTGGTGGGCCGGGCAAGAAGGGCTGACAGCAAGCCCACCGTCAGTCAGCGCGGCCGGGGCCGCGGGCCCGCCGTCAGTCAGCGCGGCCGGGGCCGCGGGCCCTCCATCAGTGAGCGCGGCCCGGGCCACGGGCCCTCTATCAGTCAGCGCGGCCCTGGCCGCGGGCCCTCGGTAAGTCAGGGCGCGGGCCCTGGGCCCTCCGTCTCTCGGCCGAACGGCGGGTCTGCCGCGCCCAGCTCCAAGCGTTCCGGTGAAGCAGAGGCCAACGGGAGCGCCGCCACCCACGCAGCCGAGCTTGAGGCCGCACGAGCTGCCCCGCAGCGCGAGCGTCGGCTCCCGCGACCGGAAGGCCAGATGTCGCTTGGACAACGGGTGGGATACACCTTGCTTGCTGCGGGTGCGGTCCTTGCCGCAGCAGGGATCGGCTTCCTAGCGGCGCAATTGACGGGTGGCACGCAGGCGGCTCGAGCAGCGCAGGTGACGGCAGGGCCGATCCGGGCCACGCTGCCCCCTGACTGGCAGCAAGCGCCGCGACAAAGCCCGGGGCTCGGATTCACCAACGAACTGACGCTCGGTCCGCGCGGCGATCGTCGCGCTCGCCTCACGATCGGCAGCCTGCCTTCCGGCGATCCCAACCTGCTGCCCCCCAGCCTTCTGTCGGCGGTGCACTCGGTCCCGGCGCCCCAGATCGTGACGATCGGAGCACTCAGCTTCTACCGCTATTCGAATCTCGTGACGCTTGCGAATGGCGCCACCGAGTCGGTGTACGCGACCCCGACCACGCACGGCACGCTTGTCGGCCTCTGCACGGCCCCTCCGTCAGACGGGCAAGCCGCTGGCGAATGCGAGCGGATTCTCGGCAGCTTGCACGTTGTGCATGGCGGAATTCTCGGAGCCGCGACCGGCTTCGCTTACGCGCGGGCGCTCAATGCAGAGCTTCGCAAGCTCGATGCAGTCCGAGGAACCAGTGGCGCGCAGCTCGCCGCCGCGCACACCGCCTCAGCCCAAGCCCTAGCCGCAGGCCAGCTGGCGGCGGCAGATTCAGCCGCCGCCGTTGCCGTGGGCAAGCTGAGCGCCGGGCCGGCCGTATCGGTGAACTCACAGCTTGCGTCCGCCCTGAGTGCGAGTGCGACCGCGTACGGCGCGCTGGCGAACGCAGCGGGGCGACACGACGCGGCCAGCTACGCCACCGCACGCGCGTCGGTTGCCAGCGCTGACGCTGGGATCACCGCCGCGCTGACGCGACTTAGCGCGCTCGGATATCGGATCGGCTGAGCGTCGCCCGGACCAGTGCGCGGCTGCTCATAGTCTTCGCGGACCTGCCCAGCACGGCAGGTCTTGGCGTCAGCCGCCTCCGCCGCCCGTGCCAGTTCCGCCGCCGCCTCCGCCATTGCCCGTGCTGGGAGGCGGATTGCTAGGCGGCGCCTGGGTGGGGGGAGCCTGAACAGGCGGCGCCTGGGTGGGGGGAGCCTGAACGGGCGGCGCCTGGGTTGGCGGGGTCCCAACATTCGCGGGCCGGGTTGAGCTCACGGGCGGAGTGGGGGCGAACGTGGTGTTGGTGGCGGGTGGCTGCGCTGCCGCACGGTGCTGAGCGGCGGCCCGATGGCGCAGCGCGGCCGGCTTCGGCACCGTCCCAAGCGCGCCGGGTACCGACACCGGTACGACCGAGACGACGCTGGCCGGCGCGACCGTACTGGCCTGGACCGGCGGAAGCTGCGCGGCGCTCGCCGCGTGGTGCCTGGCGGCCCAGCCGGCCGCAAATGCCGCCGCGAAGGCGACGGCCACGATCGTTACGGCAAGCAGGATCCGCCAGCGCGAACGCCCGAAAGAAGTCGAGATCCGCGCGGCCCGAGATCGGCCGCCAAAGTCATAGTCGTCAAAAGCGGAGCTAAGGCCCACGCCATTCTCCCTTGGAGCGTCTGTTGGACAGATCATAGGCTGCCACAGGCGGCGGCGCGCCCTCCCAGTCAGCGTCCGGACCTCGGCGTCAGGGCATTCGTACAGAAAAAATGCTCAGTGCGGGGAAGTCATCACAAGCTGCGCACAAAAGAGGAGGATCGCGTAGCCTTTGCACGCTTCGGACTCCAGGAATGCGAAGGATTAAACGTCCAGGGAGATGTTACGGCCGCCGCCGGATTGGTCGGCCCGTGGTCGGCTGCCTGGTGGTCGCGCTCCTGGCCGGGCTCCTGTGGCTGGTGCCGGGTGCGCAGGCCCAGCGCGGCGCGGCGGTAAGCATCGCCTTGGCGCTCCAGCCATCGTCGATCACCGCCGACGGGGGCTCGACGTCGACCGCGACCGTGACCGTCAATGACGGCACTGGGACCGGAGTCCCGGGCGAGACGATCACGGTCTCCTCGTCGGATCTCAACGAGCAGATCTCAGCCGTGAGCGACAACGGCGACGGCACGTACACCGCCACGATCACCAGCTCGACCACCGCAGGGGCACCAACCATCACAGCCAGCGACCAAGCCGCCGGTCTCACCACCGCGCAGAACTTGACGCAGACGCCGGGTGCCCCTACCCACATCGGCTTGTCGCTCCAGCCATCGTCGATCACCGCCGACGGAGCCTCGACTTCGACCGCCACCGCCACCTTGACCGACGCGTCCGGGAACCGGGTCCCCGGTCAGGCCGTTGCGTTCTCCTCGACCGACGCCAACGAGAGCATCTCGGGCGCTACCGACAACGGCAACGGCACCTACACCGCGACCATCACAAGCTCCACCACCGTCGGGACACCAACGATCATGGCCGCCGACCAGACCGCCACGCTCTCCACCCAGCAGACGCTCACCCAGGTGCTCGGCTCCCCGACGCACATCGCGCTCTCCCTTGCACCGTCGAGCATCCCCGCTGACGGAACTTCCACAACGAAGGCGATGGCGACGGTGACGGACTCCGCCGGGCATGGCATTCCCGGCGAGACGGTCCAGTTCATGTCCGCCGACTCGGGCGACTCGATTTCGGGCACGACCGATAACGGCGACGGCACCTACACAGCCATAATCACCAGCTCGACCACGGTCGGGACGCCCACGATCACCGCCAGGGACCAGTCCGCTGGGCTCTCCAGCCATCAGACGCTCACCCAGACGATCGGGGCGCCGGCCCACATCGCTCTGTCGATTGCGCCATCGAGCATCCTTGCCGACGGGCATTCAACATCAACAGCAAAGGCGACCGTCACCGACGCCGCAGGCCACGGAGTTCCAGGGGCGACGATCACCTTCTCCTCCACCGACACCGGCGAGACGATCTCCGCGACCACCTACAACGGGAACGGGATCTACACAGCGACGATCACGAGCTCGACGACGATCGGTACTCCCACCATCACCGTGAGCGACGCCACCGCTGGGCTCTCCACCGGGCAGACACTCACGCAGACGATCGGTCCGCCGGCGAGGATCACGCTGTCGCTTGCCCCTCAGGTGATCCAAGCCAACGGCGCATCAACCTCGAATGCGACAGCCACCGTCACCGACGTAGCGGGGCACGGGATCGCCAATCAGACGGTCAGGTTCTCCTCGACCAACCCCGGAGAGGGGATCTCGGGCACCACCCCCCAAGGGGGCGGGGCCTATACGGCGACGATCACCAGCTCATTCACCGTCGGCAGCTACTCGGTAACGGCGAAGGACTTCACGGCCGGGTTGACCAGTGCGCCCCAGTCCCTCAAGGAGGTCTCGAGCGCGAGCACGACCACCGTCGTGGCCTCACCATCGTCGGTTTCCACGAATCAGAGCGTCGCCTTGGTCGCATCGGTCAGCTCGCCGGCAGCGGTGTTCGGGACGATCGACTTCTTCGCCGGCCTTGTCCCGATCCCGGGCTGCACCGGCCTGCCTGCTCCGTCCGCCGTTTGCCAGACGTCATTCGCGGCTTCGTCGTCGCCGGTGACCGTCGTCGCCGTTTACACGGCAAGCCTTGCGTCGAGCTCGGCCGGATCGTCCGCCGCGACGACCGTCCCAGTCGCCAAAGATTCATCGTCGACATCTGTTTCAGCCTCGAGCCCCACAGCGACCGTTGATGCGGCGGCGACATTCGTTGCGTCGGTCGCACCAGCTCATCTCGGCGGTCGCGCACCGACGGGCTCGGTGCAGTTCGAACAAGGCGGAAAGCCACTCGCGTCCTGCAGCAGCGTCACTCTCCAGGCGGCGGTCGGCCCGTCGACGGCGACCTGCACGGTCGTTTACCAATCGCCCGGGTCGCACCGCATTACCGCGGTCTATGGCGGTGATCAGAACTTCACGGGCTCCTCCTCCGGCGGACTACAGGTACCGGTACAGGCGCTGGGCAGGATCAATTCCTCGATGCAGTGGGTATTCGGCTTTACCCCCAGATACACGACTGTCGCGTCACTGCTTGTCAGCGGAGTGTCCTTGGGCACGACGGTGACGATCATCTGCAAGGGGCACGGCTGTCCATTTGCTAAGCGCACCAGCACGCTGTCTGGTGGGGGTCGCTGTGCGCGTGCCACCAAGCATCATTGCGGCCCGCACCGGAAGGGTCCAGTCAACCTCACACGCGCGTTTCACAGGCGCCGGCTGATAGCCGGCACGCGCATCACCGTCGAGATCAGCCGCCCCGGGTGGGTGGGCAAGTATTACTCGTTCCTGATTCGCGCCAGCCGGGCACCCCAGGTCCGGATCAGCTGCCTGGCTCCGGGGCTCTCCAAACCCGGCATCGCTTGCTGAGGTACATGCGCTGCGAAGGCTCGAAGAGCACGCGAGGGGCGCTCGCTAGCCGCAGCGGCGCAACGATCGCTCGGCATATGTGTTACTGGAGGCGCACCCCGGGGGGATCGCGTAGCCTTCGGGCACGCCTTCCAGGCGTCGAAGGTGCGTGGATTTGAGATCGTGGGGGATCCATTTGGTGTGTTGTCGTAGGCATTTGCAGCTGCTCGCTGCAGTTCTCACAGCGGCCGCATGGCTGCTGGTGGCGCCTGCTGCGCAGGCCCAACTGCCCGCGGTCAGCATCGTTCTCGCGCTGCAGCCATCAAGCATCCCGGCCGACGGATCATCGACGGCCACGGCCACGGCGACCGTCACGGACACTGTGACGGGATTCGGAGTTCCCGGCGAGACCGTGGTCTTCACCTCGACCGACACCGGCGAGAAGATCTCTGGCACGACCGATAACGGCGACGGCACCTACACAGCCACGATCACGAGCTCGACCACGATCGGGACGCCCATGATCACGGCCACGGATCAGACGGCTGGGATCTCAGACCAGCGGACGCTCACCCAGACACTCGGACCCCCGGCGCACATCGCCCTGGCGCTTCTCCCATCGAGCATCCCCGCTGACGGCGCATCCACGTCGACCGCGACGGCGACCGTCACCGACTCGGCCGGACACCGTGTCCCGGGCGAGAACGTCACCTTCTCTTCGACCGACAGCGGGGAGACCATCTCTGGCACCACCGACCACTCGAACGGGACCTACACAGCCACGATCACAAGCTCCAGAACGCCTGGACTTGTGACCATCACTGCGAGCGATGGATCGCTAACCCCCGACTCGAAGCTCCTCTACCAAGGCTCGGGCACGTGGTTGTCCGTCCTGCCCTCATCGACGGTCTCAACGAACCAGCCGGTCACGCTCATCGGCGCAGTGGGGAGCTCGCCAACGGGTACGCCGCCGCAGGGAACCGTGAGCTTCTACAACGGCTTCGCTCTGATTCCAGGTTGCCAGGGCCTGAGCGTGTCCCCATCGGGTCCGATCAGTTTCTGCCAGACCTCATTTGCGGCGTCGTCGTCCCTGGCGAACCTCACCGCGCAGTTCACCCCGTCGGGCGGCGGTTCGCCCCAGAGCTCTCAAACGCAACTGGTGAGCGTGGTCCCGGGACCAACGGCGACCTCCGTACGTGCGTCGACCCCGGCGGCGCGCATCGGCATCCCGCTGACCTACACGGCGGTCGTGACTCCCGGTAATCAGGGCCCGGTCAGGCCTAGTGGCTCGGTTCAGTTCGATGCAGGCGGAAAGGCCATCCGCGGCTGCGGCAATGTGCATCTGGGAGCGTCAGGGGCGACGGCAGTCGCGTCCTGCACCGTCAAGTACTCAAGATCGGGCACGCGACACGTGATGGCGGTTTACAGCGGCGATCCCAACTTCAGCGGCTCCTCCTCGACGGCCATCCAGGTGCCCGTGCAGCCCCGCGGTGTGATCACGGCGACGATGGAGTGGATCTTCGCCTACACGCCCAGCTTCACCACGATCACCTCGCTCCAGCTCAACGGGGTCTCGGCCGGAATGAGCGTGCTCGTGAGCTGCAAGGGCCAGGGTTGCCCGTTCAAGAGGCATATGAGCACGCTGCGTCGAGGCGTCCGGTGCACTCCGACGGCGACGCACAAATGCGGCGGCTCTGCAGCGCCAATCAAGCTTGGATCCGCCTTCCACCGACACAGGTTGATGATCGGCTCTCAGTTCGTGGTCGAGATCCGCCGACAGGGCTGGATTGGCAAGTACTACTCGTTCACCATCCGCTCGGGCCGTGCGCCCCTGATTCGCATCAGCTGCCTCGCCCCCTGGCTGAACAAGCCCGGCGTCGGCTGCTAAGAGGCCTCAGCCGGTCGGGGGGAGCAGCGGGCTCTCGAGACTCGCCGCCATCCATCGTGCGCCGGCCAGGCGCTGGAACATCGCCGCGGTGTCTGCGATCGCGACGCCGGTGAGGTGTCCCTGGCGCTCCTCGAAGTCCGCGACGATCGCGCTCACCGCCACCCTGTAGGCGACCTCGTCCCTCCGGGCGAGCGCCTGGACCGCTTTAGCGGCACGGGCGAAGGGCTCTGAGGCCGAGCGCATCGCTTCGGCCTCGTGCAGGGCAGCGTCATCTTCGCCAAGAGCCAACGCTGCGAGGGCAGCGGCGTAGGCAGCGGTTGGGCTGCCGCGAGTGTCCTCTATGAGCGCGCTCTTCACGTACCGAGCGGCTGCAGTGCCTGCGCCGCCCAGGATCGCTGCCTTCAGCATCCCCACGAGGCGTCCGTAGCTGCGCGGAGGCGCGAGTTCCCAGGAGCGCCGGTACTCGTCGGACGCCTGCCGAAACGCGGCCTCGCTCTCGAGCGTCGCGCCGGCAAGCGCCGCGCGCTGCGCCTGCGCCTCGTGCTCGATCGCCGCGCGCATGAGGACTCGGTGTTGACGGGCTTCTTCCTTCGACCGCGGGGCCACGGCCAATGATG
>JALYZY010000067.1 GCA_030948665.1 Actinomycetota bacterium | reverse complement strand
ACGATCGACCTCGGATGCCGCATTTACCGAGCTTAAGAAGGAGATCGCACAACGGAATGAGCAGGCCCAGAAGGAGGGGCGCAAGCTTCGCGCCGCCCGTGAGCAGGAGCAGGTTCGGAGGCGTCGTCAGGAGGAGCCCCGTTAGCACTATCCGCTCGGGGCGCCAGGCTCCGCCGCTTAATCGCTAGACTGCGTCTCGTACGGGTCGTGCATAGGCGCGACCAAAGCAGTGCCCCGCGTTTCCGCAGTTGTTGCGCTTCAGCACCCTCCGCGTTTCGCAGTGCACATACTTCTGGAGGGAACATGCCAACAGGAACCGTGAAGTGGTTCAGTGACGACAAGGGCTTCGGGTTCATCACACCCGATGACTCTGGCAAGGATCTGTTCGTGCACCACAGCGCGATCCAAGGCAACGGCTTCAAGTCGCTGGCCGAGGGCGCGAAGGTGAGCTACGACGCCGAGCAGGGCCCCAAGGGCCCCGCAGCCGCGAACGTCCACGCGCTCTAGACCGCAGAGCTCGACCCGCGAGCGGGAGTCATTGGGACTCTCGCTCGCGTTGGTCAGCACGCCAGAGGGGCCGCTGGCGCACGAAATCGGAGGACGGAGCCGGCATCTGGCCGTGACACTGCGGCGGTGCGACGGCAGCAGCAGGAACCTCGAGACCTCGCCGACAACGGCTACTCTCGGCCTTCAGCCTCCGCGCGCGCTCGACGCGATCCGATCCAACTGGCAGGAGGACACGCATGGCATCAAGCGGAAAGCGAAAGACCACAACCGCAAAGCTCAACCGTGAGCGGAAGCTTCGCGAGAAGCGGATCGACAAGCAGGCCAAGAAGGACGCCAGGAAGCTGGCCTCAACAGATCAGCTAGGGCAGCCGCACGACATGCTTTACGACGAAGATGGCGAGCCAGTCCCAGCGGGAGCTGAACAGCCTCCGCTTGACCCGGCCGTCCAGTCGGGCATCGACGGTTAGTCCGCAGCGCCCGCGCGCTCGGGCTGAGAGACGCGCGGCGTCGAGACCAGCACGCCGCTGAGACCAGCACGCCGCTGAGAACAGCACGCCGCTGAGACCAGCAGGCCGCGGGCCCTGGTTTCGCAAGGGCGCTGAAGTTCGCTTGACTCTCACGTTACGTGATGCCTGACCATTCACTGCATGAGTGAGTACAAGGTCGGCGAGGTCGTGCGGATATCGAATGTGTCGCCGCGGACGCTCCATCACTACGACGAAATCGGACTGCTCGTGCCGAGCGCGAGGAGCGACGCTGGGTACAGGCTGTACTCAGCGCAAGATCTGGAGCGCTTGCGGCAGATCCTGTTCTACCGCGAGCTCGACTTCGCGCTCGATCAGATAGGACAGATCCTGTCCGCCCCCGACGGGGCCGAGGATCACCTGCGCCGCCAGCACCGGCTGCTGCGCGAGCGACGCGCTCGCGCCGACGTGCTCCTCAGGGCAATTGAAAACGAAATGGAGGCACGAAGGATGGGTATCTCACTGACTCCCGAAGAGCAGCTCGAGGTGTTCGGCAATCAGCCGATCGCCGACTACGCCAAGGAAGCGGAGAAGCGCTGGGGCAAAACCGATTCCTGGACAGAGTCCCAGCGGCGCACAGCTGCGTATACGAAGGATGACTGGATCGCGATCAAGCGGGAGGGTGCCGAGAGCCTCAGTGCGTTCGCGGACGCGCGGAAGGCAGGCGTTCCTGCAACTGGCAACAGGGCGATGGACGTCGCCGAGGCGCACCGGAGGTACATCTCGCGCTGGTTCTACGAGTGCAGCTACGAGCGCCATCGCGGTCTCGCTGAGCTCTACGTGTCCGATCCGCGTTACGGGAAGAATTACGAGGAGCTCGCACCGGGGCTGACCCAGTACGTCCACGACGCGATCCTGGCCAACGCTGAGCGCACTCGCTCCGCCTAGGTCTCCGAACGATGGCGTTTCAGTTGGTATATCGCCAACTGGAACGCCAAAGTTCGTGGGGGTGGCTCGCTCACGGCCTCGGGCGGGGCGCCTCCCGACTAGGAGCCGGGCGCGCCGAACGTCGAGCGCAGCGTGCGCGCGAGACGGCGCGCCTTGTCCGTGCCCCGGCGACCCGCCCAGGGGTGCGGACCCATCGCCCACGGATGCCAGCCGAGGGTGCCGTAGTGCTCGCGCAGCAATGCCTTCAGCTCTCCTCGATGGTCGCCGCAGGCGTAGCGCTGGGGGCCGTAGATCCCTCGTCCGTGCCAGGTCAGCCAGCGACCAGGCTCGGCATCCACGTACTCGCCGTGGCGCAGGTCGAGCAGCTGCCGCTCGAGCGCGCGCTGCGTCTCGGGATCGGGCCGGGCGCCGCAGGTCTCGCACCTGAACACGACGGTGATCGGCATCACGGCACCCCGAGTGGTTCCGGGCGCTCGCGCGCGGGTGGCCGGTAGCCGGTAGTCAGCTCGCTGCCGCGCCGTCGCCAGTCCGGCTCCACATCGAACGTTCGGCGGATCCGCCGCTCGCGCAGATATCTGACCAGCGGTCCGTGGAGGACGCGAGCGGTCTTCGCGTACAGCCTGGCCATGGTCTCGGCCTCCATGAACGGCATGTACTTGTCGGGGAAGCCGGGCATCGTGCAGGCCATGCATATCCCGCCGACGTTCGGACACCCGCCGATCCCGTTGACCCAGCCGCGGACGGGGACGTTGCATTTGACCACCGGACCCTTGCAGCCGAGCTTGACCAGGCACTTTGTGTCGCCGTAGCTGTCGGCAAACTGGCCCTGCTCGGCCATCCCGGCGCGATCGCAGCTCTCGTGCACGGTGCGGCCGAAGATCCGGCGTGGGCGGCCCTGATCATCGAGATCGATCGGGGGGCCCATCCCGACCGTGTCGAGTACGAGGCATAGGAGGGTCTCAGTGATGTTGTCGGGCTGGACCGGGCAGCCCGGAAGGTTGACGACCGGAGTCCCCAGCCGCGAGGTCCAGTTCCAGCCGAGGTAGTCACGCAGACCCATCGCACCCGTCGGGTTGTTGCGCATCGCCGGGATGCCGCCGTAGGCGGCGCAGGTGCCGAGCGCGAGCACGGCCGCGGCTTTCGGCGCCAGACGGTCGAGCCACGTGCAGGTGGGGATCGGCTGTCCGTCGCTCGGGTCGGTGCCCATCGCCGCCCAGTGCCCGTCCCCGTTTATCTCCTCGTTTGGCACCGAGCCCTCGAGCACCAGGATGAAACGGCTGAGCTTGCCCGCCGCGGCGTCGTGAAAAACGCGTAGGAAGTCCTCGCCGGTCTCATACGCGAACACCGGGTTATAGAGAATGACCGGCGGCATCCCGGGCAGGCATCCCCGCAGCAGATCCTCCAGGCTTGGATTCGTGGCCGCAGTCAGCGCGATCGAATCGCCGTCGCAACCGAGCCCGCTGGTGATCCACAGGATGCTCACGGGATCACGCTGCGCTGCGCGCTCCCTCGCCGTCCTCGACAGCGCTGTACTCACGCCGTCAGCCCGCTTGCTGCGTGGATCGATCGCCATGCTCCCGTGACGCGGGGCCGGAGGTCCTCTCCGACAGCGTTTCGAGATGGGCGTCGAGATTGCCGTGCAGATGCCAGTCGCCGGCCGTGCCGGTCACGAGCTCCGCGTGTGAGAGCCGCCCGAGCGCATGGGAGATCGACGGCCTCTCGGCTCCCACCAGCTGACCGAGCAGGCGATGGGTGAGCGGCAGCGTGAGACGAATCCCCGTCGGCTCCACCCGGCCCCACCGCGCCGCCAAGTGCCAGAACAGCAGCACCAGCCGCACCTCGAGGCGAGGGTGGGAGGTGATCGCCCGCATCGCGTCGACGTCGGCGATCCGTCTGTCGCTGCGCCGTAGCAGCGCCTGGATCACCTGCGGCCAGGGACGTACCCGCTCGGCAAACTCGGTGTCGAGCATCGCGAACCGCGTCGGCCAGAGCACTCGCCAGACGCGGTCGCGCTCAAGCAACTCATCTGTCCGGCCGGCGGGTGGCTGGAGCAGGTCTCCGGTGCCGACGAGCTCGCTCGCGGTCCGCTCGGCGACGCAGGTCTCAAAGGCGATCAAGCCCTCGAGGATCAACAGACCCGGCCCTTGGCCGACCGCGCCGAACGCAGAATCCAGGTCGCACTCGCCGATGTCCGCTTCGAGCACCCTGACGGTTGTTCCCTGCCGGACGGCGAGGCGCACCCGGAGATCGAACTCCGCGGCGAGGTCGTCGTCTGCGTCGAGCAGATAGGTGAAGATCGAGGTTGGCTCGGGTCGTCGGCGCGCGAGCGTGGGGCGATTCGACCACGGGGAGCCGTCCGGCTTCACAACCTCTCCGTCCTGCAACGAAATCTGGAGCTCCGTCCTACGACGGCTTCGCACCTTACTCCGTTTGGGGGCTTGTAACCCTGCTTACACACCGCCGAAGTAAGCGGCATTACCAGCCTTCGGCAGGGATTGACCCCGGGTGATACAACGTTCCCGTGTGCTTGGCGATCCCGGGCCAGGTCATCGAGATTGTCGATGACGAAAATCGGCTGGCGAAGGTCGAAGTGGCGGGTGTTCGCCGTAATGTCAACATCGGGCTCCTCGACGCCGACGACGGCGGTGGGGTCGGTCCCGGCGACTGGGTGCTGATTCACGTCGGGTTTGCGATCTCTCAGGTGGACGAGGAGGAGGCACGCGCGACCCACGACCTGCTGGTTCGCATGGGAGCCGATTACGAGCAGGAGCTCGAAGAGCTCAAGGCCAGCGTGATCGAATGAGCAGCGGTCTTTCCGAGATCGCCTGCGGCTCCCAGCATTGTGTGACCTGCGGCGATGACGGGGACCCGATGACCGTCGTCCGCGTCGACGTCGAGCGAGGCCTGGCGCTCTGCCGCGGGGAGGACGGCGCATCGGCGTCAGTCGAGATCGCGCTGGTCGAGCCGGTCCTACCGGGCGAGTCCCTGCTGGTTCATGCCGGGACGGCAATCGCCCGGCTCGGGGACACCGAGCGGGACGGAGCGGCGGCGTGAGGTACGTCGACGAGTTCCGCGACGCCGAGCTTGGCCGCGCCCTCGCCGGGGAGATCCTCACGCTCGTCGAGCCGGGTCGCCACTACAAGCTGATGGAGGTCTGCGGGGGCCATACCCATTCGATCTACAAGTACGGCGTCGATGACCTGCTCCCGGCGAACGTCGAGCTCGTTCATGGTCCTGGTTGCCCGGTGTGCGTGATCCCGATGGGACGCGTCGACGACGGGATCGCGATCGCGCACGAGGAGAACGTGATCTTCACCTGCTTCGGCGACATGATGCGGATTCCAGGCTCCAATGGGAGCCTGCTCGAAGCCAAGGCCGCCGGCGCCGACATCCGGATGGTTTACTCGCCCCTGGACGCGCTGAGGATCGCCAAGCAGAACCCCGACCGGGAGGTGGTGTTCTTCGCGATCGGATTCGAGACGACGGCACCGTCGACGGCGCTGACACTCAAGCGAGCGCGGCTCGAGGGCGTGAAGAACTTCTCGTGCATGTGCAGCCATGTGACGATCGTGCCGCCACTGCGGGCCCTGCTCGAGTCTCCAGACCTCCGACTCGACGGCTTCATCGGCCCTGGCCACGTCTCGACGGTCGTCGGTGCCCGGCCGTTTGAGTTCATCCCGGTCGACTACGGCAAGCCGGTCGTGATCGCAGGGTTCGAGCCGCTGGACATTCTGCAGGCGATCACGATGATCCTCAGCCAGCTCTCAGCCGGCCGTTGCGAGGTCGAGAACCAATACAGGCGAGTCGTCCCGTACGAGGGCAACCTGCGCGCGCTCGAGGTCATGTCCGAGGTGTTCGAGCTGCGCCCCCATTTCGAGTGGCGCGGTCTCGGGTTCATCTCCCACAGCGGCCTGAAGCTCTCGGAGGCCTATGCCGATCTCGACGCCGAGCTCCGCTTCAGCGTTCCGGGCGTTCGGGTCGCCGACCCCAAGGCCTGCCAGTGCGGCGAGGTGCTCAAGGGGGTCATCAAGCCGTGGGAGTGCAAAGTGTTCGGGACCGCGTGCACGCCCGAGCGGCCGATCGGCACGTGCATGGTGTCCTCCGAGGGGGCGTGCGCGGCGTACTACAACTTCGGCCGCTTCGCGCGGGAGCGGGAGGTCGTGTGAGCGACCAGGCGATCGTCTCCGATCGCGAGCAGAAGATCCTCGGGATCATCGCGACGGCGCGTGGCAAGCGCGCCAAGTTCCGCGACGCGCGGATCACGATGGCGCATGGAGCCGGCGGAAAGGCAACGCAGTCGTTGATCGAGGGTCTGTTTGTCCCCGCCCTCGGCGGCGAGGAGCTCGCTCGCATGGCCGACGCGGGAACGGTCCAGGTCGGCGGGCTCGAGCTTGCGTTGACCACCGATTCCTACGTGGTGAAGCCACTGACGTTTCCCGGCGGATCGATCGGCGAGCTCGCTGTCAACGGGACGGTCAACGACCTCGCGGTATCAGGCGCGCGGCCGCTTGCGCTGAGCTTGTCACTGGTGCTCGAGGAGGGACTGCCCGCCGACGAGCTGCGAGCCGAGGTCGAGGCGATGGCCCGGGCCGCGAGCGATGCGGGGGTGCAGATCGTCGCCGGAGACACGAAGGTGGTCGAGCGCGGGCACGCGGACGGGATGTACGTGTGCACGACCGGCATCGGCCTGCGCGATCCACGCGCGAGCGTCTCTCCGGACGGGCTGCGACCTGGCGATCGGATCCTCCTGTCCGGCAGCATCGGCGAGCACGGCACGGCGATCATGCTGGCGCGAAACGAATTCGATCTCGACGCGTCGATCGAGTCTGACACCTGCTCCCTGTGGCCAGCAGTCGACGCGCTGCTCGAAGCTGTCGGTCCGGAGCTGCGGTGCATGCGCGACGCGACCCGGGGCGGGGTGGCCTCGGCACTGAACGAGCTGGCGCGGGCGTCGTCGGTGGCGATGATCGTCAACGAACGCGAAGTCCCGGTAGACCCGGCGGTTGCCGGAGCCGCAGAGATCCTTGGGATCGATCCGATGTACGTCGCCAACGAGGGCAAGCTGGTGGCGTTCGTCGCTCCTGAGGCGGCGGAACGGGCGCTCGAGGCCTTACAGGAAGTGCCTGGCTGCGAGTGCGCAGCGGAGATTGGCGAAGTGCGGACGGAGCCGCCTGGGATGGTGCTGGTGCAAACAAGCTTCGGCGGGAGACGGGTGATGGACCAGTTGGTCGGAGACCCGCTCCCGAGGATCTGTTAGAGCGAGATAGGAGACGGCATGGCGACCATGGCGAGTCCGTATGCGGAACAACAAAAGACAGAGGCGGTCACCGCGCACGTCCTGTGGATGACCACGGGACTGAGCTGCGAGGGCGATTCGGTGGCGATGACCTCCGCCACCAACCCAAGCCTCGAGGACATCATCCTGCAGGCGATTCCGGGCATGCCAAAGGTCGTGGTCCACAACCAGGTGATCGACTACGCCGTTGGGCAGGAGTACGCGCAGGCCTGGTTCGACGCCGAGGACGGCAAGCTCGACCCGTTCGTGCTCGTGATCGAGGGCTCACTCGGTAACGAGGAGATCAACGGCGAGGGCCACTGGACGGGGTTCGCGGTCAACCCGGAGAACGGCCAGCCAATCACGATGAACGAGTGGATGGACCGCCTCGCGCCGAAGGCCGCGGCGGTCGTCGCAGTCGGCACCTGCGCGACATACGGGGGCATCCCCGCGATGAAGAACAACCCGACGGGCGCGATGGGGGTGCCCGACTATCTCGGCTGGAACTGGAAGTCGAAGGC
>JALYZY010000030.1 GCA_030948665.1 Actinomycetota bacterium | reverse complement strand
TCGCTCACCCACGCCGGGGCACCGTGGGAGCTGGGCCTCGCCGAGGCCCAGCAGACGCTGGTGGCGAATGGCCTGCGTGATCGCGTGGTGCTGCAGAGCGACGGGCTCATGCGCACCGGCCGCGACGTCGTGGTCGCCGCACTGCTCGGCGCTGAGGAGTTCGCGTTCGCCACGGCGCCGTTGGTCGCGGCAGGCTGCGTGATGATGCGCGTCTGTCACCTCAACACCTGCCCGGTGGGGATCGCGACTCAGGATCCGGAGCTCCGAAAGCGGTTCCGCGGAACCCCGGAGCACGTCACTGGCTACCTGATGCTGGTGGCCGAAGACGTCCGGCGGATCATGGCGTCGCTCGGAATCAAACATTTCGAGGAGCTGATCGGCCGCACCGAGCTGCTGGACATGAACCCCGCAATCGAACATTGGAAAGAGCGTCGGGTGGATCTCTCTACCGTTCTGAAGAGCCCCGATCTCCCCGCCGGAACGCCCCGCGGTAGGACGCGCGGGCAGGTGCCGGTACTCGATGACGCACTCGATTGGGACTTGACCGGCCGCTGCCAGCTCGCGCTCGACCACGGCGAGTCGGTGCGTCTCGGGCCGATTCCGGTTCGTAACGTCAACCGAGCCGTCGGCGGAATCCTGTCGGGTGAGATCGCGCGCCGGCACGGCGCCGAAGGACTCCCAGAGGGGACGATCGAGATCTCGTTCTCAGGCTCGGCCGGTCAGAGCTTCGGCGCCTGGCTCGCCCCGGGTGTCACATTCTCGCTGCGCGGCGAGACCAACGACTACGCGGGCAAGGGGCTATCCGGCGGAGTGCTCGCGGTGCGTCCGCCGGAGACCGCGCTGTTCCGGGCCGAAGAGAACATGATCGTCGGGAACACCGTTCTGTACGGCGCCACCGCCGGCCGCGCGTTCTTCCGGGGGCTGGCCGGGGAGCGCTTCGCGGTGCGGAACTCGGGCGCCTGCGCCGTGGTCGAGGGAGTCGGCGACCACGGGTGCGAGTACATGACAGGCGGGCGAATCGTGGTGCTCGGGCCGATCGGTCGCAACTTCGCGGCAGGCATGAGCGGCGGCATCGCTTACGTGTATGACAAGGACCGCCGCTTCGAGGGGCGCTGCAACCTCGATCTGGTCGAGCTCGAGGAGCTATCCGACGACGATGCGGCTGAGGTCCAGGATCTTCTCCGAGAGCACATCGCCCGCACCGGCTCGATGGTCGCCCGCAACGTGATCGCCTCCTGGGACCGTGGCACGCGCGAGCGCTTCGTCAAGGTGATCGCCCCCGAGTACCGCGCAGCGGTCGCGAGCGGCCAGCCGCAGTCCCACGTCGTTCAGGCCTAGCCAGCGTCAGCGGCGCCCGCTGCAGTCCGACGTCGTTCAGGCCTAGCCAGTGTCCGGCGCCAGCCGCAGTCCGACGTGGTTCAGGCCTGGCCAGCGTCAGCGGCGTGAGCCGCAGTCCGACGTGGTTCAGACTTGGCCCGCTTCCGCGGCGCTTCGATCGCCTGCCAGGCGAATCAACACTGTGCACCAAGTCCGGAACGGGCGCCAGGGCTCGGCGATTTGCGTGAGCCACTCAAGGCTCGGGGTCTCGTCCAGGCCGTAGAAGCGGGCCGCGTGCTTCAACACCTTCGGCTCGGGGACATGCAGCATGGCGTCGGCGAACCCACTCGCTCGTAGCACCACCAGGCCTGCGTAGAACGGGCCGAGGCCCTTCAGCCGCTGGACCTCCTCGTAGGCGCGCTCGGCTCCGATCGCGTGCAGCCGCTCGACATCGAGATCGCCGGCGAGCGCCGCTTTCGCGATACCGCGTAGGCGGGATACCTTCTCGGCGTTGAGCCCCGGGAACTCGTCCGGCAGTCCTGCCAGCGCCTCGGGCTGGGGGAAGGCATGAACCGTCTGGCCGGCGAGCCCGAATGTCGCTCCCAGCCGCTCGCCGATTTCGCTTCGTACTCGGGCAGCCTGGGAGGACGGGCGCCGAGCGGAGATGATCGACCAGGAAGCGGCCTCGTAGGGCGAGTGGAACAGCACCGGCCGCTGGCCGGGATGCTCACCTTGCAGCCGCCCGATCACCGGGTCGCGCTCGCCGACCCGGAGGAAGTCTTCGCCGTCGTGGTCGAGGGACAGGATCCGGGCCGCCTGCGCGAGCGCCCGGTCTGGGTCGGCACCGCCGCGGGTCTGAAGCTCGACCGCCACCGGGCCATCCGTCGTGGACTGGCTCAACGCGGCGCCCGCGTGGCCCACGCCTCCGTCGACGGGGAACGCCAGCCGCATAGTGCCGTCGGACGATCCGCCCTGGTTCGGGCCGAAGCCAAACTCCGCCGCTGCCTTGAGCGAGAACGGGCCGGACGGGCGCAGCTCAGCCAAACCTGGCCCCCCAGAGGCGGGGCGAGAAACCCAAGATAGTCTCGGGTTTCTCGCCACGCCCCGCCCAGCGCTCAGCCAAGCAGCGCATGCGTGACCCCCTGGATCGTGCCGATTCCGTACTGCATCGTGGGATCGCCGTCGGTCATCACCGCGATCGCGAACGTTCGGTGGTGGCCCTCTAGGCGCCCGATCTGGTGCACGAGCTGCCCCAGTCCGGTCGGCTCTGACCCGTCCTTGAAGAACACCTTGTAGCCGAGCGGACGCGCGATCACCGGGATTCCCCAGCTCTGGGTAGGGTCGATCGTCGAGAGCAGAAGGCGCGCGTAGCCGACGAACTCGTGCGGGATCAGCGAGTCCATCTCGAAGAAGAACCGTGCCTGGTCAGCCGCGCTGAGCAGTGCACTACCCCACAGCCCGGATACGGAGAAGTCCGTCATCCCGGCCGCGCGAGCGACCGAGTAGAGCCCTGAGTCTCCGACGATCGACCAGCATTGGGTCGCGGCGTTGTTGTCCGAGACATGGATCATCGGATAGAGGAACGAGTTGCTAAAGGAGTCGACCGTGTGCTGACCCATCGCGTCGAGGCGGCGTAGGTATCCCACGAGCAGCATCGCCTTGACCACGCTGGCCGTGATGAATGTCGAGTGGGCATTGACTCCCGACAGCCGCCCCTCGGTGTCCACGACGGCGAACGCGGTAACACCGGCCCTCCCGGCGAGGTACGCCTGCGCATGGGCAATCGCGCGTGGTCCCGGGAAGCCAACCGGTAGCGCGCTTGCGCCGCGGTAGCCAAGTCGAGAGCATCGAGCCGGTCGCTGTGGATCGAGTAGTGCTCCAGCCTCCGGCACGCTGAAGCAGACGCGCCAGCGAAAGCGCCCCGCCGGCAGCGGAACAATGATCCGCATCAGCGTCACGTACCGGCTGAGGCGGCTCGTTCTGCCTGTCAGCGTCAGAGACTGACCGGGCGCCGATAGCGTCCACTGCGTCCGGGCGCCGTTCCAGTTCAGGTCACTTGGGTGAAAGATGAGCACGGTGACCATCGCCCGTCCAAGCTTCAGCGCTCTCGCCCTGATGATCGTCTTCGCGACGACCCCGACCGCCGCGACGGCCACCGCTCCAGTCGAGGCGAGAACGGCGCGGTAACGCGTGTTGCGATCCGCGCGCGAGGTCAGCGAGAACGCTCCCTGCGCGTCGGTGAACGCCGTGCCCACCGGTGTGCTCGCCGTGTACGGGTACGGACTCGCGTAAACGTCGATGCTGCTGCCCATTGCGGCGCCCGGAGCGACGCCGGTGAGCGCGACCGCCCCTACGCCAGTGATTTGCGCGGGCGACACGGTTAGCGAGATCGCCGGTGGGGGGGTCTGCGCAGCGGCCACGGACGGCCAGCAGATGCCGACCAGGGACGCCACGAGTGCCAGGCGGACCTTGGATCGGGCACGCCGCATGCCCGGGACCCTAGAAGATGCGCGCCGAGCGCGTCTCTGTGCGGGACCGAATCGATCAAGCGCGCCGGGCCGAATCGATCAGCGCCTACCGCGGCGGACTATCAGAGCAGCGCCCGAGTGGCTCCTTCGATGCTGGCGATCCCGTAGCCCATACCCGCATCGCCATCGGTCATCACCGCGATCGAGAAGGTGCGACCGTGGCCCTCGAGGCGTGCGATCTGGTGCACCAGGTAGATGTCGGGGCTGGGGCGCCAGCCACCCTTGAAGAACACCTGGTAGCCGAGCGGCCGGGCGATCGCGGGAATGCCCCAGCTCTCGAACCCGGCGATTGTCGAGAGCAGAAAGCGGGCGTAGCCGACGAACTCGCGGGGGATGAGCGAGTCCATCTCGAAGAAGAACTTCGCCTGGTCGGCGGCGCTGATCCTCGCGCTGCCCCAATCGGTCGTCACCGAGAACTCAGTCATTCCCGCGGCCCCGGCGACTGAGTAGAGGCCCGAGTTGCCGACGATCGACCAGCACCGCGTCGCGGCGTTGTTATCGGAGACGTTGATCATCGGGTACAGGATCGAGTTGCTGTTGGAATCGACGGTGTGCTGACCCATCGCGTCGAGGCGTCGCAGATATGCGACGAGCAGCATCGCCTTGACGACGCTGCCGGTGATGAACTGCGAGTGCAAGTTCATCCCTGACAGGCGCCCCTCCGAGTCGACCACGGCAAGGGCCGTGTGGCCGCCTCGGCCGACCAGGTATGCCTCTGCTCTGGCGATCGCCCGCGGGCCTGGGAACCCGCTGGGGAGGTAGCCCCTTCCGTAGTAGCCCACCCCGGAACAGCCGCGAGGACGTCGCGGGTCAAACAGAGCCGCGGCGTCGGGAGCCTTGAAGCAGACCTTCCAGCGAAAGTGTCCTGCGGGCAGCGTGACGATCAGCTTGACGAGCGTCACGTACCGGCTGAGCCTCTGTGTCCTGCCGGCAATCGTGAGCGACTGGCCGGGGGACGCCAGCGACCACCTCGCACGCGCGCCGCTCCAGCGCAGGTCGTGCGGATGAAAGATTTGCACGGTCACCATCGCGCGGCCGAGCGTCAGTGCCCTCGTCCTGATAACTGTCTTGGCCTCGACCTCCACCTGGACGGTCACCGCAGCCCCTGTTGAGGTGAGGATCGCGATGTAGTGGGTGTTGCGGTTCGGGAATGCTTTGAACGAGAAGTTGCCCTGAGCGTCGGTGAGCGTTTTCGCCAACTGGGTCTTCGCCGTGTACGGATAGGGACTGTCATCTAGGTCGATCTCGCTGCCGGCGGGGACGGCAGCCGCGTTGCCAGCCAGAACCACCAGGCCGCCGTGGCTCAGTACCTTGGGGGACGCGTTGAGCGTGAGGGGCGAGCCGGCGAGGGCGGCTGGCGGGAAGGCGCATAGAAGTGCCGCCACAAGGGTGAATCCGCAAGCCTTAGCGGTAATGCGCACGGCGCGGATCCTAGATCGGGCGTCGGACGTCCGATGCGGTCGTCAGGCGCTGGTACCCTCGCCCGACCGATGGGCGAGTTAGGGGCGTTCCTGAAGGTGCACAGGGTCGGCTTCGACAAGCGCGACCCGCGTCAGCGAGTGCGCGACTACAAGCAGTACTTCTCGCTTCAGCCAGAGCACGAGCTGCGACGCCAGGGGGCCCGCTGTATGGACTGCGGCGTCCCCTTCTGCCACGAGGGCTGCCCGCTGGGAAACCTGATTCCCGACTGGAACGACCTGGTCTACCGGGGCAAGTGGCGAGAGGCGATCGATCAGCTCCACGCGACCAACAACTTCCCCGAGTTCACCGGCCGGATCTGCCCGGCGCCTTGCGAGTCGGCTTGCGTGCTCGCGATCAACGACCAACCGGTCACGATCGAGCAGATCGAGCTCGCGATCGTCGAACGTGCTTTCGAAGAGGGGTGGATCGAACCTGACCCGCCTGATCGCCGAAGCGCAAAGACCGTCGCCGTCATCGGCTCTGGTCCGGCAGGGCTCGCGGTGGCCGACGAGCTCAACCGTTGCGGCCACACGGTGACGGTCTATGAGCGCGACGAGGCTCCAGGGGGTCTGATGCGCTTCGGCGTCCCCGACGCGAAGCTCGAGAAGCGAATCATCGATCGCCGCGTCGAGATCCTCGAACAGGAGGGGATCAGATTCGTGTACGACGTTGAGGTCGGCAGCGATGTCCTGACTTCGGACGTTCGCGACCAGCATGACGCCTTGGTCGTCGCGATCGGTTCGCGCTCGAGCCGTGATCTGGAGGTACCCGGGCGCGAACTGGGCGGCATCCACCTTGCCATGGACTACCTGTACCTGCGAAACCGGTGGGTGGCAGCTCAGGATGGGCGCCGCCATCGGGCCACGCCGCACGGGAGGGAGATCAGCGCCGTCGGAAAGCGCGTGATCGTGGTGGGCGGCGGCGACACGGGGATGGACTGCATCTCGAACTCCCATCGCGAGGGCGCGCGCGGGGTGGTCATGCTCGACGTCTACGCCGCGCTCGCCGCCGACGGCCATGACATCCGCCACCCCTGGCCGCTCCCGCCCAAGCGGACGCCGAGCACGTACGCACTCGAGGAGGGAGGCCGGCGCCGCTGGGCGACGGAGCTCACAGGCTTCGGGGGGAGAGGGGGCGTCGTCAGCCACGTATACGCCCGCCAGGTGACGGGCACCTCCTCGCGAGACCTGACCCCGGTGCCCGGCAGCGAGTTCGTGCTCGAGGCAGACCTCGTGCTGATCGCGATTGGTTTCGAGCATCCCGAGCACGAAGGCCTGCTCGAGCAGTTGGAGCTCGACTACGACCGTCGCGGCAACGTCCGCACCGAGCAGACGTATCGGAGCTCGGTCGAGGGTGTGTACGCGTGCGGCGATGCCCGCATCGGACAATCGCTGATTGTCACAGCCATCGCGGAAGGTCGTAAGTGCGCCCGCGTAGTCAACGGCGATCTCGGCGGGAGTCCGATGGACGCGGACCGGGAGATGCTCACAGTGGGGGCCTGGAGCGGGGAGGCCGATCGCACCCTGCGCCACGAGGCTGAGGCAGCGGGCACCGTCCGGCCAGGAGAGGAATTTTTCAGCGGGCCCGGAACAAGAGCACACTGAGACAGGAATTCTTCGCCACACCCGGAACAAGGGCACACTGAGACAGAAAACCGGTGTGAGCAGGCGGTCCTCGCCTAGCGAAGCCTGGATCCCCCTGCTAGGCTAGGCGTAGGGCGGCAAGGCACCCGCGGTAGGCGGGTTCACTGTAGGACAAGCTTTGGGGTCGGGGAGACTGGCCCCTGTTGGTCAGGGAACTGCGCCCCCACTTCCCTGACTCTCCGGGGGGTCCAGATGGAACTGGGCCCCCCGGGCCTATGTGGACCTATTTCGGCATCGCGCGGGCCAGACTTGAGCGCCACGCCGCGACACCGAGCCGGCTCGCGCGACCAACGTGCGGACCGGGTGCCCAGTGTGCGACCGTGTGCTCGTGAGGCTCACGTCCTCCACGCCGCCGATACACCATCATCACGCCTCGGTCGGCTCGACGATCTCACATCTGATCGACGCGGCCGGAACGTTCTTCTCGCAGCTTGCCGGTCTCAGCTGGGGCTCGCTGGTCCTTGGGCTCGCGCTGTTCGCGCTGTATCTCGTGCTGCGAGCCCGCGCCCTGACGAACGCGCTCCGCGCGGCCTACCCCGAGGAGGAGGTCCGCTGGCGCGATGTCTGGGGCGCCTACATGGTCGGCTATGCGATCAACAACGTGTTCCCGCTTGGCGGGGGGAACGTCGCGCAGCTGTTCCTGACGCGGGTCGCGATCCCGTCGGGCAGCTACCCGACCGTCGCCGCCGGCCTCGCGACCGGCGTGTTGTTCGACTGGTTCATGGGCGTGCTGGTGATGTGCTTCTCGTTCACGCAAGGCGTGTTCCCGAAGCCGCCCGACTTCTCGAAGCTGCCCGCGTTCGACATCAGCTTCTTGGCTTCCCACATGCGGTTCACCCTGTTCTTGCTGACCGCGCTCGGGATGGGATTCCTGGTCGCGTTCGCACTGCTCTCCGCGCGCGTGCGCGCGTTTTGGCAAAGGGTCCGCCAGGGCCTCGCGATCCTTCGCGATCGCCGCCGCTACCGACGGGAGATGTGCAGCTGGCAGTTCGCGGGCTGGGTGGCGAGGTTCGCGTCCTACTGGGCGCTGCTCGACGCCTTCCACATCGGCGGATCGGCCCGCAACGCGCTGCTTGTCCTCGGGGTGCAGGTAGTGGCGTCGGTGTTCCCGTTCACTCCCGGGGGTGCTGGTGTCCAGCAGGCGTTGCTGCTTACGATCTTCGCCAACAATCCCAACGTTGCCTCGTTCTCGGTGGGCCAGCAGATCGCCACCGCGGCGCTCACCTGCGCCCTCGGATTCGCCTCGCTCGTCCTGATCTTCCGCTTCAGAAGCTTCCGCGAGGTGATCGAACGTGGCCGTGAGCACCGGCGATCGGAAGCTGCCCCCGCGGACCTGGTCGCTCCGGGCTGATTACCCTCTGAGCATCGCCGAGCTTCCGTACACCTGCGTGATCGGGGCTGGTTCTTCGGGCATCGCCGCCGCGAAGGCGCTCCACGAGCGCGGGATTCCGTTCGATTGCTTCGAGATCTCGGACCGCGTCGGCGGGAACTGGGCGTTCCAGAACCCGAACGGGACGTCCTCGGCATATCGCTCGCTGCACATCAACACCTCGCGCGAGCGGATGGAGTACGCGGACTTTCCGCTGCCCACCGGCTATCCCGACCTCCCGCACCACACCCACATCGCGCCGGTACTTCAACGACTACGTCGACCGCTTCGGACTGCGCGAGCTGATCACGTTCAAGACGGGCGTCGATCACGCGCGGAGGCGGCCCGATGGCGCCTGGGACGTGGCGCTCAGCACCGGCGAGCGCAAGCTCTACGACGCGATGCTCGTCGCCAACGGCCACCACTGGGATCCGCGCTGGCCCGAGCCTCCGTTCCCGGGGCGGTTCAGCGGCGAGCAGCTCCACGCCCACCACTACGTCGACAACGACCCCTTCCGCGAGAATACCGTGCTGGTCGTGGGGATCGGTAACAGCGCGATGGACATCGCGGTCGAGTCGAGCCTTGTGGCGTGCCGAACCCTGATCTCCTCGCGCCGTGGCGCGTGGATCCTGCCTAAATACCTGTTCGGCCGTCCGCTCGACCAGATCGCCGTGAGCCCGCTGACGCCACTGGTCCCGTTCGCCTTCAGGCGGGCGCTGCTGTCCGCGCTGTACCGGATTGGCGTCGGCCGGGTCGAGAGCTACGGGCTGCCGACACCCGACCACCGCATCGGCGAAGCCCACCCGACAATCTCCGCCGACTTCCTGAGCACACTCGCCCACGGCGAGATCGAATGGAAGCCGAACATCGCGCGACTCGAGGATGACCGGGTCCGCTTCGAGGACGGCAGTACCGAGCAGATCGACACGATCGTCTGGTGCACGGGCTACAAGGTGACGTTCCCATTCTTTGACCCCACGCTGATCAGCGCCCCAGAGAACGACCTGCCGCTCTATAAGCGGGTG
This sequence comes from Actinomycetota bacterium, assembly GCA_030948665.1. GTDB lineage: Bacteria > Actinomycetota > Thermoleophilia > Solirubrobacterales > Solirubrobacteraceae > Palsa-465. The sequence continues at coordinate 3,883 of JALYZY010000030.1, read as the reverse complement.
TTCAAGCCGGGGATCGACAACCTTTGCTTCAGCGCGCTTCTGCAGCCGCTGGGAGCGACCATGCCCCTCGCCGAAGCGCAGGGTAGGTGGGTCGCCGCTTATCTGCGAGGCGAGTATCACCTGCCGCCGGTTGCCGAGATGGAGGCTGTCACCCGCCGCGAGCGCGAGCAGATGCGTCGCCGCTACGTCGCCTCCAAGCGGCACACGATGCAGGTCGACTTCGATCGCTACCTGTACGACCTGCGCCGGGAGCTGCGTGCAGGGACCAGGAGGGCCAGGGAGGCCGGCTTCCGCTTGTCCGTCGTGCCGAGGGCCCGGCAGCCCGTACCGATCTCCGCTGCCGCGCTCTAATCGGCCAGCTGGTGGGTTGCACCCACTAGCCTGCGCATATGCCGAGCTTCTGCCGACATAACCGGCTGATCCAGAACTGCCCGATCTGCTCGCGCGAGCGTGAGCGAGAGCTGGAGTCGGCGGTCGGTCCCGGGGTGGCTCGTGGCAGCGGCGGACGACGCGCTTCCGCAAGCGGCCGTGCGCGAGCACCCGCTGCGCGCTCGCGAAGCGTCGGCGGGGTGAGCGTGCGGCGCATCAATCGCGGCGGCGACGATGGATACCGCTCGCCGGTCCTGCCGGGATTGCGGTCGAGCGCCGAGGCGCAGCGGCTTGCATCCGAGCTGTCGTTCGCCGCCGGCCGGCTGCAAGCGCTGGCGGTCGATCCGCCCGGGCTCTACGGCGAGATAGCCGATCGTGACGGCGATCTCGAGGAGCGGACCTGGCTTGCCTTCCTGATCGCGTATCTGTGCCCGCTCGAGGAGGATGACCCGTTCGCCGCGATTCGCGCGGTGCGGACGTCCCGGGCCTCCGGCGAGCTCCCCGACGTCTCGGCGGTCGCCACGGGACCGCGCAGCTCGTACGAGCCCACCGTCGCGACGCGCACCCTCGAGGCGTACTGGGGGTGGGCATCGCGGGCCGGATCGCAGGCCAGCGCCCTGATCGGCGAGGCGTCCTGGTCGCCGGAGCGCCGCTTCGCCCGAGCCTACGAGCGTTTGGCGCTCCCCGGGCTTCACCGCGACGCACGGTTCGAGCTGCTGGTCAGCCTCGGGTCGCTCGGGGTCTACGAGCTGCGCGCGGGCACGCTTGCCCTTGGCGGCGAGAACGCGGTCACGATCGCGGCAAAGCGCGCGCTCGGGATCGGCGATCCGCTGCTGCTCGAACGCCGGGCGCAGGAGCTGGCGCAGGCCTGTGAGGTCCCGCTTGAGGCGCTTGACCTAGGGTTCTACAACTGGGAGGCACGCGAACGGGCCACGCTCGGGATGGGTCCGGGAGCGCAGGCGCCGGCCGAGCTGCTCGAGCGCGTCGCCGCTGCGCTCGGCCTCTAGCTGTCGCACGCGAGCGTCCGCTTCGCTAGGGCGTTTGGGTCCGTGAGTGCTGCCTTTTGCACTCTAAGAACGGCTCGATGAGGGGTGGGTTGCGGGCTGTTGGGCGCTCTGGGTAAAGGTCAGCGTCGCCGATCGTGTGGATATCGCGGCAGACGACGTATGCGCGCACGAGGCGGGCGTTTTATCCACACCAGGGGAGGATGGCGCGACACGCGTCGCTGCTGATGCGGCGCATGACGCGTTACCCACGCTGAACCGGACCGTGCACACGCTGAACCGGACCGTGCACCGCGCGGCGGGAGTTGCTGCCGCACTGCCGCGTGACGGGCTATGCACGCGCATTCCTGTACATCTCATCGGCCGTGGGTACACCGTGCGTTGCGCCCGGAGCCGGCCGAAACGTGCCGCAACGCCAGGCGCGGACCGCGGTTACGATGGTCAACGACAAGGCCTGAAATAGGAGGTGGCGATGCGTCGCCAAGCGCAGTCCCTGATTTCAATCGCTCTCCTGGCCGTCTCATTTAGCGCCGCGGCTAACGCAGGCGCAGCGGCCCATACCGAGCTTGCGCCAGAAGCCTGCCCGGGAAACGGCCTGGTCTGCTGCCAACCGGTCGCCGGGACGCCGAAGGTGGTTCCGTGCTGCGAGCCGACAATCCTTCCCTGCACGGGAAGCCTGACGATCGTGGCGGCTCCCGACCCATCGAAGCCCCGGCATGCGGTCAAGATCACCGGCCAGCTGGTCACGTTCGCCGCGTCGGCTGGCGCGACGATCACGCTCTGGCAGGAGCTCGCTGGTAAGACGGCGTTTCGTCAGCTCGCTCAGACCACCACGGATGCCACGGGTCACTATTCGTTCACCCGCCCGGCGGGGAGCGTGCAGACCGACCGGTCCTGGTACGCAAGCTCGGCCAGCGCGCGCAGCGCGACTGTGTCCCAGCGCGTTTGGGACGCGATAACCCTTGCTGCTCGTGCGACGAAGGGCGGCACCGGCGAGATGGTCACGTTCAGGGGGAAGGTCCTCCCTTCACACGCGGGCCAGCGCATCCGCCTCGAGCGCCGCGCGGGGAAGGCTTGGGTTCTGATCGCAAGGGTCCGCCTGACCGCGCGCTCGAGCTTCCGTCTTGCGGAGCAGTTCGCTGGCGCGAGCAGCGCCTTTGTCCGGGCGGTGATGGCGGGGGATGGCCGGAACATCAAGTCGTACTCGGCGACCGTGAAGACGACGCTCTGAAGCCTCGGGCGCCGGCCGGCGGTGATCCGGCCGTTACGTCCGGGGCACCGCCTACTTTCTGCGGCGTCCGCATCGACTCTGACCGGAGCCGCAATGTCACTGTGCTTCATCGAACCGCAGAACGCAATCCGCGTGATCGCCGACTCGGTCGGGCGCGAGGCACGCCGCCAGATCCTCGGCGAGGTCGTGCGCGCGTGGGTGGACGAGATCCCGGAGTCAGAGCTCGAGTCTCACTACGCCAAGGCCGTGGCCGACCTCGACGAGCACGATCTCTCGCTGCTGGCCGCCTGGCACGCCTCGCTGGAGGTTGTCGGACACCCTGTACCCAATAAGGAGTTCCTCGTCAACGTCTTCTCATCCCTGGGTGAGAACCGCCGGGAGGCTCTGAAGATCGCCGCCGGGTTCCGCGGCGAGGAGGCGTTCGAGGCGGGGGTGGGAGAGGACCAGGCGTTCGACACAGTCCTCCCGTGGCTGTCGCACGAGCGATGTGTGACGCTCGCGCGGGAGTGCCTCGAGCTGTACTGCTGGGACCGGCTCGGCGTCGAGAACTAGCCTGCATCCGGCGCGCCACTAGGCTCGGTAGTCTTGTGCCCGGAGCGTGAGCTCCGTGCTATGCGCGTTCGCTGACCTGATACCAGTCGATTAGTTCCCTCGCTCAGGAGGAGGTCAGTCCTTGTCGCGCTCTCGTGGCGTCCTCGCCGCACGCAACATCAGCAAGTCATATGGAGACGTCGTCGTATTCGACCGTCTTTCGCTCGCGATCGGTCCGGGCAGCCGGGTCGGCGTCGTCGGGCGTAACGGGATCGGCAAGTCGACGCTCCTGCGAGTCCTTGCCGGCATCGAGCCGCCGGACGATGGAGTGGTGACGCACGAAGCGCCGGCGCTAGCGGTCGAATATCTCGCCCAGGAGCACCCGCAGGACGGTCGCTCGGGAGGCGAAGTGGCGCGGGCCAAGCTCGAGCAGATCCTCGCTAGCGGCGCGGAGGTCCTGCTACTCGACGAGCCGACCAACGACCTCGACTCAGCGGGGCTCGAGCTCCTCGAGCGGTTCGTCGGGCGTCACCGGGGCGGCATGGTCGTGGTCTCGCACGATCGTGCGTTCCTGGAAGCCATGACGAAGATCGTGGAATTCGAGGCCGAGACTCGACGGGTGCGGGTCTACTCCGGGGGCTGGGGCGAGTATGACGCGGAGCGGCGACGCTCCCACGAGCGCCAGGTGCACGCATACCGGCGGTACACCGCGGCGCGAGATCGAATCGACGAGCAAGCGCGGCGGATG
>JALYZY010000233.1 GCA_030948665.1 Actinomycetota bacterium | reverse complement strand
CGGTCGCGATCCAGGTTGATGCGGACATTCTTCTGGTCGACGAGATCCTGGCCGTGGGGGACGCCTCGTTTCAGCAGAAGTGTTTCGACGTCTTTCACCGGATGCGCGACGAGGGCAAGACGCTGGTGCTCGTGACCCACGACATGTCGGAGCTCAACCGCTTCTGTGACAGGGCTCTTCTGCTCGAGCGTGGCTCGACCGTGCTGGTGGGCGAGCCGCACGAGGTCGGCGACCAGTATCTCGAGCTCAACTTCGGCCGCAATGCCGATCCCTCCGGGTCAGGCCCGGCGAGGAGTGGCGACGGTCACGCTCGGGTCATCGACGCCTGGGTCGAAGACGAGCACGGCCAGCGCCAATCGGCCGTGGTGCAGGGCCAGCGCATCACCCTGCGGGCGCTGGTGTCGTTCCATGCTGACGTCGAGGATCCGCAGGCGGCTGTACAGATTCTCAGCGAAGACCACAAACCGATCGTCGTCATCAGCACCGCCCACGAACACGAACGCAGTGGGCGTTTCTCGGCCGGTGAGCAGGCGACGTTCGCCTTCGCTTTCCAGAACGTCCTCGGTCCGGGGCGCTACAGCCCGGTGCTCGATCTCGCGCACCGGGGCTCTGGCCTCGACGTGATGGACCGCTTCGAGAGCTCGTTCTCGTTTGTGGTGACGGGCGCGAACGCGCTCGGAGGTGTGGTCGACCTTCCGGTGGAGGTAGCGATCGAGCGGGCCTCGCCATCGCTCACGGACGAAATCTCAGTATGAGCGCCGGGATGGAGCCAATTCCGTACGAGGCGCTCGGGCGGCCGATCCGCGGGCCCGAGGCGCTGACCGATGATTGGGGCCGGTTCTGGCACCTGACCTTCAACCTGGCGCGCAACGAATGGAAGCTGAGGTTCTTCGGCTCGGCGCTGGGCTACCTCTGGCAGCTGATGCGCCCGCTGCTCCTTTTCGCCGTGCTGTACGTGTTCTTCACCACCGTGGCACACATCGCCAGGGGCGCGTTTCCGGGCCACGAGCTATACGGCTCACAGCTGCTTGGCTCGATCGTGCTCTTCACCTTCTTCGCGGAGGCGACGGGCCGCTCGGTCCGTAGCGTCCTGGACCGAGAGAGCCTCGTCCGCAAGATTCAGTTTCCGCGAATGGTCATCCCCCTGTCGATCGTGCTGCTCTCGCTGTTCAACCTGAGCCTGAACCTGATCGTGGTGCTGATCTTCGCGCTGATCGAGGGCGTTCGCCCGATGCTCAGCTGGCTGGAGCTGCCGCTGATCATCGGGATGCTCGCGGTATTGGCGACGGGCCTGGCGATGCTGCTGTCCTCGCTGTTCGTCTACTTCCGCGACGTCGAGCCGATCTGGGAGGTCGTGACCCAGATCCTCTTCTACGCCTCCCCCGTCATCATCCCGTTTTACAAGGTTCAAACCAGCCTCAGCCCGACCCTGGTTCACATCTATCTGCTCAGTCCGATAGCCGCGGCGCTGCAGCAGTTCCGGCACGCTGTGATCACCCACTCGACCCCGGGCGTCTCCCAGGCGCTGGGAGGCGATGCTGCCTGGCTGGGGCCCCTCGCGATCGTGGCGATCATCTTCGTGGTGGGGTTCGTCGTGTTCAATCGGACCGCGCCATACGTGGCGGAGAACCTCTGAGCCGGACGGAGAAGGCGTGCAAATCGACGGGTCCAGCGTTTGAGCGGCGTCGGTCTGGCGCGTCGAGACGTAGTGGTGTGTGTTGCGCTGCAGGGCAACGATCAGGAGCGCCAGACTTGCCTCGAGCGCCTGCTGGCCAACACCGAGCCGAGCGTTCGAATCGTGGTCTGCGGCGCCGCCGGAGGGTCCGCCAAGCGAGAGGAGCAGGCTCCGCGTGCGCCGGCGCTCGACCAGGGTCGATACGAGATGGCCGCCAACGGCACCATCAACGACACGATTGCGGCATGTGGGCCTGCGGATGTGGTGCTGGTCAGCGCTCCGTGCGCAGTCGCGACGGGCTGGCTGGATGGACTCCGCGATGCCGCGTACTCGGACAGCACCGTCGCCAGCGCTAGCGCACTGCCGATGCGAGAGCTTCTCTCTTCGGAGCTCGGCGGCAGCGCCGAGGTGGCTCCGCTTGACTTCGAGTCGGCTGCCGAGGGCGTGCGGGCGAGCTCGCTTCAGATCCGCCCGCGCCTGGACACCGTCCTCCCGCCTTGCATCTACATCCGACGCGCCGCAGTCGAGCTCCTGGGCGACGTCGAGCTGGGCTTCGGCGACGGACAGGCGGAGTTTGCCCGTCGCTGCCTGAGCAGCGGGCTGTGCCACGTGATGGCCGATGACGTGCTGGTGCTCGACGGTGGCGCACCGCGCCGTCCGCCGCGCAGCTCGGCGTCAGGCGCTCGCGGGCGCTCGCTGGGCGCGGCGCGACGCGCGGTTCTGGGCCTCTCGGTGCTCGTCGATGCGCGCATCGACGCCGAGCGGACGCCTGGAACCTCCGTGCACGCGCTCGAGCTAGTCGCGGCGCTTGCACGCTCGGGCAAGGCACGGGTCGGCGCGCTCGTGCTTCCCGAGCCGCACGACCGAGTCAGGGCGGCACTCCAAGACCTACCGGGGGTGGATCTGACGACCATCTCAAGTGACGCAGTGGCGAGGCCCCAGGTTTTCGCCGACATAGCCCATCGGCCATTTCAGGTCTCGACCCCGGCCGACCTCGCTGTACTGGCTCACTTCGCCGACCGGCTGGTTATCACCCACCAGGATCTGATCAGCTACCGAAATCCGGCCTACTTCGACGGCGCCGAGGCATTCGAGGGCTATCGACGCTTGACCCAACGAGCTCTTGCCGCTGCGGACCAAGTGCTCTTCTACACCTCTCATGGCCGAGACGATGCGCTAGTCGAGCAGCTCGTGGAACCCGATCGCGCCAGCATCGTCCACATTGGCGTCGATCACACGATCACGCGGCCTAACCTGGTCCCCGTCCGGCCCGCCCGCGCCGGAGCTCTGCCGGCACAGACTGAGGTCATGATGTGTCTGGGGACTGATTTCCGGCATAAGAACCGGCTGTTCGCATTGCGAATCCTCGACCAGCTCCAGCGGCGGCATCACTGGCCAGGGTGGCTGGTGCTGGCCGGTCCGAAGGTGACTCGCGGTTCGTCGGCTTTCGAGGAGCGAGAGTTGCTCGACCGCCACCCGCAGCTCGCTGCCTCGGTTCTCGATGTCGGGTCAGTCAGCGACGCGGAGAAGGCGTGGCTGCTGAAACGATCCGACCTGGCTGTGTACCCGACCGTCTACGAGGGCTTTGGGCTGGTGCCGTTTGAGGCGGCCAGTCACGACTTGCCTTGCCTCTGGGCGAAGGGAACATCCCTCAGCGAGGTCTTGCCCGAGGAGGCGGCGGGGTTAGTGGCCTGGGATGCCGCCGCGAGCGCCGATCGGGCGCTTGAGTTGATGCGCGACCAGCAGGCCCGCGCTCAGAACATCCAGGCAGTCCGGGACGCTGGTGCCAAGCTGAGTTGGAACGCAACGGCGGAGCGCCTGATCGAGATCTATCAGCGGACCTGTGATGGCCCACCTGCTACCGGCGCTGCGGTCGAGCGCTCCGCGGGGTTGATGCGGGGCGGCCTCAGTGAAGATGCCGTCCGACTGGTGGGCCCGGACGGCGCACTCGCCAAGGACCTGGAGCGACCGCTGCTGGCTCTCGCCACGCATCCGAAAGTAGGACGGCCAGTGTTCAGCGCCATCAAGGCGGGCTACAGCGCTTCTTACCGGTGGCGACACAGAAGTCGCGAGTCATAATGAGCCACGTTCGGTAACCGATGAGCACCCGAGACTACAGCGCTGCGCTGGGGCGCCTCCGGCACCTGCTCGAACGCGGCCCCGCGCCGGCACCCACTGGCACCCCCATAGCGCGTGTCCGAAGTCGACTGCGCGACGTGCTTCTGCGGGGTCTCAAGCCTTACACATATTACGCGCATGAGGTCAACGCGGCAGTCCTCACCTGTCTTGCCGCGCATGAGCAAGAAGGCCGTCGAAGCCACCGAATGGACACCCTCGCTGAGGACCTAATCGCGACGGTCGAATCCCTGAGACGCCGCACGGCGGACGGTGAGAACACCGTTCACGCGTTCGAAACGACCTACCAAGAACTCCACGCAGTACCGTATCTCGCCGGCAGCCCGTTCGAACAATTCAATTCGTCGGTGGGAGAGGTAACGGGTTACCGTACCGCTGACGGCGCGATTGCCGAATCGCCCTATACGGCGTTTGAGGATTTGTTCCGCGGGCCCCCGGAGCGCGTCACTGAATTACAGCGACCGTACATCGGACTCGTCGGCGAGCACCAGCCGGTTGTCGACCTAGGTTGCGGACGCGGAGAGTTCCTCGCGCTTCTTGCCTCGCACGAAATCGCTGCGCATGGAGTCGACAACGATCCGGGCATGGTCGCGCGATGTCGTGCTCGAGGACTGGAGGCCGATCTGGCGGAGGCGAATGAGTATCTGGAAGGCCTCGGGGATGCGACGATTGGCACTATCTTCAGCGCGCAGGTCATCGAGCATGTGCCCTTCGACGAGCTGCGCCGCCTGATGGAGCTGTCTCTGCGGAAGCTCAAACCCGGTGGCCTCTTCATTGCTGAAACCGTTAATCCGCACAGCACTCAAGCGCTGAAGACGTTCTGGGTCGACCCTACGCATAAGCACCCTATTTTTCCCGAGGTGGCACTAGCTTTGTGCGCGATTGCGGGCTTCGCCCCAGCGTTCGTGTTCGCTCCCGGGTATCAACACTTCGAGCAGGCAAAGTTTGCCTCCACGGCGTACGCGGTCGTCGCCAGCGCACCGATGGTCGGCCTGTAATGTGTGGCGCATGCGGGTTCTCTGTGTAACGTTTCCTGGGATGCTGCCGCAAGCACGGGTCTTGGCCGACTCGCTTCGTCAGCACGAGCCGCAGTGGAGACTGGAAGTTGTGGTGATTGGTTCGCCGCCTCGCGGATCAAGCTGGGACGACCTGCGAGTGCTTCCGGTCGCTGAGGAGCTGGACATCGATGTCAGGGGGCTGCTGGCACGGCACGGACCGAGTGAGCTGGTGTCGATGCTCGTGCCGCGGTTGCTCGAGCAGCGCTGCGGTGTCGGCTCGGAAGCGTGGCTTCACCTTCCAGCCAGCGTGTGGGTTTTGGGCAACCTCGCGCCGCTGGCGGCGCTGGTGAGCGAGCGCGGTGTGCTGCTCGCGCAGCGGACGAGCGACGATCCTCCCGACGATGGCCTCGAGCCGTCGCGCGAGCAACTCGCACGGTTAGGTCGGATTGCCCCCGATCTCATCGGGGTCGACGGCTCTCCCCAGTCGCGGAGCTTCTTACGCTGGTGGGACGATCGCCTGGAGGCCGAGCTGGGAAAGCTCGATGGAAGCCCGCGAAGTCACGACAAAGAGGACTGGGAGTGGTTGCTCCGACGTCTCGAGTTGGCACCGGCACGGTTCTCGACTGCCGTGCTCGATGATCCGGGGTGCAATGTGAGTGTTTGGAACCTGCATGCGCACTCGCTATCGCACACACATGCCGGCATCAAGGTCGACGATCAGTGGCCACTTCGCTTTATGGACCTGGCGGCCTTCGAACCGGATCATCCGTACCGCTTGAGCGAGGCGTCAAGCCGTCTGCGCCTCAGCCAGATGCCGGTCGTCAGTGAGTTGTCCGGGCGGTACGCCCAGAAGCTGATTGAGTTCGGCTGGCACGATGTCGCAGGCCGCGTGAGGATCGGAGGCCGACTCGCGGATGGTGTCGTATTCGACGAGACGATGGCTTCTATGTATGCCACGGCGTGCGAGCTGGGCGAGGAGTTCGGCGATCTCTCCTCGACCGAGGGAACTGAAGCTTTCATCGCGTGGCTCAGGCAGCCCATCGCACCATGGGAGTCGGAGGGCATCACCCGTTACATAGTTCACCGCCTGATGCGAGAGCGGCCGGATGTGGCCGCCGCCTTTCCCGATATCTACCGAAATGACAGCCGTAGGTTCGCAGCTTGGTGGCAGACCTCCGGGCGCACAGAGCTCCCTGTGGCCGAGCAGCTCCTGTTGCCGGCTCAAGGCGCGTCCGGGCGAGCGGCCTCGGCGGCTTTGGGAGCCGAATTACCCAGCGCTCGATCGCGCCGGGTTAACCCCCAGCCCCCGCCTACGCGACGCCCCATCGCCGCAGTCGACTCGGCATTAGGGGTACGGGTGACGGGTTATCTGGGCCATACCCTGGGGCTAGGCTCTGCTGCGCGCGGGTACATCTCTGCGTTGGCGGCGGCGGACATTCCGCTGAGTACGGTCAGCGTACCGCTCGATCACGTTCAGGCGCCGGTGGAGCTCACCGCGGACTATGGGCGTCATTCCTACGACGATGTCGTGAACGAGGGAGGACACGCGTTTGACTTGATATGTGTAAACGCGGACGAGCTACCGTCTGTCGTCGAACGCTTGGGAGAAGACTATTTTCGTGGTCCGCGCATCGCTGTCTGGGGGTGGGAGACAAATAGCATTCCACGCCGTTGGGAGAGAGCATTCGGGCTTGTGGATGAGATCTGGGTGTACTCGCGGTTCATGGCAGAGAACATTGGGGCTGCCTCGCCGGTGCCGGTCATCGCGCTCCCACCTCCGGTGCAGGCCCCGTCGCGTAGTCGTGGTCCGCTGAGGATGGGAGTTCCGAGCGGCTTCCTATTCCTGTTCATCTTCGACTATCTGAGCACGATCCAACGCAAGAATCCGGTGGGCCTCATCGAAGCGTTCAAGCGAGCGTTCGCACCCGGCGAGGGGGCACACTTGTTGATCAAGACCATCAACGGCCCGCTACGCCCGCTCGTCGAGGAGGAGGTGCTGTGGTCCGCTGAAAGTCGCTCCGATGTACACGTGATCGATCGCTCGCTCACCGTCGCCGAGAAGGACGCCCTGATGTTGGCTTGCGACTGTTATGTCTCGTTGCACCGCTCCGAAGGCTTCGGGCTGACACTGGCCGAGGCGATGGCGATCGGTAAGCCCGTGATCGGGACGCGCTACTCAGGGAACGTCGACTTCATGACCGATGAGAACAGCTTCCTCGTGGACTATGAGATCACCCGCGTGGGTCCGGACTGCGAGATCTATCCGGCCGACGGGGAGTGGGCGGAACCCGACCTCGAACAGGCCGCGGAGCTGATGCGCCGGATCTACGACGAGCCCGACGAGGCGGCACGAAGGGGCTCACGCGCCCGGCAGGACATCGCCCGTACCCTCTCTCCGGAGGCGTCGGGAGCGGCAATGCGTGGTCGGCTGGAGGAGCTGTCCAGCTTGGCCGCGAGCCGCGGCGTCTCGGCACCGCGCTCGCTCAGCTGACGATCTCGAGCCACTCCAGCGGCTTACCGCAAAGCGAGCGGGCGTCGCGGGGTGCAATCTCTCGTATCGCCGGCGGAGCGCCGTCGCGCGTGAGCATCATCGCTCCCAGCAGATCGCCGCTGACCACATTGCCGGGCGCGTAATAGCTGGGAGGCCTGAGGATCTCGACGAGTGGGTGTCCAGCGCTGAGGCGCACCGTCCCGATTGGCACAAACTGGCCAGCCGCACCGATCTGATGACGGACCGAGCCGACAAGTTGCCCGCCGATCTTGACGACGATGCGGCGGCTGAGCGAGCCCTCGAGCCAGACTCGGTAGCGCCCCGGCGCGGAGACACGGACCGTGGCCAGCAGGAGTCCCGAGCTTTGGCCGAGCGAAAGGAACTGAGGGGGACGGTATCCGCCGACCGGATAGGGGGCCCACTCGGGCTTATGGGCGACATGAGTGGGCACGAGCGTAGGGGCGGAAACGCGCATCACGTAGGCGAGGCGAGCGCTGTCCCGATTGGCCAGCGCAGCGGTAGCCGTGATCAGCTGGCAGCTCGGCAACGTAAAGGCGTCGATTCCGCCGCCGCTGAGCGGGATGTGGCGCAGGACACGAGGCGCGGGCGTTCGCTGGTATACGTCGTAGTAGGTGCCTTGATAGACCAGCCGGAAGTTTGCGGGCGGACGCGAGAGAACTGGTGAGCGCCCGAGGATCAACAGGCGGAAGCTCTCCAGGAACGAGAAATCCAGGTCGTTGGGATCCCACGGTAAGCTCGCCAGGCCGAAGGGATGGGGGGGAAGGCCCGGGCGTAGCGGCACCGGTCCTGCGAAGGTTTCCGGGACCGAGACCGACTCACGTCGCAGGAAGTAGACCGGAAGCGTGTCCCAGAGGTTGTAGAACGCTGGCCCTCGGCCGTCGTAACGCGCACCGATCGCCGCGAGCTCTCGGAATCGGGCTTGCGGTGCCACGCTCGAGTCGTGATAAGCGAGAGCGTTCGTCCACAGTACGCCCGCGGCGATTGCCGCTGCCAGCATCCAGGCCTCGATGCGCCGGCCGGAGTCATGCAACGCAGCGGCCCCGAGCATCGCGGTTAGAACCGCCGTGATGGAGAAGATCATCAGTACCTTCGAGGCCGCGTAGGGCGACGAGCGGCTGAGCAGGATGGCCGTGGGGATACCCCCGCCGATCAGTAGCATCAGCGGTCCGAGCGCACGGCGGCGCATGATCCAGAGCACTCCCAGTACGACACCGGCGAGAGCTAGCCCGATCAGCACATATGCGGTTCGGTAATGCTGTGTGGGATAGCGGAAATCCCCATTCGGCCAGATGCCGAGGATCTCCCACTTCTGCAGCGGCGCGGCGAGGTTGCCGAGAGCGTTCTTGTCGCCCAGTACCGCGAGCTCGACGGTTAGGAAGGTCGAGGCGCCACCGATGACAGGCGCCGCGAGTGCCAGGACGAGGACGAGCGCAGCGATCGCGATCGCGGCAGCTCGCCTGGACATCCTTCTCCTCACCTGATGGCGCACACGCCACGCGGCAATTCCGAGGAACATGGCCACCGGGATGGCGAGCCAGGCGATAATCGTCAGTGAGTACACATCGAGTCCCGCAACGCCGACGATCACCAGCGGAGCGAGAGCGCGCAGCCGGAAGGGGTGGCGCAGCGCCTCCACCATCAGCGCGACCGCGACGATGATCAGAAGCACGGCGGCGATCTCCTTGATGCCGGCTTGTAGGTAGAACGCGTACGCAAGGCCGGGTTGAGCAGCGACGAAGGCACACGCGGCACGCAGCGGCCGGGAGCTGACGACGTCCCGCAGCAGCTCGTGCAGTGCTACCGCGCCGAGCGCCATGACCACCGCGATGTACGGCTGGAAGATCCAGGCGACGTCCTGGCCGACGAGCGGGCGCACGGCACCGAGCGCGACGTCAGCTCCTATCGGGTACTGCGTGCCGATGTACTGGTGCAGGACGTTCGGGACCGCCGAATAGGACACCGAGGGCACCCCCGTCAGGTCGCGTCCGTGTGCCATCAGCCAGTTGATCAGGACAAAATGAAACGCCGGATCGCTGTCGACGAAATAGCCGAGGAAGGTCGCATTACCGGAGAGGACCAGAGGCGCCGCGCAGACTGCGAAGACCCCCAGCCCCACCGCCAGCGTCCAGGGCTCGGGCACCAACCCCCGTAGCCGCCGCCAGGAGGATGCATAGCCCGCCAAGGCGATGACGACGACCACTGCCGTGGTGAGCGGCGCCGTGGCGGCGCGTGATGTAGCCAGAGTCGCCACTACAACCACCAACGCGAGGCCCAACGGCAGCAGCAGGGCGCCGTGCAGCCGCCGGCCGCTCAACCGCTCGACCGCCAGCCCGCAGCCCAGGCACACCGCCAGGAGCACCAGCGGGAACAGGACCCACGCGACGAGCATCGCTCAGCTCACGCGGGCGGTCACCCGGGGCGAGCTAGCGCCGGCGGCGTAGACCAAGGATCGATAGCAGGAAGGAGGAGAAGAAGATCTGGATGCCGACGATGATGAGCGTTGCGGCGAGCACGGCAAGCCGCTCTTCCGAGAGCGAACCGAACCCACGCTGGATCCAGTCGATCAAAATAACCGCTCCGACCACCAGGCCGGCGACCGCGATGCTACCGCCGAGGAGCAGTCCATGCTCGAGCTTGAAGCGCGCGCGCATCCGGTCAAACCAACGATCCTTCTCGCCCATGAAGTACGTCCCGTAGGCGTGTGCACAGATCCCGAGAGCGACGATCTGCGTCCCAACGATGGCCAGAAGGGCTCCGGCGATCAGGGCGTGGATATCCCAATGGCGGCCGAATAAACCTAGCCGGGCGATGACGATAAGCTCGACGATCGCACCGAGCGCCGCCATCACCGCCCCGGGAAGGATGAACAGATGATTCGGGGAGTGGACGAGCAGGAAGCGGAGGTGGCGCCAGCCATCCCGGAAGCTCGAGAGCTTCGACTGTCCGCCCCGGGGGTGATATTCAATCGGGAACTGCCGCACGATCAGGTTCTCCTTGGCGGCCCTGATCACCATCTCTGAAGCGAACTCCATGCCGGTGGTGCGCAGATCGAGTCGGGGGAGCACGTCTCGACGCAACGCGCGCATGCCGCAATGGGCATCGCTGACGCCGGTGCGGAAAAGGAGGTTCAGGAAACCCGACAAAAGTGGGTTGCCGATGTAGCGGTGGTGCCACGGCATCGCCCCGGGGTGGATGTTGCCCATCCGGTTGCCGATCACCATCTCCGCTCCGCCCTGGAGCTCGGCGAGAAAGCGCGGGATCTCGGCGAAGTCGTAGGTGAGGTCGGCGTCCGCCATCACGATGTACTCGCCCCGCGCAGCCGCCAGCCCCGCGAGGTAAGCGCTGCCGTAGCCATGCTCAGGCTCATAGACGACTCGGGCTCCGGCGGCTGCGGCCAGTTGCCCGCTTCCATCATCGGACGCGTTGTCGACAACGATGATCTCGCCCTGGAGGCCATTCGAGTCGAGCGCGGCGCGCGCGCGGCGCACGCACTCGCCGATGGTGTCCGCCTCGTTCAGGCATGGGACAACCACCGAAAGCAAAGGGTTGACTCCGCGTTCCGGAGGTCCGACCTGGAGCGGAGATTCTCGCTGGATCGTGCTCATTGGCTAGCCGCGCCTGCGGGCCAGTCCCATCTCTATAACGAGCGAGGCGCCCGAATGTCGCGCGCCCGATGCCGATGCTAGCGCAGAATATGGCAGGCTCCGGACCGCGAGATGCGTGTCTGCCTGGTCTACGACTGCCTGTTTCCGCATACGGTAGGTGGCGCCGAGCGCTGGTATCGAAGCCTTGCGGAGCGTCTGGCGGCGGACGGTCACGACGTCACCTATCTCACGTTGCGCCAATGGGACCGCGGCGTCGACCCTGGAGTCGCTGGCGTGAACATCCGGATCGTCGGGCCGAGGATGGGGCTCTATACGGAGACCGGTCGCAGGAGGGTGTGGCCGCCGCTTGTTTTCGGCCTGGGCGTGCTGTTACACCTGTTGCGCTACGGACGCCGTTACGAGGTCGTTCACACCTGCTCGTTTCCATACTTCTCGTTGCTGGCCGCAGCGTTCACCCGCCGGCGCTCCCGCTACCGGTTGGTCGTCGACTGGTTCGAGGTCTGGACGCGGCGCTACTGGCGTGACTACCTCGGCCGAGCAGCCGGCGATCTGGGCTGGCTCGTGCAGCGGATCTGCGTGCGGGTACCTCAGAGGGCGTTCTGCTTCTCGCACCTGTATGC
Organism: Actinomycetota bacterium; assembly: GCA_030948665.1. Taxonomy (GTDB): domain Bacteria; phylum Actinomycetota; class Thermoleophilia; order Solirubrobacterales; family Solirubrobacteraceae; genus Palsa-465. Next base: position 2,862 of record JALYZY010000233.1, on the reverse strand, counting down.
GGCAAGACTCCGTGAGGAGGGGTTACGGGATGAGGTGACTGTGCTTGCCGGCGCCTATGACGGACCTCTGACCGCTCGCCCGGTCGACCATCCGCGGCCCGTGGTCGTATTCGCCGGTCGGCATATCCCCGAGAAACAGGTACCGGCGATCGTGCCGGCGATTGCCCGGGTTCGTGCGTCCCTGCCTGACGTGAGCGCCTGCATCCTCGGAGACGGTCCGGAGCGAGAGAAGGTCCTGGCGCTCGTTGCGTCGCTGGACCTCGAAGAGGTGATTCAGGTTCCCGGCTTCGTTGCCACCGAGACCGTCGATGAGGTAATCGGCGAGGCGCTCTGCATGCTGCTCCCCTCCCGGCGCGAGGGCTACGGGCTGGTGGTGATAGAAGCCGCGGCGCGCGGCACGCCGAGCATCGTGGTCGCCGATCCCGATAATGCCGCGACCGAGCTGATCGACGACGATGTGAACGGGGTCGTGGCCGCATCTGCGTCGTCGGAGGACCTTGCCGACGCAATCTTGCGTGTCCACGAGGCCGGTCCCTCGCTTCGACGCACCACGGTCGAGTGGTTCACGGCCAACGCTCCGCGCCTGTCGCTACGGAGCTCACTCGACGCGGTGGCACGAAGCTACCGAGGGTGAGCCGGGGCCTTCTGGGGAGTCCCGCGGACGACTACCCGGGACCCGCCGCTAGCCTGCGGTGATCGAACCCGAGCGGCCCCCATGTCCGATCTGCGCGGGCGCCCTCAGCGGGCGCGAGATCGCCGCGCGAGACCGGCTTCATGGCACGCCCGGAAGATTCAGCGTTGCCACGTGCTCGCGATGCGGCGGAGGGGTCACGCTCCCTCGCGTGAGCGACGACCGGCTCGCCGGGTTCTACCCAGACAGCTACGGCCCCTACGACGAGCGGATGGGCTCGCTGGCGCGAATCGCGTCGCGGGCGATCCGCGCCTTCCAGGGGTGGAACGCGCTCCGCACCGCCCCGCTCTCCGCGCTCAGCGCGCGCGGCGCCGGGCGTGGACTGGACGTCGGGTGCGGCCGCGGCGACCTCGCCGCGCTGCTCGCCGGCCGCGGCTGGAAGATGTCGGGCGTCGAACCTTCTCCGTCTGCGTGCGCCGCCGCGCGTTCCAGGGGAATCGATGTGCGCGGCGGAACGCTGCAGTCGGTCGCGCTCGAGCCGGCGGTTTATGACGCAGTCGTCTTCCGGCACTCCCTCGAGCACACCAGTGACCCTGTCCGCACGCTCGACGCCGTGGCGCGCGCTCTCAGCCCCGGAGGGCTCGTGCTGATAACCGTCCCGAACTTCGGGAGCTGGCAAGCGAGACGATTCGCCGAACACTGGTACCACCTCGACGTTCCGCGCCACCGGGTGCACTTCACCCCGACCGCGATCGATCGTGTGCTGACGCGCGCGGGGCTCGAATTGCTATCGATCTCGACGTCAGCGAGTGCGGTCGGCCTGCCGGCCTCGCTCCAGTACCGGCTGTTCGGGCGCTGCCTGTTCCCCGGCGGACTGGGGCTGCGCGTCGCGACCGGGCTATGCGCGCTGACGGTCCCAGTCTCGATGGCTCTCGACCGTGCCGCGAAGGCCGGGGACACGCTTCACGCGGTCGCGCGCCGACCGGTCTGACTGGCGCGGAGGGCAATTGCTCGCTCGATCTCGGCTTGGAGCGCCTCCGCCGGGGCGGGGAAGACGTACGGCTCCAGTCTGGCGTCGTCGTACTCGAGCGTTGCGCCGCCCGCGAGCATTGCTTTCAGCCTGGCCATGATCGCTTCGACGTCTTCGGGCGGCACCGTCCAACCGGTTCCGGTTTCCTCTATGAGTCGGGCCGTCTCGTTGCCCTGGGCGAGTGCCAGGATCGGGCGACGGGCACCGAAGTACTCGAAGACCTTGCCGGGAAGCTCCCAGACGAGCGTCGGAGAGGTGACCAGAACGAGTACGTCCGCGGTGCGCTGGAGCGCCATCGCCTGGGCGCGGGAGAGCATCCCGACATGGCGGACGACGTCCTCCAGCCCGGCCTGCTGAATCAAGCGCTCCTCCTCGTGGTCGAGACGCCCGGCGAGCACGAGCTGTAAACGCTGCGCTACAACTGGGTCCTCCGCGCACATTCGCCTCAGTGCTTCGAACAGGTGACCGGGATGCCGTCCCCAGTCGCCGGAGAGCTTTCCGGTGTGGACCAAGGTCAGCTCTCTCGTCTCCAGCGCTGGGGGGCCAGCGCTGGCCGCGTCGCGTGCGAGATCGGGATCCCAGCCGTTAGGGACGTATCCGGCGTCGACTCCGAGTCGCTTACGGAAGTCCTCGCCGACCGGCCGTTCAACGAAGATGGTGCGGTCGGCGGAGCGGACCACCGCCCGTTCGAGAGCCACGTCAAGGCGCCGCTGGAATTCGGTCGGAAACGGTGGGCGCCAGGGATGAAACGTCCAGCCGTCGCGAAAGTCGGCGATCCACGCTGGCCGCTGACGCCCCAAGGCGAGGCCTACAAGATGGGTCGACTCATACGCGGACGTGGTCACGACGCAGTCGTAGTGGTTCCTGTCGATCAGGCGACGGGCGGCGAGACTCGCGAACGGGACCCAGGTCGCCACCAGGTGGTCGGGAACCAGGAGGCTCGTGACGAAGGCCTGAGGCGGCTTGTCGATGGCCGGGGTCTCGCCGGGCGCCGGCAGCGGTGGACGACGCGTCACGGCTCGTAGCCAGGGCGCTCCAATTAGATCCCGCGAGCGATGCACCCCGTTGCACTCGTCGCTGGCCAGCGCGCCCCAGGCCGAGGTGCTCAGAACGTCAACGTGGTGCCCGGCGCGGCGCAGGTACTTGCTCATCGCCAGCCAGCGGTTACCGCCCACGGACGGCATCGGCGGGTAGGGGTAGC
>JALYZY010000212.1 GCA_030948665.1 Actinomycetota bacterium | reverse complement strand
CGGGGCACGCGGGCCACGCGGGGGATAAAACCCGTCACTATCAAGGCTTAGATCCCGCGGATCGGGGTGCAGGAGCCGTCGCGGGCAGCCGGAAACCGCTGGTAACATCGCCGTCCCCGCGTGCGCGGAGCGTCCGTGCGCCGTAACAGAACCAAAGGGAGCCATGCGAGCCGTCGACGCCTTGATGGAGTGCCTGAAGGCCGAGGGCGTGGAAGTCGTGTTCGGCATGCCGGGCGGCGCCAACCTCCCCACTTATGACGCCTTCTACGACGCGGGGATCCGCCACATCCTCGTTCGCCACGAAGCCGGCGGAGGGCACGCCGCCGAGGGCTACGCGAAGGCCACGGGAAAGGTCGGCGTCGCGCTGGCCACAAGCGGTCCCGGGGCCACCAACCTCGTGACCCCGATCTGCGACGCGATGATGGACTCAGTGCCGGTCGTGTTCGTGACCGGCCAGGTGAGGACCGAGCTGCTCGGCACCGACGGCTTCCAGGAGGCCGACACGATCGGGATCACGATGCCGATCGTCAAGCACAGCTTCATGATCCAGCACCCGCTCGAGATTCCCCGCTCGATCCACGAAGCGTTCCACATCGCCCGCACGGGCCGGCCGGGCCCGGTCGTCGTCGAGATTCCCCAGGATCTGAGCCGCGCGGACATCCCGTACGAGCCGGTGACCGACGTGCGGCTTCCCGGCTACCAGCCGACCACCGACGGCAATCAGAAGCAGATCCGCTTTGCCGCCAAGGCACTGGCCAACTCTCGCCGTCCCGTGATCTACGCGGGCGGTGGAGTAATCAACTCGAACGCATCCGCCGAGCTGGCCGAGCTTGGCACCGCGGATCGCTTCCCCGTGACCTGCACGATCATGGGGCTGGGCGCGTTCCCAGCGCCGCACGAGCAGTGGCTCGGGATGCTGGGAATGCATGGCACGCGAGCGGCCAACTATGCGATGGACGAGGCCGACCTGATCATCGCGATCGGCGCGCGGTTCGATGACCGGGTGACGGGCAAGCTCTCGGAGTTCGCTCCGCGGGCCAAGTTCATCCACATCGACATCGATCCGGCCGAGATCTCGAAAAACGTTCCGGCCCACATCCCGATCGTCGGCGACGCGAAGAACATCCTGCCGCGGCTCACCGCCGAGTATCGCTCGCTCGAGCCCGACTCTGGGCGCCTCGAGGAGTGGTGGTCGCGGATCAAGACTTGGCAGGAGCGCCATCCCCTTCGCTACGAGGACTCAACCGACTCGGAGATCAAGCCCCAGTACATGATCCAGGCGCTGTACGAGGCGACCGGGGGAGACGCGATCGTCACCAGCGACGTCGGCCAACACCAGATGTGGGCCGCGCAGTACTACGACTTCGGCGAGCCACGCCGGTGGATCAACTCGGGTGGGCTCGGGACGATGGGGTTCGGCTTGCCGGCCGCGATGGGCGCGAAGGTCGGCTGTCCCGACCAAACGGTCGTAGGCATCGTTGGAGATGGCTCGGTTCAGATGAATGCCCAGGAGCTCGCGACCTGCGCGCAAGAAGGCATCGGGATCAAGGTGCTCGTGATGAACAACGGATACCTGGGGATGGTGCGCCAGTGGCAGGAGCTCTTCTGGGACAAGCGCTACAGCCAGGTGGACATGGGCCAGTGGCCCGATTTCGTCAAGCTCGCCGAAGCCTACGGCGCCACTGGGGTCAGGCTCGAAGACAAAGGCACGCTGGTGAGCGACATTCGCGAGCTGCTCAGGATCGAGGGTCCGGTGCTCGCTGACGTGCGAGTCACCCGTGAGGAGAACACCTATCCGATGATCCCCGCGGGCCAGGCGGCCCGCAACATGGTCGGCTAACGGCGATGGGCGAGCCAGGCACCAAGGAAGTTCTGTCGCTCGACGAGCTCGAGGCCGTGGCGGGGCTGCGGACCGGGCGAAAGCACATCCTGTCGATCCTGGTTGAGAACAAGCCGGGCGTCCTGACCAGAATCGCTGGCCTGTTCGCGCGGCGGGGGTTCAACATCGACACGCTTGCGGTCGGGCCGACCGACGACGAGAGGATCTCGCGCATCACCTTGACGCTCGATGGCGCGGTGCACCCGATCGACCAGGTGACGAAGCAGCTCCACAAGCTCGTCAACGTCTTGAAGATCCGCGATCTCGAACCGCAGGAGACGCTCGCGCGCGAGCTCGCGCTGTTCAAGGTCTCAACCGACGGGGCGACCCGCTCGGAGGTGATGCAGATCTGCGAGATCTTCCGCGCGAAAGTGGTGGACGTCACTAAGCGCTCGCTGACCGTCGAAGTCACCGGCACCGATGACAAGATTGAGGCGTTTGAGGCCCTGGTGCGGCCGTTCGGCCTGATCGAGATGGCTCGCACCGGCGAGATCGCGATCTCGCGCGGGCGCAGCGAGACCTAGCGGTGGACCAGCTCGCATCGCGGAGGTCGCAGCCGGGGGATTGGCTGGAGCTCAGCGCGTTCGGGCAGGTCAAGGAGCGGTTCGAGAGCGCCCTGCGCCGGGCGCGGGCGACCGGATCGCCGGCACTCGTAAGCCTGACGGCCAACGTCGACCGTGCGACCGATCCGACGGCGCTGGTGGCTGGTGCCCGCAAGCCCGGCGAGCAGTGGTTCTGCCTGGAGCAGCCCGACCGGGAGGGCTCGTCGGTTGCCGGGCTAGGGTGCGTCCGGGCGCTCGAGGCAAGTGGCGGTGAGCGCTTCAGCTCGATCGCCGCGCGATGGCGGTCGTTGGTCGCCGGGGCGATCATCGATGGCCACGCCGGGCCGCCGGGCTCAGGCCTCGTGGCGCTCGGCGGGTTCGCGTTCGCCGCCGAGGGCGGCAGCTCTCCCGAGTGGCGCGGATTTGCTCCGGGGTCGCTGCTCGTGCCGGCGCTGTGCGCCGCGCGCCGAGGTGGGCAGGCGGCAGTCACGATCAATCTCGACGCGGCACCCGACGACACGGTGGAGGATCTGCTCGGGCGTGCGCACCGACGGCTGAGCACGGTGGCGCCGACCCCGCTGCCGCTGTACGACCCATCCCCGGCGGGGGCCTATTCCGTGCGGAGCCCGATGCCTCCGGCCCACTTCGAGGAGGCCGTCGCGCGGGCGGTGCAGCGGATTCGCGCGGGCGAGCTCGAGAAGATCGTGCTCGCCCGAGAGGTTGAGGTTCGCGCGCCGGTCGATCACGATCCCGCGGCGTTGATCGGGCTGCTTCGCGAGGCGTTTCCATCGTGCTACGTGTTCGCCGTCGGCCGGGGCGAGGCGACCTTCATCGCCGCCAGCCCGGAGCTCCTGGTCAGGCGGGAGGGCCAGCGCGCGAGTACGGTCGCGCTGGCTGGATCGATTCGCCGCAGCGCCGATCCTGCCGTCGACGATCACCTGGGCGAGCAGCTGCTGCGCAGCGAGAAGGACCGCGATGAGAATCTGATCGTGGTGCGGCGGATCGTCCGAGCGCTCAGACCCCACGCGCTGTGGGTGACGGCCGCTCCCGAGCCGGCGGTCGTGTGTGTGGCGAACATCCAGCATCTGGGGACACCGATCAGGGCACAGCTTGCGGCGCCGCTCGGGGCAATAGAGCTCGCCGGGATCCTTCATCCCACCCCGGCGGTCGGCGGCGAGCCTGGTGAGCTGGCCGCCCGGCTGATTCCGGCGCTCGAGGGGTTCGACAGGGGGTGGTACGCGGGGGCGATCGGCTGGACGGACGCCTCCGGCGACGGGGAGCTGTGCGTCGCGCTCCGCTGCGCTCTCCTGCGCGGCCGCCTCGCCCGGCTCTACGCGGGCTGCGGAATTGTGCGCGACTCCGAACCTGACGCCGAGCTTGCCGAGTCAGAGGTGAAGCTCGAGGCGCTGCTTCCTCTGCTCGCCGGCTAGCCGAGCGCCTCTGCCACGGCTTGGGCAGCCCGGCGGTGAAGCGCCAGGTTCTCCTCGCGATTGGTCCGGATCTCGACGATCTTGGTGCCCGGGGCCCGGAGCGCACCGTCGATTGCCTCACCCAGCTCCTGCAAGCCTGTCGGGCGCGTGTAGGCACAGCCGAACAGCCCCGCCAGCTGCTCGAAGTCGAGCCCCGTTGGCGTCGCGATGTGCTCCTCGAATACATCACGCTGGCCCGCGATGGGGAGAAAGTGGAAGATCCCGCCGCCGTCGTTGTTGAGCAGAACGATCGTCAGCCTGAGCCCCAAGCGGCGCGCGGCGAGCAGGCCGCCGATGTCGTGCACCAGCGCCAGATCTCCGGTCAGGAGCACGACCGGATGATCGCCGGCCGCGGCCGCGCCGAAGGCGCTCGAGACTGTGCCGTCGATGCCGTTTGCGCCGCGGTTGGAGACCATCCGCGGCATGGATGTGCGAGCTGGACCGAACAGCTCAACGTCGCGGATCGGCATCGAGGAGGCGATGTACAGGAGCGCGTCGGCGGGGAGCCGGTCGGCGAGGCTGCGGGCCACCCGCGGTTCCGACAGCTCGTCGCCTAAGACCCTTACCAGGGCTTGCTCGGCCGCGTTGTCGGCAGCCTGCCAGGCCTCGAGCCAGCCCGGCTCGGAGGCGACGGACGGGTCGGGAAGCATCCCGGACAGCCGCATCCCGACAACCGAGTCCGGATCGTGCCAGCTCCCGTCCGGATGGATCGCGATCTGGGCGATGTCGTCGAGACCAGCGAGCCAGGTGCGAAGCGGCTTGGAGGTCGGCAGGTCACCCACGCGCAGCACGAACTGGGGGCGATGCTCTGCGACGAAACGCGGATCGCGCAGCAGCATGTCGTAGTGGGCGACTGCCGCCGGCCCGTGGCGCGCGCCGGAGAGCGGATCGGCGAGCAGCGGGATCGCCGAGCGCGCGGCGATCTCGGCAATCCGCTCGCCGGATCCGGCGCGGCCCCCGGCGACGATCACGATCCGGCCCGACGGATGCGCGCCTCCGCTGCTGACGCTGGCCTGGGGCGCAGGCACGCTGACCAGATGCGGCCGGCCGCCGGCACGTCCCGTGGGGTCCTCGGGTAGCGGGTCGTCCATCACCAGCGGCTCGCGCAGGGGGAAGTTCAGGTGCACCGGCCCGGGCGGTCCCTCCAGGGCCGTCCAGTAGGCGCGACACGCCAGCGATCGGATCCAGCGCAGCCGTGCTGGGGTTGCGTCATGCACACCCACCTCTACAAACCACTTAACTGCGTCGCCGTAGAGCTTCAGCTGGTCGATCGTCTGCCCGGCTCCCACATCGCGCAGCTCGGGCGGTCGGTCGGCGGTGAGCACGATCAGCGGCACCCGCGCCCAGAACGCCTCGGTCACCGCCGGAACGAGATTCGCGGCCGCGGTCCCGGAAGTACAGGCGACGAGCGCCGGGTGGCCCGATGCCTTCGCGGCTCCGAGCGCGAAGAAGCCGCCGCATCGCTCGTCGATGTGCGACCAGCACTGAATGTCCGGATGGCGGACGAGCGACAGGACAATCGGCGCGCAGCGCGAGCCGGGGGAGGTCGCCGCGTGTCGAAGCCCGCAACGCGCGAGCTCGTCGCAGAACGCGCGGAGCAGCAGATATGTGTCGGTGGCGGTCATGATCGACAAATGGCGCCGGCGATCGTCCTTCTGCACGGGTTCACGCACACCGGTGCGAGCTGGGACCCGGTGAGAGCGGCGCTGCCGGAACGCTACCGGGCATACACGCCGGACATCCGCGGCCACGGCGCGGCCACGGGCCTACGCCCGGTGACGCTCGACGCAGTTGTGGAAGACCTGGCGCACGCAGCCCCCGAGACGTTCACGCTTGCCGGCTACTCGATGGGAGGGAGGCTCGCGATGCACGCGGCGTTCGCTCTCGCGCCGAGGGTCTCGCGGCTCGTGCTGATAG
>JALYZY010000206.1 GCA_030948665.1 Actinomycetota bacterium | reverse complement strand
CGGAGCTGGCGGTTCTGGCTGAAGGCCAGTCGCGGATGGCGCGCGCTGCGCAAGACCCACCTCTGGCCGGCCGATACACCAGTGTCGCGAGTCGGAGATTCGCCCACACGAGCATGACGTTCGCGCTGATTTACCACGACCTGGCATCCGCCGAGACTCGCGAGCAGACCGGCTTCCCGGGACCGGCCGCCGCCCGGTACAAGCTCGATATCGAAGCGTTCGACGCCCATCTCGATGCGATCGCAGCCAGCGGCGTCTCGGTCGGGCCTGTATCGAGTGGTGCTGGAGCGGCGCTCACGTTCGATGATGGCGGCGCGTCCGCCCTGCTTGCGGCCGAGATGCTCGAGCGCCGCGGCTGGCGGGGGGCGTTCTTCGTCACGACGGGGCGGATCGGCACCCCGGGCTTCCTGACCGCCGACGGAGTCAGGGAGCTCGTCGTGCGCGGCCACGAGGTCGGAAGCCACTCTCACACCCACCCGACCTATATGGGCACGCTGACGCGCGAGGAGCTTGCGGGCGAGTGGGTCGCAAGTCGCGAGATCCTGGCTGAGGTCCTCGGCGAACCACCGCCCAGCGCGGCGGTGCCAGGAGGGTTCCTCTCGCCCACCGTTCTCGAGGAGGCCGCCGGCGCGGGTTACCGCCTGCTGATGACCTCCGAACCCTCGGCAAGACTCAGCCGCCGCGCAGACATGCTGGTTCAGGGGCGATTCACGATCTGGGCTGCGACACCGCCCGCACGCGCCGCCGCCTATGCGCGAGGGTCGCGGACGGCGCGGATCGCCATGTGGCTGGCCTGGCAGGCCAAGACCGGCCCGAAGCGGGTCAGTCCCCGGAGCTACGAGGCGGTCCGGCAACGCTGGGCTCAGGTCCGGGCCGCGCGATGAACTCGCTGACCCGGGCGACCTCGACGTCGAGCGTCTGAGCCCGGGCCCGCCCGAGGCCCTCTGCGATCAACCTCGCGCGCAGATCACCATCGCCGGCGATCGCTAGCAGCGCAGCTACGGCGGCGCCGGCGTCGGCGGGCGGAATCAGGAGCGCTGCATCGCCGGCGGCTTCAGGAACCCCCCCGACCGCCGTCGCGACAACCGGAAGCCCCGACGCGAACGCTTCGATCAGCACTTGCGGCATGCCCTCGGTCAGCGATACGTGAAGAAAAGCGTGACTGGAGCGATACAGGTCGAGCAGTCCTCCCTGAACCGGGACGTATCCGCGAAGGTCCGCGCTGTCTGAGAGCCCGAGCCGATCGATCTCGGCTGCGAGCGCGCCAGACAGAGGGCCCTCGCCGCAGACGACCAGCCGCCAGCGTGGATCAGCCACGCGGAGCGCGCTCAACACCTGCACAAGCAGCAGCGGATTCTTCTCGGTGTCGAGGCGGCCCACGCTGAGCACGTTCAGCTCGCCGTCGTAAGAACGACCTGCCGCTCGCATCCCTTCCTCGATGTCACCGTCCCTCACCAGCGAGACCACGATCTCGAGCAGCGCCGGCGCCATGCTGTATTGACGCGCCAGCTCTGGCCCGACGACGATCACCGGAGAGCTCCGCGCGAGCCATCTCCAGCTGCGCTCGAGGACATCCGCCCCCGCGTGCATCCAGCGCTGGGTGGGCCTGCGGCTGCGAACGTAGGTAGGGAAGTCCTGGCGGACCCCGAGCACGAGCGTGCGGCGGCGCATCCGGGTCAGTAAGGCGAACGCTACCGCGTGCGGATAGGGCCCCAACAGCCATACCCGGTCGGCGCCGTCGAGCGCTCGCCAGAAGCGCCCGAGCGAGCGAACCAGCGACTCGATCACCGAAATTGGCTTCGTCAAACTCGCATAGTGCGGTAATTTGACGAACCTCACGGAGGCCGGTAGGGGATAGTGGCACGCGCCTTGCCCCGGATCGAGTCGCCCCAGAATCGTGAGCTCCTCCACGTGCTCTGCGAGTGCCGAGAGGAACACCGCGAACGCCCGCTCCCCGTACACGACGCCGTCCAACTCCCGGTAGACGTAGTCGGTGAACGCGACGAGCCGCACCTCCCAATCCTTTCATTAGCACCTACGGACGATCCTGGACGTTTGTCCAGACCGGCGCTTTAGGGCATCAAGACCCACCGTGCCCTGCCGATCAGTTCATATGAGGAAGCTGCCGCCCTTCCTGGTCCTGGCGCTTCTGTGTTGGTCAACCTCCTCCGCACTCGCCGGAGGCCTCTCCCATCATCCCGTCCACCACCACCGGCGACACGGCACCGTCCGGAGGTGCCCGCTGGTCCGCTCCAAGAGGCACGCACGGGGTGGCTGCAGCGCGCGACATCACGCCCGTCGTCACGGCCGCCCGGCCCACCGGACCCCGACCCCGACCCCGATCCCGGTCCCGCCGCTGTCCTCCGGGACGCCGACGCCCCCGCCGGTTCACTGCAGTCTGTTCGCATCGCCGACCGGCTCGGACACCGCTGGCGACGGAAGCATCGGCAAGCCGTTCGCGTCGGTGCAGCAGCTGGACCGCACGCTGCATCCCGGCCAGACCGGGTGCCTGAGGTCGGGAAGCTACGGGTCGACTAGCACATGGCATCAGATCTACACCAACGGCGCACCAGCAGCCCAGATCACGCTCACCTCCTATCCCGGCGAGCTCGCCACGGTCATCGGGTACCTCGATATCGAGGCCTCCTACACGACCTTCACGAACGTGCGGATCGATGGCTCGAACACCCTCTATAAGAGCCACCCGTCCGGGATCAACTGCCCAAACAACGTCTCGCAGTCACTGGTGATTGCCGGCCACGACGACATCCTCGATCACATCGAGTACTTCCAATCGATCGCGTCGCTGCGAGGCAACGGGATCGGAATCGGGTTCTGGGGCAACGCCGACAACACAGTCATCCGCTATAGCAAGATCCACGACGTCGGTCAGTGTCAGGCCTACGACCACCTGATCTATCTCGCCCACGGCAACAACGTCCAGATCTACGACAACTGGCTCTACGACGATCCCCACGGCCGCGGCGTGCAGCTGTATCCCGGGCCGACCAACGCGAAGATCTACGACAACGTCGTCGACCGCGCGGGCGAGGGCTTTGTGATCGGCAACCTGCAGGGCGAGACGATCACCGGAAACCAGATCTTCCATAACGCCGTCACCAACTGCCTGGGGCTGCCGTGGCAGGGGATCGCCGGCCAGGCGATCCACGATCTGTACCTGGGCCCAATCGGCACCGGCAACGCTTTCCACGACAACCTGCTGTTCGGCGACCCGGGAGGGCTCGGGCAGGTCAGCGCCGTCCAGGTCTATAACAACGTCACCGCTGACCCACGTTATGTCGATCCAGCCAACCACAACTACGCGCTCCTGGCGGGTAGCCCCGTGGCCGGCTGGGGACTGTGGTCCGGTCAGTGATCCGCGACTAGCCGCTTTCAGGATTCAGGCCGCGGGGCCGATTAGAGAAGGACCACGGTCGTGCCGGCACGGCCGGCGATCGCTTCCCAGATTGGCCCACCGAGATCAGTGCAAAGTCCTGAAAGCA
>JALYZY010000194.1 GCA_030948665.1 Actinomycetota bacterium | reverse complement strand
GTTGTGGAAGACCTGGCGCACGCAGCCCCCGAGACGTTCACGCTTGCCGGCTACTCGATGGGAGGGAGGCTCGCGATGCACGCGGCGTTCGCTCTCGCGCCGAGGGTCTCGCGGCTCGTGCTGATAGGAGCGAGTCCAGGGATTGCCGACCCCGTCCAGCGCGCCGCCCGGCAGCAGGCCGACCAAGCCCAAGCGGCGGAAATCGAGGCGAGCACAATCGAAGAGTTCGCCCAGCGTTGGGCGCAGACCCCGGTGCTGCGCGGCCTGGCGCCGGAAGTTGGAGCGGCGGCACATGCGGACCGGCTGCGGAGCACTCCGGCAGGCCTGGCCAGCGCGCTCAGGGGGCTGGGCACGGGAGCGCTGCCGTCATTGTGGGAGAAGCTCTGGGCGGTGAGTGTCCCGGTGACGCTTGTGGTCGGCGAGCGCGACGACAAGTTCCGCGAGATCGCCGCTAGCATGGCCGCTCTGCTTCCTCATGCCGAGGTCGTTGTAGTCCCGGGAAGCGGCCATGCCGCACACCTCGAGGCGCCCGAGCGCGTCGCCGGGACCATCGCGGGCATGGCGGATAGCAGCTAAAAGCTTGTCGTGGGACGCACGTGCGAACGTTTTAGGACGGCTCTAAAGATTCCGGCCCGCGATCCGATCAAAGGGGCACCATGAAAATCAAAAATCTCACCCTCCCAGTCACAGCTTTGCTTGCCGCCGGCGCGCTCGCCGCGTGCGGCGGTTCCGGCGGTTCCGGCGGTTCCGGGGGCTCCGACAACGGAGTGGCTTCGAAGTCGCCGACGGGAATTCTCACCGCCGCAAGCCAGGCCGTTGCGGCGGCCTCATCGGTTCACATCGCAGGCACGCTCACCAGCGGAGGAACGCCGATCACTCTCGATATGCATCTCGTAGCGGGCAAAGGCGCCACCGGCCAGATCAGCTCGCGTGGCCTCAGTGCCAAGCTGATCAGCGTCGGTCGGTACGTCTACATCAACGGCGCCCAGAGCTTCTGGAAGGCGTTTGCAGGGCCGACCATCGCCCAGAAGCTGGCCGGCAAGTGGCTAAAGACGCCCGCGGCGGGCAGCTTCTCCTCGTTCGCCAGCTTGACGAATATGCGAGTCCTGTTCGGTCAGGCGTTCGCACATCACGGCGCCCTGGCCAAGGGACCGGCGAGCACCGTCAACGGCCAGCAGGTAGTGGCCTTGCGCGACACGAGCAAGGGCGGAACGCTCTACGTCGCGACCACGGGCGCTCCGTACCCGATCGAGATCGTCAAGAAAGGCTCCAGCGCGGGCCAGGTGACGTTCGACCAGTTCAACCAGCCGGTCACGCTCACGCCGCCAGCCGGGGCTGTCGACCTCGCATCGCTCGGCCTCTAGCGCAGTACTGAGAATCACAGATGGTCGCAGGCCGCCGGACGGCCTGCGGCCATTTTTCTGGCCTGTATCCCGCCTCCCGGACGGCCACTCGTGACGCTAAAGCTCCGGTCTCTCGGCGGACTCTGACGGCGGCGGCGCTCAATCGACGCCGTACCACTCCAGAGCTCGCCCGAGGAGCCCCGGCCCGGGAGGGGGCTCGATGGTGCCGGCCGTGGCTGTGAGCAAATCGGTCTCCTGGGCGAACATCGCGAGTGTGGCGAGACCGCAGAACCGCTCAGGTCGCACCACCGCGGCGGCATGCAGAGCGGCGGCAATCCCGACCGGACCGTCGAGCGTCGAGGCGAGATAGATCTCGTAGCCTGCGGCGCGAGCGCGGCGGGCATCGGCGATCAGGCCTGTGATCCCGCCGCTGCGCCCGACCTTCAGGCACACCGCCGCACATGCTCGGCGGTCGAGCGCTCCCTCGAGTGCTCCGGTCTCGTCAATCGCCAGATCCACGTCAGTTAGCTCCGACAGCTGCGCGATCTGCCCGAGCCCACGGACCGGCTCCTCACACAGCTCGAGTCCGATGGGCTCGAGCGCCCGGAGCGCGGCGGCGGCCTCAGCTACCGTCCAGGCGCCGTTCGCATCGGTGCGGATCGCCATCGCGCTGCCGGCCACGGCACGCACGGCCGCAAGCCGGCCAGCGTCGTCTCCGATCCCGACCTTCACCTTCACGCACCGGTAGCCCGCGGACCGCGCCGTATCGGCCTCGCCCGCGGCCCCGGCACGGTCGGTGGCCGAGATCGTCCAGTTGACAGGCACCGGAGGCGCGTCGCTCGCGCCAATCGCCCGCCACACCGGCTCCCCGGCCTGCCGTGCGGCCAGATCCCACAGCGCCGTGTCGATCGCCGCGAGCGCGTGGGGGACACCGGTCAGCTCGGCGCAGCGCGCAAGCAGGTCGCCGCGGCTGCTGCCGTCCGAGGTCTCGAGCACGGGACGGCAGCGCTCGAGGTCGCGGCGCGCATCGTCGATCGCGAAGTCGTCGTAGCCGGCGAGGGGCGCCGCCTCGCCGACCCCTCGGTGGCCTTCGGCGTCCTCGAGCTCGAGCAGCACCAGATCGCGATCAAGGACGGTTCCCCAGGCCGAGCCAAAGGGCGCGCGCAGGCGCGCCCTCATAAGCCTGATCCGGACGTTCACCGGCTGAGCAGCAGGCCGGCCGAGAGCAGCATGCAGAAGGCAAGCTGGAGCATTCCGGTCTGCGCCAGGGCGGTGTTCAGTGAGGGGCCGTCGAGGTGATTGCGGACGGTCCGCACGACCTGCGCACCGAGCGGCAGCGTCAGCCATGACAGGAGCAGCCACGGCCGCAGCGGTCCGAAGATCCAGGTGACGGGCGCGAGCGCGTACGCCAGGTAGACGATCACCGCGAACATCGTGCGGGCTCGCTGACGACCGAGGCGAACGGCCAGGGTTCGCTTCCCGGCTCGCCGATCGGTTTCGATGTCGCGAATGTTGTTGACCACAAGGATCGCGGCGGCGAGCAGTCCGACGGGCACCGCCAGCGCGAACGCCTCCCAGCTCAGGTGGCGCACCTGCACGAAGTACGAGCCCGCGACGGCGACGATCCCGAAGAACAGGAACACGAAAACTTCGCCGAGGCCCTCGTATCCATACGGCCTTGGGCCGCCCGTGTACAGGACACCCGCGAGGATCGAGGCTCCGCCGACGAGCAGGAGCTGCCAGCCGGCAACCGCGACCAGATACACCCCAGCGAGGACCGCGACCCCGAACGAGACGTACGTCGCGACCAGCACCCGCCCCGGGGGCACCAGGCCGCCCGCGGTAACGCGGACTGGTCCAAGACGGTCCTCGCTGTCCGCGCCGCGCCGGGCATCGGAGTAATCGTTGGAGAGGTTTGTGCCCACCTGGATGAACAGCGCCCCGATCAGCGCGGCCAGGAACCGCAACGGATGAAAGACGCCGACAAACCCCGCCAGCGCCGTCCCGACGAGCACCGGAGCGATCGCCGCGGGCAGCGTGCGCACCCGCGCGGCGAGAAGCCAGATCCGCATGCCGCTCGGATTAGGGGCCGGGGCCGCCGAACGCCTGTCAGCGCTCACGGGCGCCGGGGGAACTTCGAGAAGTCTGAGGGGCGTTTCTGCAGGTACGCGTCCCGGCCTTCCTGGGCCTCCTCGCTCATGTAGAACAGCAGGTTCGCGTCGTGCGCCAGCTGCTGGATGCCCGCCAGCCCATCCTCATCGGCGTTGAAGCTGGCCTTCAGCAGTCTCAATGCAAACGGTGACATCGCGAGCATCTCACGGCACCATCCGACCGTCTCCTCCTCGAGGCGATCGAGCGGCACGACGGCGTTCACCAGCCCCATCTCGAGCGCCTGCGCGGCGTCGTACTGGCGGCACAGGAACCAGATCTCCTTCGCCTTCTTAGGCCCCACCAGCCGAGACAGCACGCTCGCGCCGAAGCCGCCGTCGAAGGACCCGACCTTCGGTCCGGTCTGACCGAAGCGAGCGTTATCGGCGGCGATCGTCAGATCGCACACGACATGGAGGACGTGACCGCCGCCCATCGCGTAGCCCGCGACCATCGCCACCACCGGTTTCGGCATCCGCCTGATCTGGATGTGCAGATCGGTGACATGGAAGCGCCCGACAGCGGCGTGCTTGCCTGCTTCGCCGGGATCGGCCCCGGTGATGTATCCGCCGCGGGCGCCGCGCACTCGCTGGTCCCCCCCGGAGCAGAACGCGTCGGGGCCCTCTCCCGTGAGGATCACCACGCCGACCTCCAGGTCCTCGCGGGCGCGGGTGAACGCGTCGGAGAGCTCGATCACGGTCTCGGGGCGAAACGCGTTGCGAACCTCCGGCCGGTTGATCGTGATCTTCGCGATGCCGGCGCTCTCGCCGCTCGCCAGCTGATAGCGAATGTCTTCGTAGTCGCCCGCGGGCTCCCAGGTGACTGACATCAGGGCGCCGAGACTACCGTTTGGCGTGTGGAGCACTGGCTAGAGCGCGCCGCGGCGATGCAGCCCGATCGGGTCGCGATCGCCAGTCCCGGGTACGAGCTGACGTACTCGGCCCTCCTCGAGCAGGCTCGGCGGGCTGCCGGCGCGCTGTCCACGCAGGGTGTGCGTCCCGGGGACCGTGTGGCCCTGGCGCTTGCGGCCGGCGAGGAATGCGCCGCGGCGTTTCACGGATGCCTGCTCGCCGGTGCGATCGCCGTGCCGATCGACCTACGCCTTACCGAGCAAGAGCGTGCTCATCGAACTGGTGGCACGAAGACTGTGGTCGAGTCGCTCCTGCCCGGAGCGCCGCTAGCCGAGTCAGAGCCCCTGGAACTCGGCGCAGTAGCGGCGGTGATGCACACCTCGGGGACGACTGGCGCGCCGAGGCCGGTGGCAATCACGCACGGCAACTGGCTTGCGAGCGCGCTGGCCTCGGCTGTCGCCCTCGGCCTCGACCAGGATGAGCGGTGGCTGTGCCCGATGCCGCTGATACACGTGGGCGGGCTGTCGATCGTCGTTCGCAGTGCGATCTATGCGACCACGGCGATCCTGCACGACCGATTCGATGCGGAAGCCGTCGCCGCGGCCCTCAGCGACCCCGAGCAGCGAATCACGCTCGTCTCGCTCGTGCCGACGATGCTCGCCCGGCTGCTCGATGCCGGGCTGCGAGAACCACCGACGCTGCGGTGGGCGCTGCTCGGAGGCGGCCCGATTGCTTGCACCCTGCTCGAGCGGGCGCGGGAGGCGAGCGTGCCCGTGGCTCCAACCTACGGTATGACCGAGGCCTGCTCGCAGATCGCGACGTTCGGCTGGCCGCTGCCGGGCGTGGACGTCGAACTGGCCGTGGATGGTGAGATCCTGGTTCGCGGGCCGACCGTTGCCGGCGGCGCCGTAGCTCCCGACGGCTGGCTACACACCGGCGACCTCGGGATGCTCGACGAGCACGGACGGCTCAGCATCATCGGCCGCAAGGCGGACACGATTATCACCGGCGGCGAGAACGTGGCACCGGCCGAGGTCGAGGCTGTACTGCTCGATCATCCCGCGGTCGCCGATGCCGCGGTCCACGGCCGCGAGGACCCTGAATGGGGCGAGGCGGTGGTCGCGACAGTCGTCCTGCGGGACGGGGCCAGCGCCGATCCCGGAGCTCTGCGCCAGCACTGCGCGGCGCGGCTGGCGGCGTTCAAGGTGCCCAAGGCGATTGGGTTCGCCGGTGAGTTGCCCCGGACGGCGTCCGGGAAGCTTGTCCGCAGCCGCCTATGATGCCCCGATAGTGGCGACCGACTCAGAGACGCTCCGCGCCGAGATGCTCGAGCGCTGGGAGCAGGCCGCCGGCGGTTGGGGGAGACGCGCACAGCGCGTGCGCGAGATGGGAATGCCGGTGTCGGCCTGGATGATCGAGCACCTTGCGCTGGGGCCCGGCCAGCGTCTCCTGGAGCTGGCCGCGGGACCGGGGGACACCGGTTTCATGGCGGCCGAGCTGATCGAGCCGGGGGGTCAGCTGATCTGCAGCGACGCGGCCGAGGAGATGCTTGCGGTCGCGCGCGAGCGCGCCCGGGAGCTTGGGGTGACCAATGTCGAGTTCAAGCGGCTCGAGCTGGAGTGGATCGACCTGTCTGCCGCGGACGTCGACCGCGTTCTGTGCCGCTGGGGAGTGATGCTTGTGGTCGACCCGTCGGCCGCGCTACGGGAGATCCGGCGAGTGCTCCGCCCCGGTGGCCGTGTTGCGCTGGCCGTCTGGGACGCCGCTGAGCGCAACCCGTGGATAACGTTGACTGCACGGGCGGTCGTCGAGCTCGGCCACGCCCCGCCCCCGGACCCCACCGCACCGGGACCGTTCGCGCTCTCGGATGAAGGTGTGCTCGAGGGCATGCTTGCCGACGCGGGTTTCACCGACGTCCGGGTGGATGCGGTCGGCCTGATGAGGGAATACGAGGACGTCACGCACTACATCGCCGAGCAGCTCGACCTGTCCCGTGTGTTCGTGGACGCACACGCCAAGCTCCCGACGGAGGAGTGGGACAGGGTCACGGCCAGAGTCGCCGAGCTGGCGGAGTCTCACATGAGCGCCGACGGTCGACTGCAGCTCGCGGGCCGATCGCTGGTAGCCATCGCCGACGCGTAGGCCGGCAGGCCGGAAGGCCGCCGCGCGCCCGCGCCAGATACGCTCCGATCACCGAATGCTCTACGACAACGATGCCGACCTCGGCCTGCTCAGCGACAAGACAGTCGCAATCATCGGTTACGGATCCCAGGGTCACGCCCACGCCCTGAACCTCAAAGACTCGGGGGTCTCGGTGGTAGTCGGCTTGCGTCCCGACTCCTCGAGCGTCGCGAAGGCCGGCGAGCACGGCCTGCGGGTGCTCGATCCCGCAGACGCCGCCAGCGAGGGCGACATCGTGATGATGCTGGTGCCCGATGAGCTCCACCGTGAGGTGTGGGAGCGCAGCGTGCGGGACGGGGTCGCGTCCGGCGACCTGCTGATGTTCTCCCACGGGTTCTCGATCCACTACGGCGAGGTGGAGCCCCCGCCGGAGGTCGATGTCGCGCTGGTCGCGCCGAAAGGGCCCGGCCACCTGGTCCGCCGCCAGTTCCTCGAAGGTTCCGGAGTTCCGGGGCTCATCGCCGTGCACCAGGACGCCACGGGTAACGCGCAGCCGCTGGCGCTCGCGTACGCGAAGGCCATCGGCGCTACCAGGGCCGGCGTGTTCGAGACCACCTTCAAGGACGAGACCGAGACCGACCTGTTCGGCGAGCAGGCGGTGCTCTGCGGCGGCGTCACCGAGCTGGTGCGAGCCGGCTACGAGACGCTTGTGGAGGCCGGATATGACCCGCGGATGGCGTACTTCGAGTGCCTGCACGAGCTCAAGCTGATTGTCGACCTGATGTACGAGAAGGGGATCGCCGGAATGCGGTACTCGATCTCGAACACGGCTGAGTACGGCGACCTGACAAGGGGCAAGCGGGTGATCGGCGCCGACTCACGCGAGGCGATGAAGACGCTGCTCGGCGAGATCCAGTCCGGCGACTTCGCGCGGGAGTGGATCGCCGAGAACCGCGCCGGCCAGGAGAGCTTCAAGCGGATGCGCGAGGAGCAGGCCGGGCACCAGGTCGAGGTCGTCGGGCGCGAGCTGCGCTCGCAGATGGCCTGGATCGACACAGAGTTCTCCGAATAACCGACCGACCGCCGGTCCGACCGGCCACCACCTACCAAGCCTGGGTCGGGGGCCGTGGGATCTGGCGGCCGCTATCCGGCACGAGATCTCAAGCCCGCCTGAGAGCCGGAGGGTTGGGATCTCATCACCGCTACCGGCGCGCGCTACCTTCGAACCACAAGTGACGCAGACGCTTCTGAAGATTCCTGACGAGCTGAAGCCGGCTGACGGGCGCTTCGGCTCAGGTCCATCGCGGTTGAGGGCCGGAGCGCTCGAGCGCCTGGCCAGCGAGGGAGAGGGCGTGATGGGGACCTCCCACCGCCAGCGCCCGGTGCGGGAGCTCGTGGGTCGAGTGCGCTCGGGCTTGCGCGAGCTGTTCGCCGCACCCGACTCCTACGAGGTGGCGCTCGGCAATGGCGGTGCCACGGCTTTCTGGGACGCGGCAACCTGCGGCCTAGTGCGTGAGCGCGCGCAGCACCTCGTGTACGGGGAGTTCACCTCGAAGTTCGCCGCGTGCACGCGCGCAGCGCCGTTCCTCGCGGAGTCGCTGCTGATCCAGGCAGATCCGGGTGACGCGCCCGCACCGGCCGCGGATCCGAGCGCCGATGTGATCGCCTGGGCGCACAACGAGACCTCGACCGGGGTGATGGTCCCGGTGGAGCGTCCCCCCGGCGCGGGCGAGGCGCTCGTCCTCATCGATGCCACATCGGCGGCGGGCGGCCTGCCGGTGGACGTGCGCGACGCGGACGCCTACTACTTCGCGCCGCAGAAGGCGTTCGCCTCTGACGGCGGCCTGTGGCTCGCCTTGCTGAGCCCGGCCGCGCTCGCGCGGATCGAACAGGTCGACGGGGAGCGGCCCGGGGGACGCTGGATCCCGAGCTTCCTATCGCTGCAGACCGCGCTCGAGAACTCGCGCCAAGATCAGACCTATAACACGCCGGCGATCGCGACGCTGTTCCTGCTCGCCGACCAGCTGGAGTGGATGCTCGAGCAGGGCGGCCTCGAGCGGATGGTGGCGCGCACCACCGAGTCCTCCGGTCATCTCTACCGGTGGGCGTCGGCGCACGAGCTTGCGCAGCCGTTCGTGAGCGACCCTGGGAAACGCTCCCTTGTGGTGGGGACGATCGACTTCGTGGATGAGGTCGATGCAGGCGTCCTGGCCGCGACGCTCCGGGGCAACGGGATCGTCGACGTCGAGCCATACCGGAAGCTGGGTCGCAATCAGCTGCGCGTCGCGCTGTTCCCGGCGACCGAGCCGGCCGACGTTCGCGCTCTGACCGCGTGCATCGACTGGGTTCTGGAGCGGCTGTGAAGGAGCTTTCCGCTGCCGGCCGGACTAGCGCGGAGGCCGGCGCACGCGACGGGGCTCGGCCTCGCGTGCTGGTCGCCGAGCAGATCGGGGAGACGGGCGTGGAGCTGCTCCGCGATGATTGTGAGGTCGACGTCGCAACCGGCTTATCGGCTCACGAGCTGCGCGAGCGCATCGGAGGCTATGACGCGATCCTGATCCGCTCCTCGACCAAGCTCGACGCCGACCTACTGAGTGCCGCGACGCGCCTTCGGGTGATCGGCCGCGCGGGGGTCGGAGTCGACAATGTCGACGTCCCCGCCGCGACCAAGCGGGGGATCGTCGTCGCCAACGCGCCGCAATCAAATGTGATCACTGCCGCCGAGCACACCATGGCGCTGCTGCTCGCGCTGGCGCGAAACATCCCGCAGGCGCACGCCTCACTGACCGGTGGGGCCTGGGAGCGGGGGAGGTTCTCGGGGGTCGAGCTGTACGAGAAGACGCTCGGGATCCTCGGCTTCGGCCGGATCGGGCAGCTGGTCGCGCACCGCGCGCTCTCCTTCGGAATGCGAGTGATCGCCTTCGACCCTTATGTTGCGGCCGACCGATACCGGGAGCTCGGGGTCGAGCGCGCCGCAAGCTCCGACGCCGTCTACGAGATGGCGGACTTCATCACGCTTCATCTGCCCAGGACCGCCGAGACGCGCGGGTGGCTCGACGCGCGCGCCCTGGCCAAGTGCCAGGACGGCATCCGCATCCTGAACGTCGCGAGGGGCGAGCTGATCGTCGAGGAGGACTTGCGGGCCGCACTCGACTCAGGGAAGGTCGCGGGGGCGGCGATCGATGTGTTTGCGACCGAGCCCGTCACCGAGCACCCGCTGTTCTCCTATCAGAACGTGATCGTCACGCCGCACCTCGGCGCCTCGACCGCCGAGGCGACTGACCGCGCCGGCTACCAGGCGGCAGAGCAGGTAATCGCCGCGCTGACTGGCGGTCTGGTGACGAGCGCGGTCAACGTGCCCGCGATCCGCACGGAAGATGCCGAGGTGGTGAGGCCGTTCATCGGTCTGTGCCGCGCGCTCGGCCGGATCGCCGTGGCGCTCGGCTGCGGTTCCTCGATCGATCGCGTGCACACTGAGTTCCTCGGGCGGATTGCCGAGCGCGACACCCGCTTGCTCTCGATCCAAGTGCTGCTCGGCGCGCTCAGTGGCCACACGGAGGAAGACATGAACGAGGTCAACGCCCCCGGAATTGCCGAGGAGCGCGGGATCGAAGTCGCCGAGACCAAGCGCACGGCTGCCCACGACTACACCGACCTGGTGCGCGTCACGCTGACCTGCGATAACGAGAGCGTCCGGGTGGCCGGCACTCTCGTCGGGCGGCGCTTTCGCCCGCATCTGCTCGAGGCCTGGGGTCAGCGGTTCGACATGCAGCTGGAGGATCACATCGCCGTCTTTCGCTATCGCGACAGGCCCGGGATGATGGGCCAGGTCGGCAGCCAGTTCGGCGAGCGCGGGATCAACATCGTCTCGGCGGCCGTCGGGCGTCAGGATGAGAACCAGCCGGGCGAGGAAGGCTTCGCCGTGATGGCGGTGACGACCGATGCCCCGGTGCCGCAGGAGGTCGTCGAGGAGATCGCCGCGGGCGAGGGGTTCGTCGCGGGGCGAACCGTGTCGCTGTAATCCCCTGGTGTAACGGCGCGAGCGAAGCAGCGGGACCTGCACCGGCACTCGATAAGGCGGGTCCGCGCGCGACGCTGGAGCTGTCGCAGGCTCTGTCGGCGGACTGCGTCAGGACCTGCCGCGGGGAAGGAAGACCACCTGATCCCGAAGCCCTTCGACAACGTCGCCGGGGAGATCGAGCGTGGCAGCAAGATCCTCGAGTGAGGCGAAGCCGCCGATCTGAGCGCGCACTGCCTCGATCCGGTTGGCGATCTCTTCATCGAGTCCGGGCAAGCCTGCGAGCACTGACGCCGGGGCGTTCTTCACATCCACCAGGCCCGCGTCGAAGGCGCCCTCCAGGTCGGGGCGGCCGATCCCGATCTCGAGGGCCAGCGACGGATGCTTCGCCACTATCGCAAGCGCTTGCCGGCGTTCCGTCCGGCGTCGCTGCGCATCGCCTGCGGCTACCCGGAGCGAAGCGCCAGCCTCTCGCTGGGCTGATATCCAGGGCCATCTGACTCGCCGAGGCTCTAGCTTGCCTACGGCGCGGCCATCAGTCGATTATCGAGGGCCATCTGGCTCGCCGAGGCTCTAACTCGCGGACGGCGCGGTCCATCGGTCGATTATCGATCCTCGCGCCAGCGGCTAGTGCCCGATGAGCCCGACGATCCACGATCGGCGAACCGGCCCGTAGAAACGGCTGTCGAATGAATTCCCGCGATTGTCGCCAAGCAGAAAGTACGTACCGGACGGGACTAGGATCGCCTTCGGGAAGTCGCACGGCGCGGCGTTACCGCTACAAGGAGAGATGTATGGCTCGCGCTGGAGTACGCCTCCTCTGAGAACGCGACCGCCGACGAGGGCAATCCGGTCGCCGGCCAGTCCGACAACGCGCTTGATCACGATGTCGCTGCCTTCACCCGAGGCGGGCTTACCGCAGAGCTGAGGGAACCCCGGGCCTTGCCGCGGATCTGCACATGCCGTCTGTCCCGGCGGATGCACCGTGACGATCTCCCCGAGGGACGGCGGACGCGCTCGCAGCGCGGTGTTGTTCGCGGTTACGATCTGGCCGAGCTTCAGCGTTGGCTCCATGCTCACTGACGGCACTCGGTAGCGGGTACTCGCGAGATGGTTCAGTTGCGCTCCAGTGCAGCAGTCGAGCTGCCAGTGTCCGCTCGCTGAGCGCACGAACCGCGCTGGCTCGCGGGTCGTCCCATTGCTGACGATCGCCGAAGCCGTCGATGCGTGGACGGCGAGATTGCGCACCGCGAGATTCGCCCTCGGGGGCGCGGTCGGCGCTCGCAGACGGCCGAACAGGTAGTGAAGCCCCTGCAGACAGCTTCGTCCTGGCAGCGACGTGGCGCCCGAGCTGGTGAGTGAAGCAGTGATTTCTCCGGCCATGGCCTGCCAGAAAGTGGGAGTGATCTGTGCACATACCTGCGCTGCGTCGTGTTTCGCGAGACCTTTGTAGTAGCCGGACAGCGTGGCCTGGAAGGTGTCCGTAGTGGGCACGCTGCTCGAGCCGCCACACCCGGTCAATCCCAGCGCGGCCGCGAGCGCGGCGGCGCGGACCAGCCGGCGCCTTCTGCGGTGGGGGTGCATGACGCGATTTTCGGCACGACGCGGTTGGACCATTAGCCCGGGTCCGCTACTCTTTGCCGGGCATGGCGCTCCATCTCGACCTTCGACTTCTTCTCCTCCCCCCTCGGGGGGAATAGCGCGCCGGCGGCCGCAAGTAGCCGCGAACCAGCACCGAGAAGAAGCGAATTTCGAGAGTTTCGAGCCAGGAGCGACATGTCAACACCTGAGGACCCCAACCGAGTACTGATCTTCGATACCACGCTGCGCGACGGTGAGCAGTCGCCGGGCATCTCGCTGAACACCCAGGAGAAGCTCGAGATCGCGCAACAGTTGGCGAGGCTGGGTGTGGACGTGATCGAAGCGGGCTTTCCGATCACCTCCCCGGGCGATTTCGAGGCGGTGCAGCAGATCGCCCGCACGGTGCAGGGTCCTGTGATCGCGGGGCTCGCTCGGACCCACGCAGCGGACATCGATGCCGCTTGGGGCGCGGTCAAGGACGCAGAGCGCCCGCGGATCCACACCTTTATCTCGACTTCCGATATCCACATCCGGCACCAGCTTCAGAGCACTCGTGAGGACGTCAAGGGCCAGGCACGCGCGGCTGTCGCCCACGCCCGGGGCTATGTGCAGGACGTGGAGTTCTCACCGATGGACGCGACTCGGGCCGATGTCGAGTTCACGGCGGAGGTGTGCCAGATCGCGATCGACGAGGGCGCCACCACGCTCAATATCCCGGACACCGTGGGTTACACCATGCCCCACGAATACACCGCGTACTTGGAGCGGCTGTACGAGCTGGTTCCAGCGCTCCGCGACGTCGTTCTGTCGGTGCACTGTCACGACGACCTCGGCTTGGCCGTCGCCAACTCGTTCGCCGGACTCCTGGCGGGGGCCCGGCAGGTCGAATGCGCGGTGAACGGAATCGGGGAGCGAGCGGGCAACGCTTCGCTCGAGGAGATCGTGATGCTGATCCAGACACGCGAGCGGGACGTGGGGCTACGGACAGGTATTGCGACCCGAGAGATCGCCAGGACCTCTCGGCTGGTGTCTAGGCTGACGGGCTACCCGGTCGCGCCCAACAAGGCGATCGTCGGTCGCAACGCGTTCGCGCATGAGTCCGGTATCCACCAGGACGGAGTTCTGAAGGAACGCACGACCTACGAGATCATGGACGCGCGCTCGGTCGGGCTAGAGAAGAACTCGATCGTGCTGGGCAAGCACTCCGGCCGGCATGCGCTGCAGCAGGCTCTGTCAGAGCTCGGATTCGAGCTTTCCGGACACGCTCTGAATACCGCGTTCAAGCGCTTCAAGGAGATCGCTGACAAGAAGAAGGCGCTGACCGCGATGGATCTCGAGGCGCTGGTCACCGACGAGCTGCGCGAGGAGGTGGCTGCCTACCAACTCGAGTGGTTCGACGTTGAGGCTTCCTCGCGTCGTCCGCCGCACGCGAAGGTGGGGGTCAGGGCACCCGACGGCAGCGAGCTGACCGGCTCCTTCACCGGCGATGGTCCTGTCGACGCGATCTTCCGGGCGATCAATGCCGCCACCGGTCAGGACGCTCGTCTCCGCGAGTTCCGCGTCGACGCGGTCACAGGCGGGCAAGATGCGCTCGGCGAGACATCGGTCGTGCTCGAGGCCGGCGGATTGACCGGCTCAGGCCAGGGAGTCTCCACGGACATCCTGGAGGCGGCCGGGCGTGCATATGTCCGGGCGCTGTCGAACGTCGTGCGCAAGCAGGAGGAAGCCGCGCGGTCGGAGCTCCCGGCTACCGACGTGGCGGTCGAGCCGGTCAGCGTCCCGTAGGGTCCGAGTTCAGGGCGAGCGCGATGCCCTGCCGATAGGCGGCGGCGAGCACCCCCTCGCGCGGCTCGGTGTCCATCAGGTTGGAGCCCATCGCTACGGCTGACTCCCGGTTCGGCGCAACGGTTCGGACGTTCGCGCCGCACCGGCGGAGTGCAAGCGCCTCGACCGATGCGGCGACCCGCGTGACATTGCGAAACAGCGCGATCAGCCGCTGCGAGCCGACGATGCTTGCGGTCGGGGCCAGGCACAGCACCCTGGCCCCGCGACCGGCCGGCGCGACGTCGAGGTTAGTGGGGCTCCACACCCCGCCGTCAACATACTCGCGGCCTCCGATCTGCACTGGCGCGAACAGCCAGGGCACCGTGCACGAGGCGGTCACTGCCTCAGCGACCCCAGCATGCGGAGCGCCCGGACTTCCGAACACGACGCGCCGCCCGGTGCGACGGTCAACCGCGACAACCCGGAGCCTGCCGTCAAAGCTTCCGCCTGACCGCCAGACATGGCGCCCCAGGCCATCGAGGCTCTGCCGCGGCGTGGGGAGCCGTCGGAGCATCGCTGCCCGTGCGATGGCCCCGCCAGGCGCGGCGACCCCGAGCGCCAGCGGCGCGAATGCGGCCGCCGCGGACCATGCCACCGCGCCCATCCGCTTGGCTGCCGAGAAGCCTGCCGCGGCAAGCCCTTCAGCCGGCTCGGCGGAAGCAGGCTGATCGCGATCGGGGACCGACTCTGGCCGCCGCGGAGACTCGCCGGCGTGCAGGTGCGCCGCGACAATCGCACCGGCCGAGGTCCCAACAAAGTGCCCGCACTTACACAGGTCGAGCTGGGAGCCGTCCTCGATCCCCGCGAGCACGCCCATCATCCACGCCTCCCCGAGGACTCCTCCTCCACCGAGCACGAGGACGTCAGGGCGGTGGAGCACCACCCGAGACTACCCGGCAGCTCGGCTCGCCAGGCGGACGTCTGGAAGCATGGGGTATGTGGCCCCCCGGGTAGTCGCGAGCGATCTGGACGGAACCCTGCTGCGTTCCGACGGCACGATCGACGCACGCTCGCGCCGCGCCCTCGCGGAGGTGGAGCGGGCGGGGGCGACGCTAGTCCTCTGCACCGCCCGTCCCGTCCGGTGGGTGATACCGCTCGCGGCGCTGACGGGACATCGCGGGGTCGCCATCTGCGCCAATGGAGCCGTGGTGGTGGATCTGCATTCCGAGACAGTTCTCGAGGAGTGGCCGCTCGAGCCGGCAGTGGCCGAGCAGATCGTCAAGCTGCTCCGCGCCGCGCTACCCAACGGCGCGTGGGCGGTCGAGCGCAGCAGCGGCTTTGCCCACGAACCCACCTATACGCCGCTGTGGCCGACGCCGGACGGAACGATCGTCGATGCGGTCGATGCCCTGGTCTCAGAGCCGGCGGTCAAGCTGATGCTCCGTCACCAGGGGCTCTCGGCTGACGATCTGCTCGGACGAGCGCGGGAGCTGGTCGGGGAGCTCGCCGAGCTTTCGCACTCGAGCTCGGCCGACGTGCTCCTCGAAATCAGCGCAGCGGGAGTCAGCAAGGCCTCGGCGCTCTCCCGGCTCTGCGAGCAGCGCGGAATCGCCAGCGAGGACGTCGTCGCCTTCGGTGACATGCCCAACGACCTGCCGATGCTGCAGTGGGCGGGGCATGCGGTGGCGGTCGCAAACGCCCATCCGGACGTGCTGGCCGTCGCAGACGAGGTGACCGCTGACAACGATCACGCGGGCGTCGCGCTGGTGCTCGAGCGCCTGTTCCCGGCGACCTGATGACCAACCGTGCGCCTCCGGGACGGCGCGTGATCGATCTGTTCCGCATATGGGAACAAATCGATCTCGGGTGCCGAGAGCAGGCGACCTGAGAGAGAGTATGTCTGTGATAACGTACAAACGTAATGCACGAGGTCGGGATGCGTGTGCGGGTTCTCAGAGAGGCGATGGACCTGTCGCTGAGAGCTCTGTCCGAGCGCTCGGGCGTCAGCGCGCCGATGCTCTCGCAGGTGGAGCGGGGGGAGACTTCCCCCACCCTTCAGGTGGCCACGCGGATTGCCGCAGGACTCGAGCTGCGCCTCTCGCAGCTGTTGCGGCTCGACGAGGATGGCGCCGTCAC
The DNA here is from genome assembly GCA_030948665.1 of Actinomycetota bacterium. Classification (GTDB taxonomy): domain Bacteria; phylum Actinomycetota; class Thermoleophilia; order Solirubrobacterales; family Solirubrobacteraceae; genus Palsa-465. Next base: position 4,516 of record JALYZY010000194.1, on the reverse strand, counting down.
GATCGTGCGCCGCGCCGAGCGCCGCCAGGGTCCAGGCAACGCGCACGGGCATTCGTACGAGCTGCTCACTCCGCCGCTGCCTGGCCAGCGGGCCGAGCTATCCGAACACACCCTCGTTGCTGGAGCGAGCACCGGAGGGCCGGGGGACGTACCCATGCACGAGCCGGGCAGCCGCGAGACCGCGGTGGTTCAAGACGGCCGCGTCGTCCTGCAGTGCGATGGCGCCGAACACGTGCTTCAGACGGGCGACTGCGTCACGTTCGACGCTGACCTGCCTCATCACTTCGAAAACCCTGGACCCGAGGAAGCAGTGCTACTCGCGATCGTGAGCGCCGGCCTGCGAAGGAGCTAGAGGAACAAATGGGCAAGACACTGTTCGAAAAGATCTGGGATGCCCACGTCGCGGCGCCCGGTCTGATCTACATCGACCTTCATCTCGTCCACGAGGTGACAAGCCCTCAGGCTTTCGAAGGTCTGCGGCTCGCCGGGCGCAGGGTCCGCCGGCCCGACCGCACGCTCGCCACGGTCGATCACAACGTGCCGACGGATGGAACAACCGCCGTGGCCCGCATCCGGGACGAGCTCTCACGCGTTCAGGTGCAGACGCTCGAGCGCAACTGCGAGGAGTTCGGGATTCCGCTCTACTCGCTGGGATCGGAGCGCCAGGGCATCGTGCACGTGATCGGTCCCGAGCTCGGGGTTACCCAGCCCGGAATGACGATCGTGTGCGGGGACTCCCACACCGCCACGCACGGCGCATTCGGGGCGCTCGCCATCGGGATCGGGACCAGCGAGGTCGAGCACGTGCTTGCCACGCAGTGCCTGGTGCAGTCCAAGCCGCGATCGATGCGGATCCGCTACGAGGGCTCGCTCGGGTTCGGCGTCACGGCCAAGGACCTGATCCTCGCCACTATCGGCCAGATGGGCGTCGCCGGGGCAGTCGGACATGTCGTCGAGTACGACGGGCCGCCGATCGAGAGCCTGTCGATGGAAGGCAGGATGACCGTCTGCAACATGACGATCGAGGGAGGCGGGCGCGCCGGGATGATCGCCCCCGACGAGACCACGTTCGACTGGGTGATCGGCCGCCCGGGCGCTCCGTCGGAGGTACCCGAAGACTGGACGGCGTTGCGCACCGATGCCGATGCAGAGTTCGACCGCGAGCTCACAATCGACGCATCCGCGCTCAGCCCGATGGTCACCTGGGGCACAAATCCTGGGATGGTCGTCCCTGTCACCGATGCCGTGCCCGATCCCGCCAGCGAGCAGGACGAGCGGGCGCTGCGCTACATGGCCCTCGCTCCCGGGACTCCGATCAGCGAGATCAGGCTCGACCGGGTGTTCATCGGCTCGTGCACCAATGCTCGTATCGGCGATCTGCGCGCTGCGGCGTCGGTCATCGACGGGCGCCGGGTGGCCGAAGGTGTCTACGCGATGGTCGTGCCGGGGTCGGCGCAGGTACGGATCCAGGCCGAGCAGGAAGGGCTCGACCAGGTGTTCACCCGCGCCGGGTTCGATTGGCGCGGAGCCGGATGTTCGATGTGCTTGGGCATGAATCCCGATATCGCCGCGCCCGGAGAGCGGGTCGCATCGACCTCGAATCGGAACTTCGAGGGACGCCAAGGCAAAGGGGCGCGCTCGCACCTCGTCTCCCCAGAGATGGCAGCAGCCGCGGCCATCGAAGGCCATTTCGTCGACATCAGGGCGTGGCGCCAGTGAGGCCGATCGATGTAGTCGAGGGCCCAGTCAGCGTTCTCGACCGCGACGACGTTGACACCGATCAGATCATCCCCAAGCAGTTCCTGAAGCGGATCGAGCGGACCGGATTCGGCGAGTTCCTGTTCTTTGACTGGGCCCAGGATCCGGACTGGCACCTGCCGCCAAACCCGATCCTCATAGCCGGACGAAACTTCGGCTGCGGCTCCAGTCGTGAGCACGCCCCATGGGCGCTCGAGGACTACGGCTTTGAGGCGGTCCTGGCCCCGAGCTTCGCTGACATCTTTCGCGCCAACTGCTTGAAGATCGGGCTGCTGCCGGTGCAGCTGAGCGCGGAGGACTGTCAGGCGATCGCGGCGGCGGGCGAGGCGCGAATCGATCTGGAGGCCCAGCAGGTGAGCTGGGCCGGCGGCACGGCCGAGTTCGAGATCGACCCCGACACCAAGCACCGACTCTGCGGGGGCCTCGACGAGATCGCACTGACGCTCGAGCACGAGGATGAGATCGCCGCGTACGAGCGCGACCGCGAGCGCCCGGGTCCGGTCACGACCGGGATCTGATGGCCAGCGCCGGCGCGCCCCGCGATTGGGACGCGGCCACCTATAACCGGGTTTCCGACCCGCAGCTTCAGTGGGCCCGGGAGCAGCTGGAGCGCGTGACGTTGCTCGGGGACGAGAGGGTGCTCGACGCCGGCTGCGGCTCGGGTCGCGTTACTGCGCTGCTCGCCGATCGCCTCCCGCGGGGGCGGGTCTACGCAGTCGACGCAGCGCCGTCGATGGTTCGCTTCGCGCAGGACGCGCTTGGCGAGCGCGCGGTTGTGCTGGGCCAGGACTTGGTCGAGCTCGAGCTCCCCGAGCCAGTTGATCTGATCTTCTCGAACGCGACCTTTCACTGGATCTCCGACCACGATGCCCTCTTCGCCGCTCTGTTCAAGGCGCTTGCTCCGGGCGGTCAGCTCGTGGCGCAGTGCGGTGGGCGCGGCAACATCAACGCCTTCCGTGTCACCGCCGACGAGGTAGCGACGCAGGACCCGGTGTTCGCCGACCACTTCGCCGGCTGGGCCGGTCCGTGGCACTACGCGGGGGACACCGAAACGGCGAAGCGCCTGGAGCGCGCCGGCTTCACCGATGTCTCGTGCTGGCTCGAGCCCAGGTCGGTCACGCCCGAGGATGCCCGCGGGTTCGTGCGCACCGTCTGCCTGGTCCGTCATCTTGATCGGCTACCAGAAGAGCTGTGGGGGTCATTCATCGATGCCGTGCTCGAGCGCTCCACCCATCCGCTCGTACTCGACTACGTACGTCTGAACATGATGGCTCGCGCGCCCGGATAGGCATGCCTCCGGGGGAACGAGATCTACGGAGTTGTCCGCGGGCGGGCCTAGGATCGCGCCGTCTCGTCGCCTCACCGTCCATGAAGGGAGGAGAACAATGCTTCGGCGCCTTCGCCGCCACGCTTCGTACGCCAATGTCGCGTCTACGCTGGCCCTGTTCATTGCATTGGGAGGTGTCTCCTATGCCGCGATCCGGCTGCCGGCTGGCAGCGTCGGCACCGCGCAGATACGGAGCCACGCCGTCACATTGAGGGAGATCGCGACTGGGGCGCAACGAGCTCTGCGCGGCAAAACCGGACCGCGCGGCCCGCAAGGCACAGCGGGCACTCCAGGCACTCCCGGCACCGCTCGTGCATATGGTGAGGTGTCCGGGTCCGGGGCGCTGAGTAATTCGTTCGGCAATCCGAGCGTCAGCCACCCGACCACCGGTCGCTACTGCGTCACCGTGCCCGGGGTCGACCCAGCCACCTCGACGATCGCGGTGACTCTCAACGTCGGCTCTGCCTCCAGCGCGGCGCCGACGTCTGAGGCGGCCGGCGCCGGCGCCGTCTGTCCGGTCGGGACTTGGGAGGTGGCGACGGGCACCCTGCAGTCGGTAGCCGCAGGAAACTTGGTGAACTTCATCGACGCGGACGAGCCCTTCGGCTTCGTCGCTCCCTGACATCCTCAGCTCCCTGACATCCTCAGCCCTCGTGGCGTCACGGTCAGTCTGGGCACCGGGTCCGTAATCTAGGAGCGGGCTTGGTGACTGGCTAGGAGCGGCATGCGCAGACCATCGGTGAACGACGCCTACGAGGCACTCGCACGGTTCGTCGTGCGCTTTCGGTGGGCTGTAGCCGGTTTCTGGCTGCTCGTCGCCGTGGTCACGAGCGCGACGCTGCCCTCGCTCTCGAGCCAGATCAACGACAACAACAGCGCATTCCTGCAGAAGAGCGCACCGAGCACGAAGGCCGCGAACCTCGCGGCGCCGCTGCTCGGTGGCGGAGCCGGCAGCAAGATCAACGATGTGACGATCATCGGTTCGCGCTCAGGACCGCTGACCGGCGCCGACTTGGCTGCGCTCGGGCGCGTCGCTTCGCTCGTGCGGACCGAACCAAGCGTCGTGTCAGCCAACGAGCTCGGCATCTCCTCCGATCGTCAGGCGGCGCTGATCCGTGTCCGAGTCGCATTGAGCGCCAACGACATCACGAAGGACAAGACGGTGGTCGATTCGCTGGAGAGCACGTTCCAGCGTGCCAGCCCACCGGCCGGCCTGCAACTCCACTTGGCGGGTCAGGTGGCGACGCTCGTCGCGAACCAGGCCAGCTCGGCGCGCTCGGGCGGGCAGGTGCAGAGCTTCTCGTTCCGCACTGCCCTCGCGAGCTCCGCTCGGGCCTCGGGCGCGATCGACAACGGGGTCGCGGGCGAGGCCGCCGCGGTCTACGACATCAGCAACACAGCCAACCACGATCTGGCCACGGTGATCCCGGT
>JALYZY010000157.1 GCA_030948665.1 Actinomycetota bacterium | reverse complement strand
GTGGTGCGAGGCGGCATGCTCTCACCTCGCGGGTATGACCCCCTGTACGCGCTGATGATCGGCTCCCACAGAATCCTGCGCTACGCCTCGCCGTTCCTGCACGCCGTCGCGCTGGGCACGAGCGTGGCGTTGCTCTGGCGCGGCTGGGTGTACGCGGTCGCCGTCGCAATCCAGCTCGCGGTCCTGCTGGCGGCCCTGCTGGCGGGGTTCATTCCGGCCAAGCCGTTGCTGATAGCGCGTTACTACGTGCTCACGACCGCCTCGCTCGCCGCGGGCCTCTGGGACTGGCTTGCCCGGGGAACGCCGGCTGGCTGGGAGCCCGCGGAGGGAACCCGCTGATGGCGCTCGCGGGCGACAAGGTCCCGGCCACGACCCCCGGCGTGGCGAGCGAGAAGATCTCGCGCCCGCCCCGCCCCGCGCGCCGTGGAGCGGCGTTAAGCGGCGCACAGCGGACATTCGATCTCTTCGTCGCCGGGACCGGCGCGATCGTGACCGCCCCTTTCATCGCGCTGCTGGCACTCGCGATCCGCTTGGAATCGCCAGGCCACCCGATCTACCGCCAGACCCGCGTGGGCAAGGACGGCATGCCGTTCACGATCTTCAAGCTGCGGACGATGGTGCGCGGCGCGGAGTTCACCGGCGCCGGGCTCGCGATCCAGGAGGGAGACGACAGGGTCACCAAGGTCGGCGCCTGGCTTCGCCGTTATTCGCTCGACGAGCTCCCGAATCTGTGGAACGTGGTGCGGGGCGAGATGTCGATCGTCGGTCCGCGTCCGACGCTGTCGGTGCAGGTCGAGCAGTACACCGGGCGCCAACGCCTCCGCTTGGCGGTCAAGCCGGGGTTGACGGGCTGGGCTCAGGTCAATGGCCGGGCGTCGCTGCCCTGGAGCGAGCGGATCGAGCTTGACATCTGGTACGTCGAGCATCGCTCGCTGCGGCTCGACCTCACGATCCTCGCGCGGACCGTTCAAATGGTCCTGAGCGGCCACGGCCTCTACAAGGGAGAGACCGGCGGGTGGCACCCCCCAGACGGGACATAGCAGTCCTGCTCACCGGCTCGGGCAAGCGCTACGACATCGTCTCCGCTTTCGCCCAGCATGCGACAGCCGTTGCGGCCGACCCCAATCCGCTCGCGCCCGCGCAGTACGCCGCCGACCACCGCTACGCCGTGCCGCGGATCGAGGACCCTGACTACGTGCCGGCACTGCGCGCGCTCTGCGAGCGTCACCAGGTGCGCGCAGTTGTCCCGCTCACCGACCTCGACCTCGAAGTGCTCGCGGTCGCCCGCGAGGCGGGCGAGCTACCCGCGCTCGTCCCTGATCCGGAGATCGCGCGAGCGACGTTCGACAAGTACAGGACACACCTGCTGCTCGAGCGCCTCGGCCTGCCCACGCCCCCGACGGTGCTTCCTGGGGAGCCGGTGCAGAGCTTCCCGGCGATGGTCAAGCCCCGCTGGGGATCGGGCGCGCGGTCGATTCACCATGCCGCGGACGCTCGCGCGGTCGAGTTCTTCGTCGACTACATCGGCGAACCGACGATGGTGCAGAAGCTGATGGACGGCCCGGAGTTCTCGATCGACACGCTGTCCGACCTCCGTGGCAGGTGCCTCAACGCGATCCCGCGAACGATGATCGAGTCACGCGGGGGAGAATCGATCAAGGGCACCGTGATCGCCGACCGCGAGCTGGTCGACCTCGGCCGCCGGGTCGCCGAGGCACTGGGGGTGCGGGGGCCCTGCACGATCCAGGCGTTCAGGGACAAGGACATCGGGCTTGGCATCACCGACGTGAACACGCGCTTCGGCGGAGCATTCCCGGCCCCCATGTACGCGGCGCTCCCGGGCCGCAGCTACCCGGAGCTGATCGTCCGGATGGCGTGCGGCGAGGAGATCGAGCCGCACGTCGGCGAGTTCCGCGCCGGGATCACGTTCACCCGCTACTACTGGCAGCTGGAGCTCGACGAGCAGCTAAAGCCGACCGGGAGGGACATCGTCGAGCCTCCGTGCCCGCGGCCTCCGAGAACCGGGCGCGCCTGAACGGCCCGAGCAGTCCCGCTAGCCGGCGGCGCTGCGCCTGACGCCCGCCTCTGGGGTGCAGGCGCCGCCCCAGCAGTCCTCGACGAACGCGGTGATCTGGGCGGTGAGGCGCTCCGGGCGCAGCCGCAGCTCGATCACCGAGTCCGCCCCAATCAGCCTCGCATTCGGAAGCTCCCGGGCGAGCATGTCCGCGTCCGAGAACGGGTGGATCGGGTCGCGGGGATGCCCGATCACCAGGGCCGGCACCTGAAAGGTCCTGCGCCGGGTGCGGTGCGGCGCGGTTCGCCCGAACAGGATGCCCTGGAGAACGGCGCCGCTCGGCCCTGGCTCCTGCGAGATCGTGTCGAGAAACAGCTCCAGCAGAAACGGCACATATTGGCGCGGAACTGCCCCGGCTCCGCGCGCGATCAGCTTCATCGCGGACTCGCCGAAGGTGAGCGCGAACAGAAGTGGGGTGAATGCGGCCGCGCATGCCGGGATCGCGTTGTCGAGCACCGGCATCTCGAGGATCATCCCCCGCAGACGCTCGGGGGCAAGGACCGCCACCTCGAGCGTCACGTTCGCTCCGAGGGAGGTACCGCCGACGATCGCCTCCTCCAGGTCCAGGTGATCGAGCAACGCGACCGTCTGCTGCGCAAACTCCGGCATCGAGTAGCGCCACATGTCGCGCGGGCGGTCCGAGGCGCCATGGCCGAGCGGGTCGAAGGTGATCACGCGGCTGCCGCGCGCGGCAAGCGTACGGGCGAGCGGGACCTGCATCTTCTGCGACATCAGCATCCCGGGCATCAGCACCGTCGCGTTGAGTCCCTTCCCGTGGACGGTGTAGGCGAGCCGCTGTCCCTCGTAGCGGAAAGACGCCATCGATCGACAGGATACCCGTGGCGCTCGACGCCCTAGCCCCTGTGGACTAAGGCAGCTGGGCGCGGCGAGCGATACCGTGGAGTCACCCACGACGCCAGGAGAGGACTGATATGGCAAAAACCCCACGCTCGCTCGCCGGGCAGGTCGTTGCCATCACGGGCGGCGGCCGCGGAATCGGTCGGGCGACAGCGACCGCGCTGATCGCTCAGGGCGCGCGAGTCGCGATCGGGGATATCGAAGCCGACCTGGCAGAGCGGACCGCTCAGGAGCTCGGGGGCTCGGCGATCGGCTTGAGGCTCGACGTCACAGACCGTGCCAGCTTCGCGGCGTTCCTTGACGAGGTCGAGGATCGGCTAGGCCCGCTCGAGGTGCTGATCAACAACGCCGGGATCATGCCGATCGGGCCGTTCGTTGCCGAGACCGACGCCTGCGCGGACCGGATGATCGACATAAATCTCCGCGGCCTCATGTATGGCTCGAAGCTGGCGCTGGAGCGGTTCCTGCCGCGTCGTCGCGGACACATCGTGCAGATCGCCTCGGCGGCGGGCAAATTCGGTTTCTCGGGCGGCGCCACCTACTGCGCCACCAAGCACGCCGTCGTCGGACTCAGCGAGTCGCTCCGCCAGGAGCTCCGCGGGTCTGGCGTGCAGATCAGCGTGGTGATGCCGACGGTCGTCAATACCGAGCTCGGCTCCGGACTCCCGATGACCCGCGGCTTCAAGCCGGTCGAGCCCGAGGACGTCGCCAACGCGATCGTCGAGGCGCTGCAGACGGGACGCTTCGAGGTCTACGTGCCGAAGTCGCTGACAGGCATGGTCCGCTTCGGAGCGCTCGCCCCTCGAGCGGCGGTCGAGTCGTTCGCGAGGCTGTTGCGCGGCGATCAGGTGCTTGCCCGGCCCGACCACGCCGCCCGTGCGGCGTACGAGGCGCGGATGGAGCAGACGGTCGCCCGCGGGGCTCAGCCTGCGGCCGAGTCGGGAGCGGCGGCGGAGTCCGCTGAGTCAGCCGCCCCGCCCGCGTCCGAGAAGGCGATCGCCGAGCGCGAGAAACAGCCCGTCTCTCAATAGGCCCGGCTGACAAGCAGCGGAACCGCGTAGCCCTCGGCCGCGCCCCGATCTTTGGCGTTTTGGTTGGGAATAGGCCAACTGAATCGCCAAAGTTCGAACTATGGCGATTTCGGTCGGAGGGGGGGACCGGAATCGCCAGAGAATCCGTTGGCGGCTCAGCGGACGGCCGCTTGGCGACCGGCCGCTGGTCAGGGCCCGGCGCGCAGCCAGTCGGCGATCAAGCCGCCGATGTGCTCGCCGGCGTCCTCCTGGAGGAAATGGCCGGCATCGGGGATCACGTGATCGAGCTCGCTTCCGATCGCAGCGGCGAATCGCCGCCCAGTCTCGAGCGGAAGAACGGGGTCGCTGTCTGCCCACATGAGCAGCTTCGGCCGCGAATCCGAGCGCAGCGCGCGCAGGGTCTCCTCGCCCTCGCGGGCGCCCGGCATCTCCGGTGAGGTCGGCAGGATCTTGGGGAACGCCCGGGCTCCTGCTTTCGAGGCCTCGTTCGGGAAAGGGGCCTCGTAGGCGGCAATCACTTCGTCGCCAGGATCGTGCTTGCAGCCGCCGCGCACGAGAAATCCGACCGGCAGCTCCTCGCTGCGGCGCACGAACTCCCGGAACCGAAGCCACATGTCGGCCATTCGCTGGTGGCCGGTGAAGATTCCGGAGTCGAGGATCACCAGCCGGGTTATCTGCTCCGGGCGCTGCACCGCGATCCGCAGCCCGATGGGGCCTCCCCAGTCGTGGACCGCGAGTGTCACGTCGCTCAGCGCCAGCTCGTCGAGCAGCGCCCCGACGCTGGCCACGTGGCGGTCGTACGTATACCACTCGATGTCGATCGGCTTGTCCGAGCGTCCGAAACCCGGTAGGTCGGGAGCGATGCACCGGTACCCGGCGTCGCGGACCGGCACCAGGACATCGCGCCACAGGAACGACCAGGTCGGCTCGCCATGCAGGAAAACCACTGGCGAGCCGGACCCTTCGTCGAGATGAGCCAGCCGTATTCCCTCGAACTCGCGGTAGCGCGACTTGAACGGGAAGCCGGGGAGGCCGTCCAGTAACTCGTCGGGGGTCCGGACGGCGTCGGTCAACCCCGCGAGCATAACTTCGTCCGATGGCACGGGGGTCGGCGGGAGCGCGCGGCGGGTAGCTTTGGGTCTCATGGCGCCACAAACCAAGACCGATTTGCTCGGATCATGATTCCGGTCGCAATTGCGATTGGGATTGCCGGTCTGGTGATCGGCGACTGGCTCGTGGGGTCGCGATGTCGTTTCTGATCCTGAGCCAGCTCCTGAACGCGCGGGCCGGCCGGCGCGCGCTGGGCAATCGGCATTCAGACTGAACCGAGCGGGGGGTTTCTGAAACCTGTGAATCGAAGAACCGTGGACCGCGACATTCTGAAGCTGGACGGTCTCGGCCAGGCGGAGAAGATCCGCGCGGGTGAGCTCACTGCCGGTGCGCTCGTCGACGCGGCGATCGCCGAGATCGAGGCGCTCAACGCCGCGCTCAACTGCGTGGTCGTAGAGCGCTTTGACCAAGCCAGAGAAGAAGCCGAAAGACTCGACACGGACGGGTCGCTGAGCGGCCCCTTTGCCGGTGTCCCGGCCCTGCTCAAGGATCTGGGTCAGGAGATCGAAGGCCTCGGCCAGACCGATGGCTCGCGTGCGGTCACCTCGCATCCGCCGGATCGCGACAGCATTCTGGCTGCTCGCTACGGGCAGGCCGGCATGATCCTGCTGGGCAAGACCAGCTCGCCCGAGTTCGGCAATCACTCAACGACCGAGCCTGCGGTTCACGGTCCCTGCCGGAACCCCTGGGACACTGGTCGCACCGTCGGCGGATCGAGCGGCGGGTCCGCGGCCGCGGTGGCCGCGCGCATGGTCGCCGTGGCCGGTGCCAGCGATGGCGCGGGCTCGATCAGGATCCCTGCCTCATGCTGCGGGGTATTCGGCCTGAAGCCAAGCCGAGGCCGGATCTCCTCCACTGCCGACGGCAGCGATTCGCTATTCGGGTTGGCGACGGTGCATGCGATCACTCGGACCGTGCGGGACAGCGCGGCGGTGCTCGACATCTCCAGCGGGGTCGCGCCGCAGGACCCCCGGTCGTTGCCCGGGCCAGCGCGACCGTTCGCTGAGGAGGTCGGCATGGCCCCCGGGAGCCTCCGCATCGGGATGTCAACTGCTCACCTCACCGGCGCCGACGTGCACCCCGAGTGCGTCAGCGCGACCGAGGCGACCGCTGAGCTACTCACCGAGCTCGGGCATCAGGTCCAAGAAGCCGCGCCGCGGTTCGACATCGCGGCGCTGACCGACAGCATGCTCGATCTGTGGGCCACCGCCAACGCGAGCGCCGATGCAGCGATCGCCGCCGCGCTTGGCCGGTCTCTGCGGCCCGACGAGCTGGAGCCGACGACGTGGGAGCTCATCGAGCACGCCGGTCGCTTGAGCGCCTCTGACCTTGCGCGCTCATGCGAGCACCTCCAGCTGGCTGCATCGCAAATCGCCGAGTTCTTCGACGACTACGACCTCTGGCTGACGCCGACGCTAGCCCAACCGCCGCTCCCACTTGGCGAGCTCAACAGGTCGGTCGGAAGCGCCGTGGGCTGGTGGGAGTACGACCTGGAGTTCAATCCCTGGAACCCCGTGGCCAATATCAGTGGCTCGCCGGCTGCCTCACTGCCGCTCTACTGGAGCGAGGCGGGCCTGCCGATCGGCACTCTGCTCACGGGTGCCTTCGCGGCGGATGCCAAGTTGATCCGGGTGTGCGCGCAGCTCGAGAACGCGCGGCCTTGGGACGATCGGCTCCCGCCAGCAGTGGGTCACGCCCCGCCGGCGATGACCCGCGACGCGTCCGAGGCGACGGTCACCTCGATCTCAGACGGATAGCGCTGCCAGGCGACCAGGTTCAGCGCCTGGAGACGGTCGAGCATCGCCTGGAACGACTCGGCCTGTGCGTGCCTGGCGTAGCGCCGGGCGATCGTGAACGACCAGCCGGCCGCGGCAGGGTGGTCGCTCACTCCGAGCAGCCGCTGATACCGAGCGTCGGTCACCGCGCTCGACACGGTCAGCTCTGTCGCGCCGCCCGACAGCGCCCGCACCCGCGCAGAAAGCTCGATCAATAGATCGAGCGCCCCGGGACGTAGTCCTCGATACAGCGCCGGCTGGACCCCGAGCCGCCGGGCGAGCGATCCCATGTCGGGCGAGTAGGTGAGCCCGAGCGCGGTGGCGTTGGCGGGCAGGGGAATAACCGCCCGGCTCGCGTATCCGTAGTCGAGCTGCTCGGGCGTCGCGAAAGAAGCGGTGCGGTCCGGCGGGTGCAGCACCAGAGCGGCGGAGTCGGTGGCCGTCTGAAGCGAGCTCAGGCGCGAGAGTGCGGCGCGGTCCTGGCGATACAGCAGCATCGCCTGCTCGGCCCCCAGGACCCGCCAGTAGTACAGCGAGGAATCGTCGCCGAACCCCGACAGCAGCCGGAACGCGGCGCCGTGACTATTGGGCGCGGTGTCGAAGTAGAGCTGCACGTACGGGACGGCATGGCCCCCGTCGTAGTCGCTGAGCACCTGTTGCAAGTTGCCGATTCCCATGTGGTAGGAGACGACAGCGAGGTCGGCGCGTCCGAGGTCGCGCCGCGCGATCTCCAGGTAGCGAACCGCGCCCGCGAGCGCCTTGGCGGGGTCGAAGCGATCGTCGATCCGGACGCGTTGGCGCTCGAGCCGGGTGACCGTCGCCGTCTGGCCGAGGGACGAGGCGCGCTTGATCGCCGCCGTCAGCTTGCGGCTTCGCGCCAGGTCGATATGCATGCCGAGCAGCGACTGGCCCGTCTGCGCGAGGATCTGCGTCAGGCCTGACGCGGCGACCGGATCGTTGCCGGCGATGGCGTCCGGACGCCCCGCGCTCTCAACGAACACGAGGCCCTCGAGGATGCGTGGGTCGATGTTCGTTCCGGCTGTCGCGGCATCGATCAGCTTGCGAAGCCGGGCGACACGCGCCGCGGTCGCGAGAATGCCGCCGGGGCTCTTGGTGAACAGCACGTGTGCGGACCCAGCCGTGGCCCGCGCGACGAAGTCTCCCTCCCGCGCAGGGATGTAGGCGAACGGATCGCCGGCTCGCGGAACGGTCCCTGTCCCTGGAAGCGGAAGCGGTGGCGGAGCGCTCCCGCGCGTCGCGGCAACCACCACCGCGATCACCAGGATTACCGTGGCCGCCGCCACGACCAGCCACGTCAGGCGGAACTTCGGGCGACCCGGTGCGCGCCGCGGGCGTCGATCCAGGCTCCGCGTATCTATGCCGCCGCCGCCCTAAGTCCCGCTGGCGCTAGGACCTGAAGACCAGATGCATGTTCTGGCAGACGGCCGGCGAAGAGGCGGTCAAATGGCTCGGGAACACCTTCCAGCCGTTGGCGATCGGATAGATGTTCACCCATGGTCCCGGGTGCTTCTGGGGACCGGGAGCGATGTACAGGATGCCGATCTTGATCCCGGTGTACCAGGCAAACACGCTCTGATAGCCGTAGGGGATGTTCGGCTTCCCGCAGGCGAGGATCCGGTTGGCCCCCAGGATCCGCACGACCGAGGAAAGGCGGTTGATCTCCATCGCGCGCTCGCGCTCATGTCTGAGGTCCTGGTGCTCAGCCCGTAGCGCTATCCGCGCCGCCGGGAGCATCGCGCCCAGCAGCAACGCGAGCACGAGCACCGCACCCCAGCTGCCACGCCGGGCGGCAAGCCTGGGCGTGCCGCGCCCTGGCTGCGAGACCCAGCGGGAGATGAGCGCCGGAACGTCGAGGATCACCCGCCCCACGAAGATCCCCGCGAGAACCCCGACCACTGCCGCCGGCTCGAACAGGTAGCGCGGGACGCCCGGCCAGCCGTGGAGCACGAACGCGATCTCGACGATCAGCCAGGTGAGGGCGCCGGCGGCGAGGATCAGCACCCAGCGCTGCCTGTAGCCGAGGCCTGCCCACCACTCCCGTGGGCGGCGGAGCCGCCCGGGCGGGACCGAGAAGAACGCCAGCGCGGTGACGATCGCCGCGGCGAGCCACACCGGAGCTGACTGCAGGCGATGGAAGCGCTGAATCGTCCCGACGATCAGGCTGTGGTGAAGCGCGCGCGGCGAGTTAAGGGCGTTGACGCCGGCGACGAACCAGCTCTTCGCGCTCACCGCCGGAATCCCGAACCACAGCAGCGGCTGGAGCGCCAGCCCGGCGGCGATCCACTTTCGCATCGACGGAAGCTCGCGCCACAGGTACACGGCGTAGAGACCGAGGAACGGCCATCCCTCCGGGCGCACGAGTGAGGCAAAGACCCACAGCCAGAACGCCAACCGCCGCCGCCCGCACAGATGACAGTCGATCGCCGCCAGGCACATCGTCACCATCATCGTGTCGGACTGAGCGCTGAAGATGAAATGCGTGTAGCCGTTGCCCACCCCCGGTACGGGCGAGATGCCAAGCACCGCTGCGCCCGCAAACGCGCCCGCCGCGTATGACGCATACCGGCGGGCCGGCGGTGCGGCGGTCAGCCAGAAAGCGATTCTCCATGCGAAGATCGGACCGGCCAAGGACACCGCGACTGCCGTCACCATCCATAGCCACAGTGCGTAGTGACCGACTAGTGCGTACGGAACCGTGAGCAGGAAGGGGAACGGCTTCCACGACGGTGCGCCATTAGTGTCGAGACTCAGGTGAACCGTTAGCTTGCCCCATACCAGCCACCCGTACGGGTCATAGCCGGGTCGCGTCCCGGTCCATAGGATCAGCGCGAGCGAGACGACGAGCAGGCCGATCGCTCCGAGCACCCAGCGGTACCGAACGATTTGCCGGGTCACGGAATTCGGGCGCGCGTCGGGACCCGGGGCGGACCGCTCCGGGACCTCGAGGCGGGGAGGTTCTAGCGTCTGCTCGAGCATCTTGAACGGGTCGAAGCTAGCACCCGTGATGGGGCTGGATCGGCGGCAGCACTAAACCGCGTGCGCCACGCGGGCGTGCAAGACGCTAGCATCAGCTGCAGCTGACAGCCGGCCAGCGATCCGATTGCCGTCACTTCCGGGAAGGCAGCGTGTATATCTAATCTGCCTGGTCGGCTATCCTCGTGCGCTTCGCCAGGTGGCAAAACTCTCATCTTGCCCCTGGTGTTCCGGCTGATGCCGGGAGCGTCGCGAGCCTACTAACAATGAAGCCATTGGAGCACTCGTAATGCAGATCCTGGTCCTTGGTGGCGACGGCTACCTCGGGTGGCCAACCGCCCTGCACCTTTCCGCGCTCGGTCACGACGTGGCAGTCAACGACAACTTCGCCCGCCGTGGCTACGACGAGGAGATGGGGGTCGAGAGCCTGATCCCGATCGCGACGCTCGAGGATCGACTCTCCGCCTGGACCGAGGTCAGCGGCAGGACGATCCACTCGTATGTCGGCGACCTGATCGACCCCGACTTCGTCCACAAGATGGTCGCGGACTTCCGTCCTGACACGATCGTTCACTTCGGTGAGCAGCGCGCGGCGCCGTATTCGATGATCGATCAGGCCCACGCGGTTTACACCCAGACCAACAACGTCGTGGGGAACCTCAACGTGATGTACGCGATCGCCGACATCGACCGCGACATCCATCTGGTCAAGCTGGGGACGATGGGCGAGTACGGCACCCCTGACATCGACATCGAAGAGGGGTGGATCACGATCGAGCACAACGGGCGCAGCGACCGCGTGCTCTATCCCAAGCGTCCCCCGTCGTTCTACCACCTCTCGAAGGTCCACGACAGCCATAACATCGAGTTCGGCTGCCGGATCTGGGGAATGCGCGCCACGGACCTAAATCAGGGTGTCGTCTACGGCGCCGACACCGAGCAGACCAAGCGCGACCCGCGGCTGGCAACTCGCTTCGACTACGACGGAGTGTTCGGCACGGTGCTGAACCGGATGACCATCCAGGCGGTGCTCGGCCATCCGCTGACCGTGTATGGAAACGGCTCGCAGACCCGCGGGATGATCAACATTGTCGACACGGTCGAATGCATCAGGATCGCCTCCGAGAACCCCGCCGAGCCCGGTGAGTTCAGGGTCTTCAACCAGTTCACCGAGTCGATGTCGGTGCGCCAGATCGCCGAGACGATCGCCAACAGCTATCCGGGCGAGTCCACGATCGAGCAGGTCGAGAACCCCCGCGTTGAGGCCGAGGATCACTACTACAACGCCAAGCATTCGGCGCTCGAGGAGCTCGGGCTGAAGCCGACGCTCCTCTCAACGACGCTGATCGACCACCTGTTCGATGTCGTTGAGCGTTACCGCGATCGGGTCGACCTGGCCGCGATCATGCCGACAGTGCGCTGGCGCGAGACCTCGAGCGAGCTGCCTCGGACCGGGGCCGAGCTGGCACCCGCGAAGTGAGCACCGCTGAGGAGGCGGACCTCCGCGGCCGCCGGATCCTGGTCACCGGCGGATCCGGCTTCATCGGACGTCACGTCGTTTCCGACCTGACAGCCGCCGGAGCCCGCGTGCGGGTCGTCGACCTGAAGCCTCACCCGGACCCGGAGGTCGATGTGATCCAGGGCGACCTCGCCGATCCATCGGTGCTCGAGGAGGCCTTCGCGCCCGGGTGTGACGGGATCGTCCACCTGGCAGCGGTCACGTCGGTGCTGCGCTCACTCGAGCACCCCGACGCGACCTATCAGACGAACGTCGCCGCGACCCACGCCCTGCTCGAGGCGGCCCGCGCAGCGGGAGCGCGCTCCCTGATCTTCGCTTCGACAAACGCCGTCACCGGGCCGATGGAGGCGCTGGCGATCTCTGAGGCGACGACGCTGCGACCGCTTACGCCTTATGGATCCACGAAGGCCGCCGGCGAGATGCTGATGTCGGCGTACACAGCTTCGTACGGGCTCCGCTGCACTCGCCTGCGGCTGACCAACGTCTACGGACCAGGGATGCAGGCCAAGGACAGCATCGTCGCGCGCCTGATGCGCGCGATCCGCCTCGGTGGGACGTTCGAGGTCTATGGCGACGGCCGGCAGGTCCGCGACTACGTCCACGCCGCCGACGTCGTCCAGGCTGTACTCCTTGCCCTCTCGGATGAGGATTGGCAAGGTCCGATGGTGATCGGCTCCGGCCAGTCGCTGTCGGTGCTCGAAGTGCTCGACGCCGTGCGCACCGTCACAGGCGCCGAGCTGCCCGTCATCCATGGGCCAGCGCGGCCGGGAGAGATGCCGGCGGTGATCGTCGATCCGAGTCGCGCCAAGGCGGCTGGCTGGACCCCGCGGTACACCTTCGAGGAAGGTCTTGCCGGGGTCTGGGAAGAGTGGTCCGCGCTTGACCGCGAAGCCGTTTCCGCGGGAACCGGGGCCCTGGGGCTGGCGGGCGCTGGACGGACTCCATGAGCCCCGACCACAAGCAGACGGCGGACCTCGTCCCGCCCCCAGCGAGCCCAGCCGCCGCTCCCGGTCCAGACCTCGCCGAGCTCCGGCCCGAGGAGCGCTCCGCTGCGGCGGCATTCCTTGCGGCGCACCCTCCGGCACTCGGTGCGGCGCTGGCGATCGTGATCCCCGCCTATAACGAGGAGCCATCGGTGGCGGAGGTGATCGCCGAGATCCCTTCGGAAGCGGCCGGTCTCCAGACGGAGGTAATCGTCGTCGTCGATGGCGCGAGCGACCGGACGGCTGAGGAGGCCGCCAGCGCGGGCGCGCTGGTCTGCGACGTGCCCGTCAACCGTGGCCAGGGCGCTGCGCTTCGACTCGGTTACTGGCTGGCGCGAGTCCGCGGCGCCAGCGTGATCGCGACGATCGACGCCGACGGTCAGTACGAGCCCGAGGAGCTTGGGCGGGTGGTCGAGCCGATCCTCGTCGATCAGGCCGACTTTGTCTCGGGCTCCCGCCGGCTGGGCGCGGAGCTGACGACAGATCGGATTCGGCACCTGGGGGTGCTGGTGTTCGGAGCGGTCTTCAGCCTGATGGTCCGCCACCGCATCACGGACCCCGCCTGTGGGCTGCGCGCGATGCGTGCCGACCTCACCGCGGCGGTGACCCTCGAGCAGTCGCAGTATCAGGCTTCCGAGCTGATGATCAGCGCCGCACTGAACGGCTTTCGCCTAGCCGAGGTGCCGACGACGATGCGCGACCGTGCCAGCCACGCCGGGCACACCAAGAAGGACGGGAACCTGCGCTACGGCGTGCGGTTCGCCCGGGCCGCGCTCCACACCTGGCGGCGCGACCGGAAGGCCGCGCGGACCCGGCTGCGGCCCGAGAAGATCCAGTGCTCGTAGAGGAAGAACCTCACCCCATACAGCGCTGCTAGGACCCCGAAGTAGGAGCCGGTCACCAGTAGCACGCGGATCCCGTGGCCCTCGGGAATCCCTCGGACCATGTGGTTCGTCCAGCCGGTGACGAGCGCAAGAACAAGTAGCGTCGAGCCGGAGATGATCAGGTAGGCGAAGATCTCCCGGCCGAACGCAACTCGGCCCTGCACCTTCCAGGTCCAGCGACGGTTGAGCGTCCAGTTCGGGATCGCACCGGCGAAGAACGCGATTACAGAGCATGCCGTCGTCGAGGCTCCGAGCACGTAGAGGATCGGAAAGACGACGGCGCTCGTGGCGGCGGCGAACACGGAGGAGATCGCAAACCGGGTCATCCGGCCGCGCAACGGGTGGCGGAGCAGCGCTCTATAACGCTCTAGGAGCACGAGAGGGATGATCGTAGCGGCTCGCCTGTCGACTGCGCATAAGGAGCGCCGCCCGGCCCGCTAGCTTCCACAGCCGCTGTGCACATCTCCACCGCAGCCATGAGCTTCGCGCTCGACGACGATCTGCTGATCGAGGCAGACAACCTGGACGCGCTCGCGAAGCTTCCGGAGGGCACGTTCGATCTCATTTACATGGACCCGCCGTTCAACACCGGACGCGCACAGGCGCGGCGCAGGTTGGAAACGGTGGCGGACATCGGCGGCGATCGCGTCGGCTTTGGCGGGCGGCGTTACCGCAGCTCGCTGCTCTCGACGCTCGCCTACGACGACGCGTTCGGTGATTACCTCGCGTTCCTCGAGCCGAGACTTGCCCGGGCACGGGAGCTGCTGGCGCCCCACGGGACGCTCTACTTCCATATCGACTACCGCGAGGCTCACTACTGCAAGCTGCTGCTCGACGAGATCTTCGGTCGCGAAGCCTTCCTGAACGAGCTGATCTGGAGCTATGACTATGGCGCCAAGCCCCGCCGGCGCTGGCCCGCCAAGCACGACACGATCCTCGTGTACGTCCGCACCCCGGGCGGCCACCACTTCGATTGCGATGCGGTCGAACGGGAGCCGTACATGGCGCCCAAGCTGGTGAGCGCCGAGAAGGCAGCTCGGGGCAAACGGCCGACCGACGTCTGGTTTCACACGATCGTTCCGACCAATGGGTCGGAAAAGACCGGCTATCCGACCCAGAAGCCTGAGGGCGTTCTGAGGCGCATCGTCGCTGCCTCCTCGCGTCCAGGTGGCTGGTGCCTCGATCCGTTTGCCGGGTCCGGAACGCTCGGGGCCGTCTGCCAGCAGCTCGGACGCCGCTTCGTGCTCGTCGACTCCAGTCCGGAAGCGATCGAGGTCATCCGCGCACGCCTGGGTCACGCACCAGCGGCACGAAGCGAACGGCCTCGAGCCGCTCACGCCTGACTCCGTCTGCTGTCCTCAGTGTCAGCGTCAGGTGCTGGCGCCGAGCGCCAACCGGCGCGACGAGCCGTCCTCCCACGCGCAGCTGCGCCTCGAGCGCGTGGGGAACCTGGTCGCCGGTTGCCGCGGCAACGTTGATGGCATCGAACGGCGCCTGATCCGGGAGGCCGTCCCAGCCGTCCCCGACGAGGATCTCGACGTTCTCGAGGCCGAGGCTGCGAATCGCCTTCTCAGCGCGCGCCGCGAGCTCAGGGTGGCGTTCGATCGTCCACACATGGTCGGCCAGGAGCGCCAGCAGGGCGGCGTGGTATCCCGACCCGGTGCCGACATCGAGGACGCGATCACGCGGTTCCGGGGCGAGCACCTCGAGCATCCGGGCGACGACGAGCGGCTGAGAGATCGTCTGGCCGCAGGCGATTGGCAGCGCAACGTTGTCATACGCCCGCGCCCGCTCGCTGTCGGCGACGAAGCGCTCCCGTGGAATCGATGCGATCGCTGCGAGCACTCGCTCGTCGGCGACCCTGGCTCGCAGTCGCTGGGCGAGCACCGCTGACTCGCTGAGACTCACGACCGCTTATCTGGCATCGGCGTCGGCACCCTCCCACCGCGTGATGAACTCGACTTCGTCAAGCCCGGCAAGGTCAGCCCTCAGCGCTTTCAGCAGCTTCGAGGCCTCCTTCGCGGGGAGGTCCCAGTACAGGATCACTTCGCCATCATCCACCGAGACGACCTCGATCCTGTCGAGGCGCTCAGGTGCTGAGAGGAACGCCGGCTCGAGGCCCTGGCGCGAGACGATCAGGTGGAATGCGCGGTTGGCCCTCATCGCGGTGCGAGTGCCAGGGCGGCGTCGTCGATCGCGCCGAGCCCTTCGAATGTCAGCGACCCGACCTGCACCGCGGGCAGCGTTCGAACCCCGGAGCCTTGGGCGCGCTCCCCGGCTCGCGCGAGCGACCGTGCAACCGAGCGCAGCGAGATCCCCTTCAGCAGAGCCGTGGGATGCATCTCGCACGCCGCGCCGGCCAGCAGCACAGTCGCCTCGTCGCCGAGATCCCGCCCCGCAGCGAACTCCTGCCGAAAGGCGGCAAGCGAGAACGCGACAGCCCGCCCAACACCCTTGGCGTATGTGGCCGCGAGCATCGCCGTCCGCCCGTCGGGCGGCCACCGCGTGGGCCAGCGCCACGGCTGGAGCCCGAGCGCTCCGGCGCTGCGCTCGATCTCCGTTCGCTCGGGTTCGAGCTCCGGCGCGCCGAGGTCGGAGGCGAGCACCGGCTCCCACTCCGCCACGATCGGCAGCGCCGAGATGATCTGCTCGGCGACCAGGTAGCACGCCGGGCTGGATAGGTCGTAGTAGAAGACCGGCCGATCGGCTACCAGCACCGGGTCAACCGTGAATCAGCCACCCGTCCGCCGCGCGCCCGGCCTCCATCACCGCCTCCGAGAGTGTCGGGTGGCCGTGGATCGTGCGGGCGAGCTCGGGATATCCGCCCTCGAGCGCACGAACGTTGACGAGCTCCTGGATCAGCTCGGTCGCCTTGGCGCCGACGATGTGCCCGCCCAGAAGCTCCCCGTACTTTTTCTCGCCAACGATCTTGACCAGGCCGGTCCGGTCGCCATACACGGTGCCCGCGCCCACCGCGCCGTACTGGACTTTGCCGACGACCACATCGTGTCCCTGCTCGCGCGCCTGAGCCTCAGTCAGGCCGAAGCTGGCGACGTTCGGGGTGCAGAACGTGGCCCGAGGAACGTCGATGTACTCGATCGGGTGCGTCTGCAGGGCCGCGGCGTCCTCGACCGCGATCACTCCCTCATCCGATGCCTTGTGGGCGAGCGCCGGACCGCGGACGAGATCGCCGATCGCATAGACGCCCTTCGCGCTGGTGTGCATCGCTCCATCGACCTCGATCAGCCCAGCCTCGGAGAGCTTTACGCCGGCCGCGTCGAGACCAAGACCCTCCACGTCGGGCCCGCGTCCGGCGGCGATCACAAGCCAGTCGACCTCCCCAGAGCGCTCGCCGTGAGCGAACTTGACGCTCGCGTCGGCCGTCTCGATGCCGGTGACGAGCGTCGAAGTGTAGATCTCGATGCCCTGGCGCTTGAGGCCGCGCTCGACGAGCTTCGAGATGTCCGCGTCCTCGGTCGGAAGCACCCGGTCGAGCGCCTCGAACAGCAGCACCTCCACGCCGAGCCGGGCATAGGCAGAGGCGATCTCCGCTCCCGAGGGTCCTGCGCCGACCACAGCCATCGTTGCGGGCAGCTTCTCGAGTGCCCAGGCCTCCTCGGTTCCGATCACCCGGCCACCGAAGCTTGCGCCCGGGATCGGCTTTTTGACCGAGCCGGTCGCGAGCACGATCGTGGTCGCCTCGATCCGGCGCTCTCCGGCGGTGACCACGCCTTCGCCGGCGAGCACGCCCGGTGCGGAGATCACCTCAACGCCGTTCTTCTTCAGCAGCCCCGCGACGCCGCCGGTGAGCGTCTTGATGACCTTCTCGCGCCGTGCGCTGACTGCGGAGTAGTCGATCTCGGGCTCGCCGACCTTGATCCCGAACTCGCCGGCGTCACGAACCTCGGAGAGCACGTCGGCGACACGCAGGACCGCCTTGGCGGGGATGCAGGCGTAGTTCAGGCAGCGGCCTCCAACCTGATCCTTCTCGATGACCGCGGTGCGCATCCCGAGCTGCGCCGCGCGGATCGCGGCCACGTAACCGCCCGGGCCGGAGCCGATCACAACGCAGTCGAACTTGTCCTCAGCCATACATATCCAGCCTATCCGAAGGGCTTAGCGCCCCGGCGGCTCAGGCATCTGCAGACGGCTGAGGACCCGAACGAGCTTGTAGAACAGAAAGCCGCAGCCGCCGACGATCACGATCGCGACGACGAACCCGAGAAGGTTGCTCGCTCGGATCAGCAGCAGCGAGAAGATCAGGATGACGAACGCGAGGATCGCTTGGAACCCGAGCACTGCCCAGTAGCGCTGCTGCCACATGCCAACAGCGCAAACCAGCATCAGAACTGCGAAAAACAGCACTCCGGGAGAGCTCGCCCTGGTCCCGCCGATGTCGAGGGTTCCGGCGAACGCAAGCTGTATGAGGTCTCCCGCCCCGACCAGCACGGCGAGGAGCGCTGCCACCTTCAGCGGCCAGGGTCGCTCGCCGGGCGCGAGCGGTCTCAGCGTGGCCCTGACCGCGGCGTTTCGCTCCTCAGTCCGGCTCGGCGAGGTTGCCGGAGCCGCCGACTGGCGGGTGGGCGCTGGGCGCCCAACCGCTCGGCGGCCGCGCTTTCGGCTACGGCGCGCCAACGCCCGACTCCATCCGCGGAGCGATGCTGCGACGCAGATCCCGCGCGGCAAGCTGCGGATCGGCGGCATCGGTGAGCGCTCTGAGAACCGCGATCCGCTCTCCCCCAGCGTCCCAGACGGCCGCGGCGTTCTCACGAGTGATGCCTCCAATCGTGAAGAACGGCACCGTTGCGCGGCTGGCGGCGTAGCGCACCAGCTCGAGCCCGACCGCGGGGCGTCCTGGCTTCGTGGGCGTCTCGTGCACAGGGCCCACTCCGATGTAATCGACAGGCAGTCCTGAAGCACGGTCGATCTGATCGGGAGTGTGGGTGGAGAGCCCGAGCAGGAGCTCGCTCCCCACCAGCCTTCGGGCCTTGCTCGCCGGCATGTCGTCCTGCCCGATGTGAGCTCCATCGGCCGCAACCGCGCGCGCCAGATCGGGACGGTCGTTGATGATGAACAGGGCTCCCTGCTCGGCGCAGGCGCGGGCGAATCGCTGTGCCGCCGAGCTGATCCGCTCCTCCGAGGCGTTCTTGATCCGCAGCTGAACGACGTCGACCCCCCCGCGCAGCGCGGCTTCGAGGAACTCGTCGGGCTGGTCATCGCACACCAGGTAGAGGTGCGCGGCAAGCAGCCTCCGCTGTCGATTGCTCACGCTCCCAGTCTGCCAGGAGTGCCGCGCTACGATGAATCGGAACGGGAGCCCAGCACGGGCTGAGAGGGCGGGTAGAAGCTCGCCGACCGTCTGAACCTGACCCGGTTAATGCCGGCGTAGGGAGCGCAGCTTGCAGACCCCCAGCAAACCATTTGACCTCGTCGTGATCGGCGGCGGCGTGATCGGCCTGTCGATTGCCTGGCGTGCCGCGCAGCGTGGCATGCAAGTCGTCGTGATCGAACGCGGCAAGTCCGGCGGGGAGACGTCCTGGGTGGCAGCCGGCATGCTCGCTCCGATCAGCGAGGCGGTGCTCAGCGAGCGAGCAATGCTGGCGCTCGGCCTCGCCAGCGCCCGGTGCTATCCGGCGTTCGTAGAGGAGCTCGAATCCGCCGCGGGGGGCCCCTGTGGCTATCTCCGGTGCGGCACGTTGCTCGGTGCCCGGGACGCCGACGAGGCGGACGCGCTCGAGCGCGAGCTCGCGCTACGCGCGAAGCTGGGTCTGGCCGCCCGACGGCTTCGCGCCAGCGAAGCGCGGGCCCTCGAGCCCGCTCTGGCTCCCACTTTTCGCCTTGCGCTCGAGATCCCCGACGATCATGCGATCGACCCGCGCTCTCTGACGGGAGCGCTGGGAAGGGCTCTCGAGAACGCAGGTGGCGAGCTTCGCGAGCGCACCAGCGTGACTGAGGTGTCGATCAGTGACGGGCGGGTACTGGGCGTGATCGCGGACGGCGAGCTTCTTCCGGCCGAGCACGTTGTGATCGCGGCAGGGTGCTGGTCTCCAGCGCTCGGTGGCATTCCCGACCACGCGCGCGTGCCGATCCATCCGGTCAAGGGTCAGATCCTCGAGCTTCGCGATCCCGCCGGACCGGGGCTGCTCACACGCGTGCTGCGCATGCGCGGGGGATATGTGGTCCCCCGCGGCGACGGGCGCTACGTGCTTGGCGCGACCATGGAGGAGCGTGGTTTCGACACGACAGTCACGGCAGGCGCGTGCTTCGAGCTGCTGCGCGATGCGATCGAGCTGCTGCCAGGCGTCGGCGAGCTGGTGGTCGCGGGGCTCGCGGCAGGCCTCCGTCCGGTAACCCCTGACAACCTGCCGGCGATCGGCGAGTCGAGCGTCTCCGGGCTCCATTGGGCGGCGGGCCACTACCGTCACGGAGTGCTGCTGGCACCGATCACTGCCGAGATAGTCCTCGCCGGGTTAAGCGCAGAGGAACCCGAGTCGATCGGCGCCGTCGACCGCGCAGCGTTCTCGCCCGCTCGATTCTCGACCGTCGCGGCGGGGGTCTAGTGCTCCTCGCCGCAGATGCCGTCGGAGGACGCTGAGATGCTGGTGACGATCAACGGCGAGCAGAAGGAGCTCGAACCCTCCGCCACTGTGGCGAGCGTCGTCAACTCGATGCCGGGGGCCCCGCAGGGGCGCGGTACGGCTGTCGCGCTGAGCGGTGAGGTGGTCCCCCGGACGCTCTGGCCGAGCACGGAGCTGGCCGACGGCGACCAGCTCGAGATCGTTGTCGCCGTGCAGGGTGGATGATGGGCACGGGCGCCCCACTCCTGATCGCCGGCCGCGAGTTTCACTCGCGCCTGATCCTCGGCACCGGCGGCTTCACCAACCACGAGATGCTCGCCGGCGCACTGGCTGAGTCGGGAGCTGAGCTCTGTACGGTCGCGCTTCGGCGGCTCGACCCCGCGGCACGCGGCTCGATCCTCGACGTGCTCGACGTGGCCGGAGTGGAGATCCTCCCGAACACCGCGGGCTGCTTCACGGCACGTGACGCGATCGTCACCGCCCACCTCGCCCGGGAAGCCCTCGAGACGGATTGGATCAAGCTGGAGGTGATCGGCGACGACAGGACCCTCCTGCCCGATGCGGTCGAGCTGGTGACCGCCGCCGAGACCCTGGTCGATGATGGCTTCGTCGTTCTCCCCTACACCACCGACGACCCGATCCTCGCTCGCCGCCTGGAGGATGTCGGCTGCGCCGCTGTGATGCCGCTTGGCTCGCCGATCGGCAGCGGCATGGGCATCTGCAACCCGTACAACATCTCGATCATCGTCGAGCAGGCAGAGGTTCCGGTGGTCCTCGATGCAGGCGTCGGAACCGCCTCCGATGCCGCGCTGGCGCTCGAGCTCGGCTGCGACGCCGTGCTGTGTGCCAGCGCGATATCGCGTGCCCACGATCCGCGCGCGATGGCCCGAGCAATCCGGCTGTCGGTCGAGGCGGGCCTGCTGGCGCGCGCGGCGGGGCGCATTCCGCGCCGGCGGTATGCCCGGGCGTCCAGCCCCTCGGAGGGACTGGCGGCCTTTGAAAGCTTCGACGCCACTCCGTGATCGCGCACTCGAGCGACGATGACGCGCGCACCCACGCAATGACCGTCAACGAATTGATCGACGCCTGGGAGGCCGCGTGGTCAGGCAGGGATCCCGCCGCGTTCACACCGGTGTGCGACGGCGACCTGCACTACGAGGACCCTCTGACCGGAGAGCCGCTCGAGGGCGCCGAGGCCCTGGGGCGCCACGCCGAGCGGCTGTGGACAGCGTTCCCGGACGCCCGCGTCGAGCGCACCGGTGACCGGCTTACCAATAGACGATTCGTCGCGGCGCCCTGCAAGCTGCTCGGGACCCACAAGGCCCCGCTCGAGGGGCTCCCCCCGACCAATCGCTTCGTGGTTGTGCACTGCGTTTTCTACTGCGAGCTGCGGCGGGCGAAGCTGTTGCGGGTGCGCGCCTTCTTCGACCTCTATGGCGCGGCGACACAGCTCGGCATTCTCCCCGCCCGCGGCACGCTGGGCGAGAAGGCGCTGCTGATGGTGCGCGGGTTCGGTCTGCGCGCGGGCCGCGGCTAGCGCCTAAGCAGGCGAGGATCGCGCGAGGTCCACCGCCACCGGGGCATGGTCGGACAGCAGGCCGCGAACCAGTACCTCGGGATCACTTGTCGCCCGCAGACCGCTGACGAGAACGTGGTCCACGTTATGGCCGCCCGCCGGCTCGAAACCTAGCGCAGAAGGAGACGGAACGTTGAAGTCGCCGCCCAGGAGCGCTGGAGCGCCGGCTGCCCAGTCAAGTAGAGCATCCCCGGCGTTACTGGCCTCGTGCATGGCGGCCTTCGGGTTACGGACCGTTAGGTGCAAGTTGGCCACCCACAGGGGCGCGTCCGACCCATCGGCGCCTGCAAGCTGAATCGCGTGCACCCACCGTCGCTCCGGGAACCAAGAAAGCCTGAAGGTCCTGTGGTCGAGGATCTCCCCGCGGCGGGTCAGAATCGCGTTCGCGCCTCCACCGTTTGACTTGATCAGGTCCGGCCAGCGGATCGCAAGCGCGCGGCGAACCGGGAGCAGCGAGTTGCGCGAGGTCAGCACCAACCGCTGGTCGGCGCGCAGTCGTGCAGCGAGCGCCGGCGGCCACCACGGCGGGACCTCTTGCAGGAGCGCCACGTCCCACTCCCACCGGGCCAGGGCGGCGACGAACTCGTCCTCCAGGTAGCGCCCCGCCGGAGGCAAGGAGCGACCATGCATCAAGTTCCAGGTCAGAACCCGCAACGCCATCACCACGACCGTACACTCCCGCGCTCGCCCGACCCGAAGCTTGCCCAGTGACACACCCGCCGCACGACTGCTTAATCGGCACCGAGCTGAGCGCCGTTGGGGTCGCCGCCGTAATCGATCGCGCGCTCGAGCTGAAAGCCGACCCGCTGTCCTCGAAAGTGCTGCGCGGCCGTAGCGTCGCCTTGCTGTTCGAGCGCCCCTCGACACGCTCGCGCGTCTCGCTCGAGTCAGGAGTGGTCGAGCTGGGAGGACACCCGATGGTTCTTCGCGCCGATGAGATGCAGCTGACGCGCGGAGAGTCGGTGCGCGACACCGCTTACGTGCTGTCCCGCCATGTCGCGGCGATCGCCGTGCGGACCGGCCCGCATACCGTCGTTCAGGAGCTCGCCGACCACGCTTCGGTGCCCGTGATCAACATGCTGACCGCGGAGCATCACCCCTGCCAGGCGCTCGCCGATCTGCTCACCTTGCGCGAGACCTTCGGAAAGCTCGAGGGACTCACGCTCGCATACGTAGGGGATGGCAATAACGTCGCCCGCTCGCTTGCGCTGCTCGGCTCCCTCGCGGGCGTTCGCGTCCGGGTGGCATCTCCGGCGGGATACGAGCTCGAGCCGGTCGGAGGCGCCGAGCTGATGCGCGATCCGCGCGAGGCGGCCAGAGGGGCCGACGCGCTCTACACCGACGTCTGGGTGAGCATGGACGATGCGCCGGCTACAGCTGTGGAGCGGCGACGTGCGCTCGCTCCATACTGCCTCGACGACGAGCTCCTCGACCTCGCGGCGCCGGGAGCGGTCGCGCTGCACTGCCTCCCGGCACATCCGGGAGAGGAGATCACCGCCGAGGTCCTGTACGGCGATCGCCAGCGCATCTGGGACCAGGTCGAGAACCGCCGGCATGCCCAGAAGGCACTGCTGGAATTCCTCGTCACGGCCTAGCGCATGC
The DNA here is from genome assembly GCA_030948665.1 of Actinomycetota bacterium. Classification (GTDB taxonomy): domain Bacteria; phylum Actinomycetota; class Thermoleophilia; order Solirubrobacterales; family Solirubrobacteraceae; genus Palsa-465. The sequence continues at coordinate 7,576 of JALYZY010000157.1, read as the reverse complement.
CGCCCCCGCGGCTCAGGGACGATATCCGTGAGCGCGCAGGAAGCCCTCAAGCGCCACGATGTACTTGTTCCCGATCGGGGCTCCCTGAGTCAGGAGTGCAGGTGACCGTCGGCAACACGTGTGGCGAGCGTGCGGCTGACGAGGCTGTGCCCCCGCAGGTCTTCTCGATCAGGGCAGAGGGGCATGCCGCCGCAGTCCGCCGTCAATCCACTGGATCGAGTGTCCGAGCAGCCGCAATGAGCCCGGCCTGATGGATCCTCCCCGGTCGAGGGTCCTCACCGTTCGCCCGATCGCGCGGCGTATCGTCACCTCATTGCGAATAGTGGGTCCCGTGGCGTGCTCGCTGGCCCAGGCGACGTTCCCAGACGGAGCGAGAACGTATGTGTCGAGGCTGTTGGATGTGCGAGGTGCCATCCAGCTGACCGACGCGGTGTGAAGCACGCGGCCGTCTGTCAGGTCGCGTACGACGAGCGTGTTGCTGCCCGTGTCTACTCCATTCTGATCGACGATGAACCCGGCCATCACGCCGCGAAGCTCGACCATCCTCACCCAACTCTGCGCGTCCGTCGAGGAGAGCAGCGCGGGAGTTGTGTGTGCGACCGCGCAGCCGTAGTAGGCAAACTGAGGGCCGGTGAATGAGTGACCGATCAGCACGCGGTAGATCCGCGCAGTGGCGTCCGCGGCGATGGTGTGAGCGGCCGCCGGCCCGCACGAAGCTTGGTCGGCGAGCGTCCGTGCCGTCGCCCCGGACGCGGCGACACAACCGGCCAAGCACATCAGCAACTCGGCCTGCCACGACCTGGCGCTCAGTATCCGAACTCGCTTGATCTTCATCGCTCTTCCCTCCGTTACGTCGGCAGGCCCGGGCGTACGGAGATCTGTCCCGGCCTGGCCCCCTGGGGTTTGCCATACCTACCCGATCAGGGGCCAATCTGTCACACCACCACTCCTCGGGACGTGCCGAGCGCTAGAAGTGGGCGAGGAGCTTGGCTTGCTGGAGTCCGCTCCTGCTGAGCGTCTTGTTGGCGATCCCGATCTCCAGGATCTTGCCGTGGCGGGTCTTGAGGATCAGGTTCGACCGACTTCCGACGGAAGCGGACGCCAGAGGCACATTTATCGGGCAGACAGGCCCGATTTGAGGCGCTCAGCCCGATGGACTGCGCAGGCCCAGGTCCTCGAGCATCACGCCGAAGTCGAGCTTGTCGCCGGCGCCAATCTGCGCAAGCATCTCCTGGGGTGTGAGCCGCTGGCCCTCCCGCCAGAGCTCCCTGAGCAGATCGCCCGCCTCGGGACGCTCGAACCACGCGACGCCGAATCGCTCCCGCAGGGCACGCCGAAGATACGTCTCGAGTGCCCAGGCACGCAGATAGCAGGCGCAGTAGAAGCCAGGATCCACGTCGGCCAGGAAAGTCTCCCGTGGCCACTTGACACCCACCGCGCCCCCAAGCAGCTCTGAGTAGCGGTCGGCGAGCCCACCGAAGTCACGGGACTGGCCATTTCCGTGGAGTTCCAGCTCATAGGCGAGCTTCCCGGCGTAGCGACGTAGGTAGACCAGCCGCTGGGCCCGTGTGTGGGCAATGAGCTCGGAGGCGTCTGTCACTCCAAGTCGCCGCCGCAGCCACTCGGGGTCCTCGACGAGATGCTCCAGCAGGAACGCAAATCCCTCGGTGATCGAGTTGTCACCGAGATAGCGGAACTCGAACGGCAGCGCCGGGTCGACGTTGGCGAAGTGCTCGGTGTGCCCACCCTCGTGAAACAGCACCGAGAAGTCCTCGAGTCCTCCGATCGGCGTGAGGACCAAGTACACCTCTCCGGGGGAGCGCACCGGGGCGCAGAACGCGCGCGGCGACTTCTTTGGCCGTGGGTCGACATCGAGTATCACCCCGGGCTGCGCTTGCACCTCGATGCCGAGTCCATGCATCGTCTCGACAAAGCTCGGAAGCAGTCGATCCGCGGGAAACAGAGCATCCTTGTCCGCGGCGCGGTTGAAGCGCGGCAGATCGCTTCGCGCGAGATCTTTGAAACCGAACCCCAACGTTCGCTGCAGCTCGGGGTCGAGCAGCTCGGGGTACACGCCGCCGCTGGCCCGGACGAAAGCGTCCGTCTGGCGCTGAAGCGCGCCCAGGTCGATCAGCTTGCAGTCCTCGCACATCTCCCGGTAGCTCGCCCAGCCGAGATCCGCCGCACACCGATGAGCGCGATCCAGCAACTCACGATGTAAATCACCAAGCTGCTCCTCGGTGAGCATCAGGCGAGCATCCTCGATCGCCGCACGTCGGCCGGCCTCAGGCTCGTTCGCCTGGACCACGGATGATTCCCGGAATCCGAGCCGCTGTCCGTCGAACTCGAATGAGAGCCCAGCCTCCCGGCGCGCCAGTTCCGATTCCGCGCTCTTGGTGGCCTCCCCGATATAGCCCTCCACCCCGAAGTCAACGAGCATCGTCAGCCTGCGGAGCTCCTCGCTCCCGCCCGGTGCGCGGTCGGCGAAGTCGCGCAGCGACTCGACGGCCTCGCGGGTGAGCAGCGCGGCGTGCCGTTCGTAGATCGGCTCGATCTCGTATTCGTCCTTGAGGCCGGCGTAGTGGCGGTAGTACTCCCGAGTCAGCTCGGTCACGAACGTCTCGGCAGACCGCCTGTAACCGTCGAGGTCCATTCACTGCCATGCTAGATCGAGTGAACTCACCAAGTACCCAGACCACGCGACCGCGGCCGGGCGACGAGCTCGAGCTGACGATCGACTCGCTCGCGTTCGGCGGCGCCGGCGTGGCACGCCGCGACGGGTACGTCGTGTTCGTCGAGGATGCGGTCCCGGGGGACCGGGTGAGAGCGACGGTCACGAAGTCGAAGCGGGCCTACGCCCAGGCCCGAACCTCGGAGGTCCTCGAGCCGAGCGCCGAGCGCGTCGCGCCAGTCGCTCCCCATCCCGGGGCGCCTTGGCAGATCCTCCCTTACGAGCGCCAGCTCGAGATCAAGCAGACCCAGGTACAGGAAGCGCTCACGCGGATAGGCCGGCTCGAGCAATTCACGCTCGAGCCAATCGTGCCCGCCGCTGCGCAGTGGCGATATCGCAACAAGCTCGAATACTCCTTCGCGACCGACGAAGCCGGTCGCTTGATCTGCGGCTTTCACGCCCCCGGCCGCTGGGACCGGGTGATCGAGATCACGGATTGCCTTTTGGCCTCAGAGCGCGCCAATCAGGCGCGCGAGCGGGTCGTGCAGTGGTGCCGCTCGCAGGGTCTGCAGGCCCATGATCGCCGCACCCACGAGGGATTCCTGCGGAACCTGGTGGTCCGCGAGGGCAGGCGCACAGATCAGATCCAGGTCCGCCTGGTGACCGGTCCGGGCCAACTCGACGGAGAAGGTTTGGCGGCGGCTGCTGCACCTGCGGACGGTGTCCTTTGGACACGCACCGAGGCGGCGGCCGAGACGACCCAGGGTGGCCAAACGGAGCTTCTGGCCGGGACCGAGCGCCTCCGGGAGGAGATCGGCGGGCTGCGGGTGCGGATCGCGCCCGAAGCTTTCTTCCAGACGAACACCGAAATGGCGGAGCAGCTCTACGGAATCGCGGGCGAGTACGCACAGCTCACCGGCTTCGAGCGCGTATACGACCTGTACTGCGGGATCGGCACGATCGGGCTGCTGATCTCGCCGCGTGCGGCCGAAGTGTGGGGACTCGAGCTGATCGAGGATGCGATCGCCAACGCGATCGACAATGCGCGACTGAACGAGATCGACAACGCACGCTTCTTCGCCGGGGATGCTCGCCTGGCCTTGCGCGAGCTGACCGAGCGCGCCGGGAGGCCCGACGTGGTCGTGGTAGACCCTCCCCGCGCCGGGCTCTCGCAGAAGATCGTGCGCCGGATCATCGAGGCAGCCCCCCGGCGGATCGTCTACGTGAGCTGCAACCCGACGACGCTCGCCCCCAATGCAGCCCAGCTGGTCGAAGCGGGCTACAAGCTGATCCGGGTGCGCCCGGTCGACATGTTTCCGCAGACGCCCCACATCGAGTGCGTGGCGCTGCTCGAGCGATCCGCCTGACGTTTGTTGCGCATATCGCAACTTTCGTTAGGGCGAAGCGGGAAAGCGGCACGGTAGGGTCGGGCATCAATGCGCGCAGTGACGATCAGGGACAAGCAGCTCTCGGTCGAGGAGCATCCTGACCCGACTCCGGGCGCCGGCCAGGTTCTCGTGAGGGTGAAGGCGGCCGGCCTCAACGGCGCTGACATGCACCAGCGGCGCGGCATGTATCCCGCGCCGCCCGGATCACCGCAGGACATCCCGGGCCTCGAGCTGGCCGGAGAAGTGGAGGCACTCGGCGATGGAGCCACCCGGTTCGAGGTCGGTGACCGTGTCATGGCGATCGTCGGCGGCGGAGGACAGGCGGAGCTGGCGGTGGTTCACGAGCGGGTTCTGATGCCGGTGCCCGAGTCACTCGATTGGACGGCCGCCGGGTGCGTCCCCGAGGTGTTCACCACCGCCCACGATGCGCTCTTCACCCAGGCGCAGCTGAGGATGGGTGAGCGCCTGCTCGTGCACGGCGGTGCCGGCGGGGTCGGAACGGCGGCGATCCAGCTTGGTCGCAATGCCGGAGCGCGAGTAACTGCGACCGTCAGGAACGCGGAGGTACGAGGCGAGGTCGAGAAGCTCGGCGCGAGCGTGATCGCCCCCGAGGAGTTCACCGAGCACGGTCCGTTCGACGTGATCCTCGAGCTGGTCGGAGCGCCTAACTTGACCGGCAACCTGTCCTGTCTGGCCACTCAAGGACGGATCGCCGTGATCGGCGTGGGTGGCGGGGCCAGGGGCGAGATCGACCTGCGGAAGCTGATGCAGTGCCGGGGCCGGATCCACTCCTCGACGCTCCGCGCCAGGCCGCTCGAGGAGAAGGCGCTGACCGCGCGGGCGATGGAGCGCTCGGTGCTGCCGCTGTTCGAAACGGGAGCGCTCACGGTGCCGATCGCGGCCACCTTCCCGCTGGAGCGTGCAGCCGATGCCTATGAGCGCTTCGAGTCCGGCGGGAAGCTCGGGAAGATCGCTCTGACAAAGGGCTAGGGGCGACGCGTGATCGCGGCGCAGACGCCTAGGGCGTGAAGCCGGCCGCGTCGGCTTCGAGCCCGGCTCGTCCTCGGCCGCGTGAATCGAGCACAACGGCGGACCGCCCGACTCCATCACCGCCTGAAGCTCGGTCGCCGTCAGCTTCGCTCCGCACTCAGCGCAGTGGTCATCGCGCTCGTTTGACTCGCCTTCCAGGGCCACGGGCCCGAGTCCAACCCGACCGCTCACTTGCGTGCCTGAAAGGAACCGGACGAGCATGTTTAGCCGGTGTCCGTGATCGGAGGAGCTTGCTGGAGGTGTAGCCGACGCGGATTCCCCACGGCTCCCGGGTGACCGATCCACTGGGACTGTTCTGACCGCGGCAGGTCAGCCATGGCTACCGCCAGAGGTCGATACCGCTAATACGGCGGCAGGTCAGCCCACCACCGCCCGAGCACCCGGAACGCCGCCCAGAACTCGCGCTTGGCGGCATCCTCGTCGAGCGCCTCGTCGATGTTGGGCACATACAAGGCGTCGATCATCGGGGTGAGCTGCTGGATCTCGCCGGTCACCGGATGCACGTCACGCCTTAGCGGCAGCTCGAGTTCGTTTACGACGCCGAGCGCGTCGAGGCCCATCACCACAACGATCTTCGGCGACACGATCGTGATCTCCTCGGCGAGCCGCGCAACGCACGCCGGGTCCGCCATCGCCGGGTCGAGCACGGGGCACTTCACGCACAGCGTTCCGTACACCGCAAGCGGGTCGATCGACAGCCGCTTCAGCGATTTCATCAGCGCGTTGCCCGTCCGCCCGTAGAACGCGACTCCCTCCTCGACCTCGGCCGGGCGGGCCGAGTGCTTGATCAGGAAGATGTCGGCCTGCGGATGCCCGGAGCCGAGTACCGGGATCAGCTGTCCTCGGGGGCACTCCTGGCAGCCCTGGACCTCGCGCGCGAACGCGTTCAGCTCGCGGATCGCTCGCTCGAGGTACTTCTCGCGGATCTCGTCGTCGGTTGCGGGCACCTGCACCGGATTGGACGGCGGGCTGGCTTGTCCTTGCGAGTGCATCAGGAGTTGCGGCGGTCGCGGTCGCTCGCGCGCGGCCGCTCGCGGCCCGTGGCTCGCCGCACGCGGCGATCGCGGGCCGCCTGCCGGGCCCCTCCGGGCAACGCTTTGGTCTGCAGGAACTTGAGCGCCTGCACGTACAGCAGGCTCGCGGGATTGCGCACGATGTCCGCGTCCCGCAGCGATTCGAGGAACTCCTCCGGCCCGTCGAAGTCGCGCATCCTGATGCGCACCGACCCGAGCCCCTGGGGGACATGGGCGTCCGAGCCCGCCCCCGCCGGGATTCGGTACTTGGCTGCGAATCGCACCGCCTCGTCGTTGAACTCGGTGATCGCCACCCGGGGGTTGAACACCTCGATCGCGTCGACGGCGTCGAGCACCTCGAGCAGATGCTCGTAGTCGGGCACGGAATGCAACCGGTCGAACGGGTGGGGCACGTACACCACGCCACCCTGGCGCTTGATCTCGGCGATCGTCTCACGCATCGACAGTCCCCGAGGAATCTTCTCCTCGATGAACAGCCCGATCACCTCACCCTGGCTGGCGGTCTTGATCTCCTCACCGACGATCACCTTCAATCCGTCGGCCTTCGCTCTCGCCTCGTGCGCGCCGGAGACCTCGTTGTGGTCGGTGATCGCGATCGCCCCGAGGCCGCGCGCGCGGGCCTCCGCGAGCAGCACCTCCACGGGCGTGGCGCAGTCATAGGAATGGTCGGTGTGCATATGCAGGTCGACGTCGATCAGCCTGCGGGACTGAAGAGCGCTGCGGGCCCGGGCGCTACCCCGCCCGTCATGGCGGCGCGCCACGAGGGCTCCGTAGACGTCCTCGAGCTCGTCGGCCACGTGCGACCACGAAAACCCGGGACCCAGCTCACTCTCCCTAGCGCGCCGCCGCTCCCGGAGCGCACTGGGGTCCGAGGCGACCCTCGTGAGGTGTACCGCGAGGGTCTCCACGTCGCCGGGTTCGAACACGTACCCGTGCTTTCCGTCAGCCAGGAGCTCCTCGTACACCGGGAGCCGGGACGCCGCCGGCGTCACACCCGCCGCCAGTGCTCTCACCAGCGTCCACGGAACCGGCCTCACGCCTTCGGAGGCGAGCACGATCACATCGGCGCCCGCCAGCACGTCCGCGTCGCCGGAACCATCGATGAAGTCGACGCGATCCCGCAGGGCGCGACCGAGCGTCGCCGGCACCGCAAGTGCTCGTGGCGAGAACACGGTCGCCCGCCACTCCAGCTCAGCCGGCAGCAGCCGCAGCGCCCGCAGGAAGATCCGCAGCGCAGCGCGCTCCTCCGAGGCGTTGAACACCATCCGGACCGGGCCATCGAGCTCGCCCGTGGGCGCCACCGAGGCGCCCGGCAGGATCACCCGGTAGACCCCAGGGAAATAGCGCTGAATCAGCTCGCGCGTGGCCTGATAGCTGGCGATCCGAGCGTCGAGGCGGCCGAACAGCAGCCGCGAGAGCGGGCGGGCCAGCTG
>JALYZY010000153.1 GCA_030948665.1 Actinomycetota bacterium | reverse complement strand
GAGGTGATCGTGATCGGTGGAAAGGACCGTGGCAAGCGCGGCAGGGTCCTTCGCGTCGATCCGGCCAAGAACCGCGTGTACGTCGAGGGGCTCAACATCATCAAGCGCCACGAGCGGCCCAGGCAGGTCGCCGGGTCGCAGCGCCCCGAGCAGGTCGGCGGTGTGATCGAGAAGGAGGGCCCGATCCACCTCTCGAACGTCGCGCACGTCGACCCGAAGGACAACAAGCCGACTCGGGTCGGGATCGAGATCGAGGACGGTAAGCGATACCGCGTCGCGCGCCGGAGCGGAACAAGGATCTGACATGCCAGCCCGTCTAAAGACACGCTACTTCGAGGAGATCAGGCCCCAGCTGGTCGAGCGCTTCGGTTACAGCACGCCGATGCAGGCGCCGCGGATCGAGAAGATCACGGTCAACATGGGCGTCGGCGAGGCCAAGCAGGACTCGAAGATGCTCGAGGCCGCCACCGAGCAGCTGGCGACGATCACCGGACAGAAGCCGAACATTCGCCGCGCCCGCAAGTCGATCGCCCAGTTCAAAGTCCGCGAGGGGATGCCCGTCGGCGTCGCAGTCACGCTGCGCGGCGAGCGCTCCTACGAGTTCCTCGACCGGTTGCTGTCGATCGCGATCCCTCGGATCCGCGACTTCCGCGGCCTGAACCCGCGCGCATTCGACGGGCGTGGCAACTACTCGATGGGCGTTCGCGAGCAGATCATCTTCCCCGAGGTCGACTACGACGAGATCGATCAGGTCCGCGGCCTCGACATCACGATCACTACCACGGCTTCCACCGACGAGGAGGCGTTCGCGCTGCTTCAGTCGATCGGAATGCCGTTTGCCAGGGACAGCCGGCAGCCGGCTGCTACTACGTAAGGGAGCGCATGGCCAAGATTTCGCAGCGAGTCCGCCAGCAGCGGACCCCCAAGTACAAGACCCGCGGCTACAGCCGTTGCCGGCGCTGTGGCCGGGCTCGAGCGGTCTATCGCAAGTTCGGCTTGTGCCGGATCTGCCTGCGCGAGCTCGCTCACAACGGCTACGTCCCCGGCATGACCAAGTCGAGCTGGTGAGCCGCACATGTCGATGACCGACCCGATCGCCGACTTCCTCACCCGGCTGCGTAACGCCGCCCGGGCGCAGCACCAGGATGTCACGATGCCCTCCTCGAAGCTCAAACGCGAAGTCGCCCGCATCCTGAAGGAGCAGGGCTACATCGAGGGCTTTGAGGTCCATCCTGCCCGTGACGAGCGCCCCGGCGAGGAACTGACGGTGACGCTGAAGTACACAAGCGATCGTCGCCCGGTGATCTCGGGGCTCCAGCGGGTCTCGCGGCCGGGCGAGCGAACCTACGTGGACCACGCCAACATCCCCCGGATCCAGGGCGGCATGGGGACCGCGATCATCTCCACCTCTCGCGGCGTGATGACCGGCCACGACGCGCGGATTCAAGGAATCGGCGGCGAAGTCGTGGCGAGGGTCTGGTAGACACAGAGAACGATGTCCCGGATCGGCAGACAACCCATCCCAGTCCCGGCTGGTGTGAGCATCGCGATCGAGCCTGAGCGCGTGATCGTGAACGGCCCCCGCGGGGAGCTGTCTGAACGCGTTCCCCGGGACATCGAGATCGAGCACGTCGACGATGAGCTCCGGGTCACCCGGCCCACCGATCGGGGCGAGCACCGTGCACTTCACGGTCTAACCCGCACGCTCGTCGCGAACATGGTCGAAGGAGTCACCGACGGCTTCGAGAAGCGGCTCGAGATTCAGGGAGTCGGCTACCGAGCCCAGCTCCGCGGCCGAGACCTCGAGCTGGCGCTCGGCTACTCGCACCCCGTGCCGGTCAAGGCGCCGGAGGGGATCGAGTTCGAGGTTCCGATGCCCACGAGGATCGTCGTCAAGGGCGCCTCCAAGCAGCAGGTCGGCGAGGTCGCGGCCTACATCCGTAAGCAGCGCAAGCCCGAACCCTATAAGGGCAAAGGGATCCGCTACGAGGGCGAGTACGTAGCGCGGAAGGTCGGGAAGCGGGCATGACCGTTCTCACCAAGCCCCAGCGCCGCCTCAAGCGCCGCCGTCGCGTGCGCGCCAAGATCCGCGGTAGCGCCGAACGTCCGCGTGTCTCTGTGATGCGCTCCAACCGCGGCGTGTTCGTGCAGCTGATCGACGACGACGACGGCCGCACGCTCGCGTCGGCGTCGTGGACCGAGGCGGATCTCCAGAAGCTGTCCCCGATGGACCAGTCGCGGAAGGTCGGAGAGCTGCTGGCGGATCGAGCCAAAGCCGCCGGCGTCGAGCGCGCCGTATTCGACCGTGGCGGATACAAGTACCACGGCCGCGTCAAGGCGATTGCCGAGGGCGCCCGCGAGGGCGGCTTGCAGCTATGAGCGTCCCGCTACTCTGAAGCATCCATGGCGCGCGAACGAACAGTCTCAGCCGGTGATCTCGACCTCCAAGAGAGGGTCGTGGAGATCAACCGTGTCGCGAAAGTCGTAAAGGGCGGCCGTCGGTTCTCTTTCACGGCGCTCGTTGTAGTCGGCGATGAGCGCGAAGTCGTCGGGATCGGCTACGGCAAGGCCAACGAGGTGCCGGTGGCGATTCAGAAGGGAGTCGAGCGGGCCAAGCGCAATCTCTATCGCGTGCCCAAGCACGGGTCGACGATTACCCACCAGACGCTCGGCATATTCGGCTCCGGCCGGGTCCTGTTAAAGCCCGCCGCGCCCGGGACGGGGGTCATCGCCGGCGGCGGCGTGCGCGCGGTGCTCGAGCTTGCGGGGATTCACGACATCCTCTCGAAGAGCCTCGGCTCGCAGAATCCGATCAATCTTGTGAAGGCGACCATGGCGGGGCTCGAGTCGCTCCGTACCCCGGCTGAGGTCGCTGAGCTGCGGGGCCTCTCAATCAATCAGGTGCTTGGGCTGACGACGGACTCGTCGCCGCCGCCCCCCGCGACAGGGTCGAATGGCAATGGCGGGGCCACGGCGACGCAAGGGGCCGGCGGCGACGACTCCGTCGTCAGCCCAGATCCGGTCGGGGAGGCCGCTGCAGCTGGCAACCGGGCGGGGGCGGCGCCGGCTCTCGCGGAAGAGCAGGAGGAGGCACCGAATGGCGCCGTCGAGGCGCCCGCGGCCCAGAGCGAGGTCACGGAGGAGGCACCGGCTGCCGCGGTCGAGACGCAGGAGGAGGCACCGGCTGCCTCGAACGAAGCGGCTCCCGAGTCTGAGGAGGCGGGGGCGTGACCACGCTCAGCGTCACCCAGCGCAAGTCCCGCAACGGCTCGGATAAGCGCCAGCGCGACACGCTGCGCTCGCTTGGGCTCCGTCGCATCGGGCACACCGTCAAGCACGACGATTCGCCCCAGATCCGGGGAATGCTCCATAAGGTCCGGCATCTGGTGGAGGTGAAGGAACCGTGAGCACTTCCGGAGAGCAGCCAGGAGCCGGGAGCACTTCCGGAAGGCAGCCAGGAGCCGGGAGCACCCCCGAGGAAGGGCGGATCGGGCTGCACAACCTTCATCCCGCTCCTGGATCGCGCCGGCCTCGCAAGCGCATTGGCCGTGGCGAGGGCTCGGGCACTGGGAAGACCTCGGGCCGCGGTCAGAAGGGCTGGGGTTCGCGCTCGGGCGCCAAGCGGCGTCCCCGGTTCGAGGGCGGCCAGAACCCGATTCACATGCGGATGCGCAAGCTGCGTGGTCCGCATATGAAGAAGTCGATGCCGTTCGAGCTCTTCCGGACCCACACTCAGGCCGTCAACCTGGTCGATCTCGAGGCTCGCTTCGAATCCGGGGCGACGGCTACGCTCGAGGCGATGGCCGCCAAGGGCCTCGGCACTCGCAAGGGAATCCCGGTGAAGATCCTCGCCACAGGCGAGCTCAGCAAGCCTCTCACGGTCCACGCGCACGGTTTCAGTGCAGCCGCTCGGGCCAAGATCGAGGCAGCCGGCGGCGAGTGTCACGTGGCGCCCGCCACGCGCTCGGCCAAAGGCAGCGACGCGTGATCGGAACGATCCTCGGCGCCTTCCGAGTCCGGGAGATCCGCAACAAGGTTCTGTTCACCGCCGGGATCCTTGCTCTCTATCGCCTTGGCGCATACATCCCGGCGCCGGGCATCACCTCCGCCGCGGCCAAGCAGCTCCAGAACAGCCTTAGCAACAGTGGCATCTTCGGCCTGCTGAATACCTTCTCCGGCGGTGGCCTCGGGAGGATCGCGATCTTCGCGCTCGGGATCATGCCCTACATCACCGCCTCGATCATCCTCCAGGTGCTTCAGGCGGTGGTTCCCTCGCTCGAGAAGCTCCAGAAGGAGGGCGAGGTCGGACAGGCGAGGATCACCCAGTACACGCGCTATCTGGCTGTCGCGCTCGCCTTCGCCCAGTCGATCGGCTACGTGTTCCTGTTCCGCAGCGCCGAGAAGGGGTCCTCGCTGATCGCGAACTTCAACCTTGGCAAGGTGTTCCTGATCGTCATCTCGATCACCGCCGGGACGATCCTGCTGATGTGGATGGGCGAGCTGATCACCCAGCGCGGGATCGGCAATGGGATCTCGCTGCTGATCTTCGCGAGCATCGTCTCGCGTATCCCGTCCGGCGTACAGGCCTGGTGGAACAGTCCGAACCAGGTGTTCCGCGTGGTTCTGCCGTTCATCGCGCTCGGTGTCGTCGCCGCCGTCGTGTTCGTACAGGAGGGACAGCGGAGGATTCCGGTCCAGTACGCGAAACGCGTCATCGGCAGCCGGATGGTCGGCGGCACCCAGACCTATCTCCCGCTCCGAGTCAACATGGCCGGCGTCATCCCCGTGATCTTCGCCGCGACCCTGATGGCGATTCCGGCCACGCTCGGGCAGCTGATCGGCCAGAACAACCCGCACACGTTCGCCTACAAGATCTCGACCTTCTTCAGCCCCCTGGGCTGGCAGTACCTCGTTGGCGAGAGCATCATGATTATCCTCTTCACGTACTTCTATACCGCCGTCACCTTCAATCCGGTGGACCAGGCCGACAACTTGCGTAAGGCGGGCGGATTCATTCCAGGGGTGAGGCCAGGCAGACCCACGGCCGAATTCCTCGACCGCATCCTGGCGCGGCTGACGTTTCCGGGAGCTCTGTTTCTGGCAGCGATCGTCGCCTTGCCCACGATCCTGATCGACCGGACCGGCGTCAACCTGGCGCTCGGCGGGACGTCGATCCTGATTGTCATTGGCGTTGCCCTCGACACGATGAAGCAACTCGAGGCACAGCTGATGATGCGTAACTACGAGGGCTTCCTGAAGTAGCCGCGCCGCCCCGGTTGTGGGGCGGCGCTCAAACGATCGTCGAGCTGGAGCGATGCAGCGTTCCAACGATCGTCGAGCTCGAGCATCCAGCGGTGCAGGCTGCTCCCCGGTGCGCCGACGCTTCCGGTGGTCGATCCATCCGCGTCGCCGTTACTGAGGAGCTCCGAATGACCCGCTCGCGAATCCTGGCCGCCATGTTCACCTGGGTCTTGCTGTTGGCAGCCCCCGCGGTGTCGATCGCGAAGACGGATGTCCAGGTGCATGCCCACGCCCACGCCTCGCTGAAGGTGACTGGCGTGGTGCGCTCGCTCGACCCGGCAAAGGGCGCCGTGACGGTCGTCGTACGACGGCGGGTGGGTCGCCGGCACCGGACCCACACGCGAGTTATGACGTTCAACATCAGCCATACCCAGATCTCGGGCCAAGGCGGTGCGGTCGCAGTGGGCGAGCGGGTGACAGTCAGCTTCTCGACCTCGACGCCCGGACAGGCAACGAGCATCCGCGTCATCGGAGCCCCGAACGGCGGTGCGTCTGGTCACGGAGCCGCATTTGCAGGCGTGATCAGCTCAGTCGATACCGGCAACGACACGTTGACGCTGATCCAATCCACCGATGGGTCGTCTCCGAACAGCGCCACGGTCCAGGTGAGCGGCACCACCGTGTTCGCCGTCCCCGGCGCATCCGACGGCGGCGCGTCCGGTCTCGCCGACCTGAACGTCGGCGATCGGGCGGTCGTGTTCACCGATGACGTCACCGCAGTGCCGGTGATCGCGATCGCGGTACTCGACATCGGACACGGAACCCACAGCCCGCCTCCTCCTCCCCGTCCCGGCCAGCCGATCAACGGCATGGTCAGCGCAACCAGCACCAGCTCTGAGACGCTGACGATCCTCGCTCCAGGCGGGGGCGGGCAAAGCCCGGGTGGATCCGGCGGCGACGGCGGCGGCGTGCAGACCGTCACCGTCGACGTCAATGGATCAACTCGGTTCGGCGGTCAGAACAGCGCCGGAGCTGTGCAGAGCCTCGGTGATGTACAGGTGGGCGATCTGGTCACGGTTGAGGCGGCGGCCGCTGTCTCGAACGGGACTGTCACCGCCCTCGGCGTCTTCGATCACGGCAAGCCGACGGTCAGCGGTCTGAGTAACGTGATCGGCTCCGTCAGCGCCGTCGATTCGAATGGCGGAACGCTCACCCTCACCGTCAGCAAAGGCCCAGAGACGGGCCAGGTCGTAACCGCTCAGGTGAGCTCACATACGCGACTGTTCGTTAGCGATCCGACGGGACACGAAACGCTTGCGGATGTGAAGGTCGGCGACCGCATCGGCGTGGGTTTCCAGGGGAGCTTCTCGACCCAGCTGAACGCGCTCGTCGTGTACGACTTGTCGAACCCCCCGTCCTCCAGCCACTAGCCCGCCGGCCCGGGTCCGCCTGCCCGGTGCGGCTCGCCCACGGCGGAGATCCCGGCCTCCACGCTCCGCTCCCCCCCGGCGAAGATCCGGGCCTCCACGCTCGGTTCGCGGCCGGTACAGTGCCACACCAACTTGTCCGAGCTCGACTTGATATTGCTCGGCCCACCAGGGGCGGGGAAAGGGACGCAAGCTGAACGGCTTCGTGGCGACTTCCAGGTCCCGTTCATCTCGACTGGCGACATGCTCCGAGAAAACGTGAGGGATGGAACCGAGCTCGGCCGCGAAGCGAAGAACTACATGTCGGCGGGCGAGCTGGTACCCGACGAGCTGATCGTCGCGATGGTCGGCGAGCGGCTCCGTGCCGACGACGCGCAAGACGGATGGATCCTCGACGGTTTCCCGCGGACGCTCGAGCAGGCAAAGGCGCTCGACAAGTTGCTTGCGGAGCTTCGCCGGCGGGTCACCGCCGCGCTGCTGATCGACGTCCCCGACGAGGAAGTCGTCCGGCGCCTATCGGGGCGCCGCGTATGCGTGAAGGGTGGCCACAACTATCACGTCGAGTTCGACCCGCCCAAGCACGAGGGCGTCTGTGACCAGGATGGTTCACGTCTGGTCCAGCGCGAAGACGACCAGCCGGACGTGATTCGCAACCGCCTGCGGATCTACCACACAGAGACCAAGCCCGTGGTTCGCTACTACGATGAGCATGGATTGATGCGCAGGATTGACGGCACGCGCGGGCCCGCGGAGGTCCATGACCACATCCGCGCGGTGATCGCGACGCTCCGGCTCGAGGACGACGTGTGATCATCAAGAAGACCCCACAGGAGATCGACCGCATGGCGGCGGCCGGAGCGATCTTGGTCAAGACCATGAGCCTGATCTCCGGCAAGGTGCGCCCGGGCGTGACGACAGGGGAGCTCGACCTCGCTGCCGAGCGCTTCATCCGATCCCAAGGCGCTGAGCCGGCATTCAAGGGGTACCACGGCTTCCCAGGCTCGATCTGCGCGTCGCCGAACTCGATGATCGTCCACGGCATCCCCGGCCTCTACACGCTCGCGCGCGGCGACATTCTGTCGGTCGACATCGGCGTCGTGTTCGACGGCTGGGTGGCGGACGCGGCACGGACGTTCGCGGTCGGCCCGATCACGCCGATCGCTCGCAAGCTGCTGATCACGACCGAGGAGTCGCTCCACTTGGGCGCGGGACAGGCACAGCGGGGCAATCGGCTGGGGGATGTGTCGCATGCGATCCAGGAGCACGTAGAGGCGGCCGGACTATCGATCGTCCGCTCGCTCGTCGGTCACGGTATTGGCCGGAGCATGCACGAGGAGCCCCAGATCCCTAACTACGGCGCGCCGGGAACCGGACCGCTGCTCGAGGAGGGGATGGTGCTGGCCATCGAGCCGATGGTGACGGCGGGTCGTCATTCTGTCCGCGTCGCCGAGGACCGGTGGTCGATCTACTCGCAGGACGGATCCCTGGCGGCCCACTTCGAGTTCACGATCGCGGTGACGGGCGACGGTCCGCGGAACCTCACGCCGTGGCACGAAGCTCGCGTTACTGCGGCGGCGTAGGCGCAGCGCTAGGGAGTCGTTCCGGGGGTATCTCGCCGTCGCGGTAATCCGCGCGCGCCGATTCGAGCAGGACTCAAACGGAGAATCCTCCGGAGCGGCGCTCCCGGGCAGCCAGGCTGGGGGCGGCGCCTTCGCCGCAACGCCCTTGCTAACATCCCTCGTTGCGCCCGTCGCGCGATCAGTTCACGCTGCGTGCTGCTCCTCAGCAAGGTAGCGGCGACCGTACCGGTCGCCAGAGCCGGGCTGGTGGACCACTGGGAAATCATTTACGAAGAGAGCGAAGCGAGCGGTGAAAGTCAGACCGTCGGTCAAGCCGATGTGCGAGAAGTGCAAGATCGTCCGCCGGAACGGGCGGGTCCTCGTGATCTGCTCGAATCCGCGCCATAAGCAGAGGCAGGGGTAAGCAAAGATGGCACGTATCTCGGGAGTCAACATCCCGCTGAACAAACGCGTTGAGATTGGCCTCACCTACATCTACGGCATCGGCCGCTCGACCTCGAACAAGCTGCTCACCGACGTCGGGGTCGAGCCCGACCGTAAGGTGCGCGACCTCACCGAGGAAGAGGTCATCAAGCTCCGCGAGCTGATCGACAACTCGCTCATGGTCGAGGGAGATCTGCGACGCGAGCGCTCCCAGAACATCAAGCGGCTTCAGGAAATCGGCTGCTACCGGGGTATGCGCCACCGACGAGGACTGCCGGTCCACGGGCAGAACACCAAGACCAACGCTCGCACGCGAAAGGGTCCCAAGCGGATGCAGATCGCCGGTAAGAAGAAGGCCGGCAAGAAGTGAGTCCAGCTCCGCGTAGACCTCAGCGTGGACGCCGTCGCGTCCGTAAGAACATCCCGATCGGCCAGGCCCACATCAAGACCTCGTTCAATAACACGATCGTCTCGCTAACCGACCGCGAGGGCAACGTGATCGCGTGGGAGTCGGCCGGGGGCGCCGGCTTCAAGGGCTCACGGAAGTCAACTCCATTCGCCGCCCAGGTGACCGCCGATGCGGCGGCACGCAAGGGAATCGAGCACGGCCTTCAGAAGGTTGAAGTGTTCGTCAAGGGACCAGGCTCCGGTCGCGAGACCGCGATCCGCTCCCTCCAAGCTGCGGGACTCGAGGTCACGGGCGTGAGGGAAGTCACACCGCAGGCTCACAATGGCTGCCGCCCGCGTAAGCGGCGCCGCGTATAGGAAGCAGATGGCAAGAGACACATCGCCACAGTGCAAGCAGTGCCGACGGGAGGGGCAGAAGCTCTTCCTGAAGGGCGAGCGATGCCTTACCGACAAGTGCGGCGTCGAGCGGCGCTCCTACCCACCGGGAGAGCACGGCCGCGGGCGCCAAAAGCAGAGCGAGTATCGAGTTCAGCTCCGCGAGAAGCAGAAGGCCAAGCGCTACTACGGGGTGCTCGAGCGGCAATTCCGGATCTACTACCAGAAGGCCTCCCGCCAGCCCGGGATCACCGGCGAGAACCTGCTGCGGATGCTCGAATGTCGCTTTGACAACGTGCTGGTGAGGCTCGGCTTCGCCGCATCTCGGCGCCAGGCCCGGCAGCTGATCCTGCACGGGCACTGGACCGTCAACGGCCGGAGGGTCGACATCCCCAGCTACCAGCTACGGGATGGCGACGTGATCGCGATTCACACCCGCTCGCAGGCGACGCAGGTCATCCGGGACGCCACCGAGCTGACTGGGCAGGTGCCGGCTTGGCTCCAGGCCGATCACGACTCGCTGACCGCGAAGGTACTCCGCAAGCCGGAGCGGCGGGAGATCGCAGCTCCGGTGCAGGAACAGCTCATCGTCGAGCTGTATTCGAAGTAGTAATCCAAGCTTTGGCTGGCGCCGCAGCGGCGGCGCTTCGGCCTCGAGAACCGCCTCGCGGCGGTATGAAACCACGACGTTAGGACCCTGATGCTCGACTTCCAAGTCCCCCGAATCTCCAGCGAGAGCGTCGACGACAACCGCGGATCGTTCACGATCGAGCCACTCGATCGCGGCTTCGGTTACACGTTCGGCAACTCGCTGCGTCGCGTTCTGCTCTCGTCGCTTGCGGGCGCTGCGGTTACGAGTGTGCGGATCGAGGGCGTGGCCCACGAGTTCTCGACGATCAGAGGCGTCAAGGAGGACGTGACCGACATCGTGCTGAACCTGAAGGGGATCGTCTGCCGGATGCACAGCGATGCGACCGAGATCGAGGCGCCGCTGGTCGTCACCGGCCCCGGCGAGATCACGGCAACCGATATCGATCTTCCGTCCGGAGTCGAGATCCTCAACCCCAATGCGCACATCGCAACGCTCGAGAAGAAGACCAAGCTCGAGGTCTACCTGACGATAGGCCGCGGCCGTGGCTACCGGCCGGCGGAGGAGAACAAGTCTCCCGACCAGCCGATCGGGGTCATCCCGATCGACTCGATCTTCTCGCCCGTGCGCCGCGTCGCCTATAACGTCGAGCAGGCCCGTGTCGGCCAGCGGACCGACTTCGACAAGCTGACACTCGACATCGAGACCGACGGCTCGATCGACCCGCACGCCGCACTGCGCGAAGCCGCGGAGATCCTGATCTCCCAGCTTGCGATCTTCACCGACGCCGACCGGGTTGTGGAGCTGCGCGACACGGGCGGTGCGGTGCTCGAGCCGGGTCTGGCCGGCGCCGGCGCCGTCGGCGCGCCCTCGCGCCCGCCGAACGCGATGGACGACATCCTGATCGAGGAGCTCGAGCTGGGCGTTCGCTCGTATAACTGCCTGAAGCGTGCCGGCATCCAGACGGTCGGCGACCTGGTCTCGAAGACCGAGGGCGAGCTGAACGCGATCCCGAACTTCGGCAAGAAGTCGATCGACGAGGTGATCGAGACGCTTCACGCCCGCGGCCTGAACCTCCGGGGCGAGTAAGGTCTGCGGCCATGCG
>JALYZY010000133.1 GCA_030948665.1 Actinomycetota bacterium | reverse complement strand
TCCGCACTGCCCTCGCGAGCTCCGCTCGGGCCTCGGGCGCGATCGACAACGGGGTCGCGGGCGAGGCCGCCGCGGTCTACGACATCAGCAACACAGCCAACCACGATCTGGCCACGGTGATCCCGGTAGCGGTGATTGCGATCGCACTGCTGCTCGCGGCCGTCCTCCGCAGCCTGATCGCGCCCATCTATCTGATCGTCAGCGTGGTGCTGTCGTATCTGGCTTCGCTTGGGGTCGCAACACTCGTGTTCGTCGACCTCGCCGGCGAGGGGGGGATCAGCTTCTTTCTGCCGTTCCTGATGTTCGTGTTCCTGCTCGCGCTCGGGGAGGACTACAACATCCTGGTGATGACGCGAATTCGCGAGGAGGCGCGTCACAGGCCGCTGCGAGACGCGGTCGTCAAGGCGGTCGGACGTACCGGACACACCGTCACCTCCGCCGGAATCATCCTCGGCGGAACGTTCGCCGTATTCGCGATCGTCGGTGGTGGTGGCTCCGGCGGAAGCGAGTTCCGGGCGATCGGGTTCGGGCTGGCGGCAGGGATCCTGATGGACACGTTCTTCGTTCGGACGTTGCTCGTCCCCTCCACCGTGGGCCTACTCGGTCGCTGGAACTGGTGGCCCTCCAACCTGAGCCAGGAGCCCGAGAGCGTCAACCCGCCTGCACCTTTGCCCACGCTCGACTCGCGGCCGTCCGAGGCCGGCTCGTAGCCCGAGCGAGCGATGTCGCCACGCGTTGTCCTCCTCCCGGGAGACGGGATCGGTCCTGAGGTCGCCGCTGCGGCTGTGCGGGTGCTGCGCGGGGTGGCGCCCGACCTCGAGTTCGAGGAGCACCTGTTTGGCGGCGCCTCGATCGATGCGTGCGGCGTGCCCCTGGGCGACGAGACGCTCGCGGCGTGCCGGGAGGCCGATGCGGTGCTGCTGGCCGCGGTCGGCGGGCCCAAGTGGGACTCAACAGACCCAGCCAAGCCCCGCCCCGAGCAGGGGCTGTTGGGGCTCCGCAAGGAGCTCGGACTGTTTGCGAACCTCCGACCCGTAAGGCCGCTGCCCGCCTTGTACGACGCGAGCCCGCTGAAGCGCGAGCTGATCGAAGGCACCGATATGCTTGTCGTCCGCGAGCTGACCGGCGGCATCTACTTCGGTGAGAAGACACGCACCGCCGACCGCGCCTCGGACGCCTGCGTCTATACCCGGGCTGAGATCGAACGGATCGCCAGGGTCGCGTTCGAGGCTGCGCGCTCGCGGGTGACCAGCGTCGACAAGGCGAACGTGCTCGAGACCAGCCGGCTCTGGCGGGAGGTGGTGCGCGAGCTGCACGGCAGCGAGTTCCCGACCGTCGAGCTCGAGCACCAGCTGGTCGACTCGACGGCGATGCGCCTGATCGCTGCGCCGCGCCACTTCGACGTGATCCTGACCGAGAACATGTTCGGCGACATCCTGAGCGACGAGGCCGCAATGCTGACTGGGTCGATCGGGATGCTTCCGAGCGCGTCGCTGGGCGACGGCGGTCCCGGCGTGTTCGAGCCGGTGCACGGCTCGGCGCCCGACATCGCCGGCACCGGGCTTGCCAATCCGCTCGCGATGTTCCTCTCGGCGGCGCTGATGCTTCGCCATGGACTGGCCCGGGAGGCGGAGGCGGCGGCTGTAGAATCGGCCGTCGACCGGGCGCTGGCCGATGGCCTGCGCACGTCGGATCTGGGCGGCGCAGCCACGACGGCAGAGGCCACCTCAGCGGTACTCAAACACCTCGAGTGACGGACCCGAAGGAGCAGCCTTGCAACAAGCGGACCTCATCTGGCAGAACGGAGAGCTTGTCGCCTGGGAGGACGCAAAGGTCCACGTACTGACTCACGGGCTGCACTATGGGACCGCAGTGTTCGAAGGGATCCGGGCGTACGAGACGCCCCAGGGGACGGGCATCTTCCGGCACCTGGACCATCTCGACCGTCTGTTCAACTCAGCCAAGCTCTACTACATGCCCGTGCCATATAGCCTCGAGGAGCTGCGTGCGGCCACCCACGAGCTGATCTCCGCCAACGAGCTGCGCGAGTGCTACATCCGCCCGATCGTCTACCGGGGCTACGGCGAGATGGGGCTGTATCCGCTCGACGCCCCAGTCGAGGTCGCGATCGCGGTATGGGAGTGGGGCGCCTACCTCGGCGAGGAGGGAAAGCGGGACGGAATCCGCGCCAAGGTCTCGAGCTGGCGGCGGATCCCGCACGACTCGCTGATCCCACACGCGAAGGCGTCGGGGCAGTATCTGAACAGCGTCCTGGCGAAGATCGAGGCCTCGAAGGCCGGCTACCAGGAGGCGATCCTGCTCGACTCCCGCGGGTTCGTGTGCGAAGGCTCAGGCGAGAACATCTACGCCGTGCGCGAAGGCAAGCTCGTGACTCCGCCCCAGACCGCCGGGATCCTCGATGGGATCAACCGCAAGTCGATCCTGCAGATCGCGGCCGACCTCGGATACGACGTGATCGAACGCGACTTGGCACGGGCTGAGCTGATTCTCGCCGAGGAGGTGTTCCTGTCCGGCACCGCGGCCGAGCTGGTTCCGGTCCGAGAGATCGACGACCACACGATCGCCTCCGGTGTCCCCGGGCCGATCACCCGCGAGCTCCAGGGGGTGTTCGACGATGCGCTGCACGGACGCGACGCCCGCTATCGCGAGTGGGTTGACCTGGTCCAGGTGGCCTCGAAGGCCGTGTAGCCGTGGTGTGGCGGAGCGAGCGAATTACGGACGCGGCCGGCGCTTGGCGCTGACCGCTCTCGCGCGTTCGCCTGACCTTCCGCTACCAGGAGCCACTCCTCGATGACCGACATCCAGCTGTACGACACGACCCTTCGCGACGGCATGCAGGGGGAGGGCATGTCCCTCTCAGCACAGGAGAAGCTGCGAGTCGCGCACGCACTCGACGAGCTCGGTATCGACATCATTGAGGCCGGCTTCCCGAGTTCGAATCCGAAGGAGCTCGAGCTGTTCGAGCTTCTCCTGGGCGAGCAGTTCGGCCACTCCGAGATCGCCGCCTTCGGGATGACCCGCAGGCGAGGCACGCGGGCGGAGGGCGACCCAGCACTGCGCGTGCTCGCGCAGTGCTCGGCGCCGGTATGCACGCTCGTCGGTAAGACCTGGGCGCTTCACCTCGAGAAGATCCTCCGCGTGGACCGCGAGGAAAATCTGCGGATCATCGAGGACTCGGTTGCCTTCCTGGTGGGGGAAGGAAAGCGGGTCGTGTACGACGCGGAGCACTTCTTCGACGGCTTCGGCGACGATCCCGCATACGCGCTGCGGTGCCTGCGGACCGCCGCTGACGCGGGTGCCCAGACGGTCACCTGCTGCGACACCAACGGCGGCACGCTCCCGGACGGCGTGTCTGTCGCGATGGCGGATGTCGTAGGTGCCCTCGCCTCGAGCGGAGTCTCGGTCGGGATCCACTGTCACGACGACGCGGGTTGCGGGGTCGCGGCCACGCTGGCAGGTGTCGCCCAGGGGGCCACGCAAGTCCAGGGGACGATCAACGGTTACGGCGAGCGCTGCGGAAACGCGAACCTGATTACGATCATCGCCAACCTGCAGTTGAAGCTGGGCCACGTGTGTCTCACCCCGGCGCAGCTGGCATCGCTGACCCGGGACGCGCATCTCCTCGACGAACTGCTCAACCTCACCCCTGATCCCGATCAGCCATATGTCGGGCGCAACGCCTTCGCCCATAAAGGGGGGATGCACGTGGCCGGCGTTGAGACGGATCCGGCAACGTTCGAGCATCTCGATCCGGCGCTCGTGGGTAACGCCAGGAGCCTGTTGATCTCTGAGCTGTCCGGAAAGCGCACCGTGGAAGCGCGCGCCCGAGAAGCGGGGCTCGAGCTGGCAGACGAGCAGGCCGCCCGCGTGCTCGCGGGGGTCAAGGAGCGTGAGCACCGTGGCTACCACTACGAGGCGGCGGATGGCTCGTTCGAGCTGCTGGTGCGGCGGGAAACCGGAGACTACGAGCCGCTGTTCGAGCTGGAGTCCTGGCGGGCGATCGTGCAGAAGCGAGCTGACGGCCAGGTCGAGACCGAGGCGACGATCAAGATCTGGGTCAATGGCGAGCGCTATGTGCGGACCGCCGAAGGCAACGGGCCGGTCAACGCCCTGGACCGCGCGCTGCGTGAGGCGCTCGTCGAGATCCATCCGCACTTGCGGGCCATCGACCTCGTCAACTACAAGGTGCGGATCCTGGACGAGACGAAGGGGACCGGCGCCGTCACGCGTGTGTTGCTCGACGCATCTGACGGCGAGCAGGTATGGGGCTCGATCGGGGTATCCGAGAACATCATCGAGGCGTCGTGGGAAGCGCTCGTGGAGTCACTCGAATATGGGATGCTCGTGGGCCTGCGACCCGATGGCGGCTCGGCCACGACACCGCGGCTGGGCGGGGCCGCCGGCGCCGATGGCTGACACCCTTCAGGATTCGATCCCGCTCGCCCGGCCGGTGATCGGCGCCGAGGAGGAGGAACGCGTGCTCGACGTGCTGCGCTCAGGCAGGCTGTCGCTCGGCCCGGTGGTGGCTCAGTTCGAGCAGGCGTTCGCCGCGCGGCTCGGTGCGGCCCACACGAGCGCGGTCTCCAGCGGCACCGCGGGCCTGCATCTGGCCCTGCGCGCCGTCGGCGTGAGCGACGGCGCCGAGGTCATCACGAGCCCGTTCTCGTTCGTCGCCAGCGCCAACGTGGCGTTGTACGAGCGGGCCCGGCCGGTGTTCGCCGACATCGACCCGGTGACGCTCAACCTCGACCCAGCGGCGGCTGCGGCGGCGATCACCGATCGTACCGCCGCGCTGCTGCCCGTCCACGTGTTCGGGTATCCGGCCGAGATCGAGGCGTTCGAGCGTATTGGGCTGCCGATCGTCGAGGACGCTTGCGAAGCGCTCGGCGCGGTCCACGCCGATGGGGTCCCAGTCGGAGGACGCGGCCATCCGGCGGTATTTGGCTTCTATGCGAATAAGCAGCTGACGACCGGCGAGGGCGGGATGATCGCGATGGCGGACGTCGGCTTGAAGCAGCGGATCGACTCGGAGCGAAACCAGGGCCGCGCTCCGAACATGGACTGGCTCGATCACGACCGTCTGGGATTCAACTATCGGCTGTCGGACATCGCCTGCGCGCTCGGGCTCGCCCAGCTCGAGCGTCTCGACGAGATGCTCGCGGGACGGGCGCGGGTGGCGGACTGCTATCGCGTCGCGCTCGCTGACATCGGGGAGCTTCAGCTTCCCTGCGTAGATTCTGGCGGCAACCGACGGGGGTGGTTCGTGTTCGTGGTGCAGCTCCCGCGCGGGCTCGACCGCGACGGAGTTGTTCGCGGCCTCGGTGAGCGCGGGATCCCCAGCAAGCCGTACTTTCCAGCCGTACACCTGATGAGCTACTACCGCGAGCGCTTTGGGCACCGGGAGGGCGAGTTTCCCGTCTGCGAAGACGTCGCGGCGCGGTCGATCGCTCTTCCGTTCTTCCCGCAGATGAGCGAGACCCAGGTCGAGCGGGTGGCGCAGGCACTGCGCGAAGTCTTGTCGGCGCGGAAGCACTGAGAGATGCCGCGGTTCAACGAGCATCCGCACGATGCCTTTCGTGCCCTGAACGACTCGATCGGCTTTGACCTGCGGCTGTGGCGGTATGACATCGCCCAGTCCCGAGCGCACGCCTCGATGCTGGCCGCACAGGAGATCCTCACCACGGAGGAATGTGAGCAGCTGCTCCATGCACTCGATCAGACAGGACAGGAGCTCGACGCCGGCTCGTTTCAGATAACGGCAGAGGACGAGGACATCCACATGGCTATCGAGCGGCGGGTGACCGAGATCGCCGGGACGGTAGGAGGCAAGCTGCACACCGCGCGGTCGCGCAACGACCAGGTCGCCACAGACGTGGCGATGTTCGTGCGCGCCAGCGCGGACTCGGCGGTGCGGGCAACGAGCGGGCTCGCAGGGCGGCTCGTGGACGTGGCCGAGGCCCACCTCGACTGGCCGATGCCGGGGTATACGCACCTCCAGCGCGCGCAGCCGGTGTACCTCAGCCACCACCTGCTGGCGTATTGCTGGATGCTGCTGCGCGACCGCGGACGGTTCTCCGCGGTGATCGAGGCGGCCGGTTCGCTGCCCCTCGGCGCGGGGGCAATTGCGGGCGTCAACTTCGACACCGATCGCGGACGGGTCGCGCGGGAGCTGGGGTTCGGCGCCGTGGCCGAGAACTCGATCGACGCTGTCTCGAATCGGGACTTCGTACTCGACTACCTGGCCGCCGCGGCGACGTGCGGGACCCACCTCTCGCGCCTGGGCTCCGAGATCGTGCTGTGGTCAAGCGAGGAGTTCGGCTTCTGCGAGCTCTCCGATGCGTGGGCATCGGGATCTTCGATCATGCCCCAGAAGAAGAACCCAGACGCGGCCGAGCTGCTGCGCGCCAAGGCGCCGCGCCTAGCCGGGCATCTGGTCGCGCTCCATGGTGTCCTCCACGGCCTGCCGTTGACCTATAACAAGGACATGCAGGAGGACAAGCAGCACCTGTTCGACGCGGCCGACACGCTCGAGCTGTCGCTTTCCGCAGGGCTGGGCATGCTCGAGGGGATCTCGTTTCGGCGGGAGCGCCTCGCTGCCGCTGCCTCTGACGAGTTCCTCGCCGCGACTGATATCGCCGATCTGCTGGTGCGTCGCGGAATGCCCTTCCGGAGGGCCCACGGAGTGGTCGGGGGGCTGGTGCGAGCGGCGCTCGATCAGGGCAAGCAACTCTCCGAGCTGAGCGATGAGGAGCTCGTGGCGCATTCGCCGCTGCTCGAGGACGGGCTCGGTGGGGTGCTCGAGGACCGCGCCGCACTCGAGTCAAAGGCATCCGAGGGTGGCACCAGCCTCGCGCGAGTCAGGGAGCAACTCGAGCGCGCGCGGGCGGCCCTCAGTTGAGCGTGCAGCTCAGGGAGTTGCGTCTCGGGCGAACGCTTGGGCCGTCGTTCTACGCGCGCCCGGTCGTGGAGGTGGCGAAGAATCTGGTGGGCTGCGTCGTGTCCCATCAGTGGTGTGCGGGCGTGATCGTCGAGACCGAGGCCTACCACGACTCGGAACCGGCATGTCACGCGTTCGCCGGGCTGACGCCGCGGACCAGCACCCTGTTCGGGCCGCCAGGCCGGGCGTACGTTTACAGGTCCTATGGCATCCACGCCATGCTGAACGCGGTGAGCGAGCGGGAGGGCATCGGGGCAGCGGTTCTGATCCGCGCGCTCGAGCCCGTCGCAGGCATCGAGCTGATGCGCCGGCGTCGCGGCCTCGAGCGCGTCGAGAGCCTGTGCTCCGGACCCGGCAAGCTGACCCAGGCCCTGGGAATCGAGCTCGGGCACAACGGCTGCGACCTAGGCCGTGGCCCGGTGAGGATCACGGCGCGGCTGCCGGGCTGGCGCGAGGTACCGACCGCGGTCGACCGCCGGGTCGGGATCACGAAAGCCGTCGAGCTTCCGTGGCGATTCTGCGCCGCGGGGAGCAGGTTCCTATCGCGTCCCGTGCGGGTCGCGCATACGCCTGATGGCTCGCGGCGCCGGTAGGCAGCGCAGGCCGCCGTCCCGGAGCGCCAACCGGGTCCTACCCGCCGGAGCCGCCACCGCCCAGGCCGGCACCCCCGCTGCTGCTGCCGCCCCCGGTTCCGCCGCCACCGCCGTTGCCACCATTTCCAGTGTTGCCCCCCCCGCCGGTGCCGCCGCCGCCACCAGTGTTGCCACCGTTGCCGGTGTTCCCGCCGCCGCCAGTACCGCCGGTCGTGCCGGGGTTGGTCCCGGCGGTCGTGCCGGTGTTCCCGCCCCCGCCGGTCGTGGAAGTCTGGGACGAGTTTGCGGTGTTACTCGACTGTCCACCGCTCGACGACCCCGCGGTGCTAGGGCTCAGGCCCGACGTCGACTGGCCGTTCTGCTGCGTCGGGTTCTGGGTGGCGAGGATCTGCAGCGCCTGCACCATGAAGTCGTGCCAGATGAGCGCCGGGTAGGTGCCGCCCTCGACCGGGCCGCCCTGGTAGTCGGTCGCCATCGACACGAGCTTGTCGGGAGCCCCGACCCACACGGCCACGGTCAATTGTGGGGTCCAGCCGACGAACCAAGCATCGCCGTAGTTAGAGGTGGTGCCGGTCTTGCCCGAGATGACGATGCCGGAGATCTGTGCGTGGGTGGCGGTGCCGTACTCCACTGGCCCTTTGAGGAGGGCAGCCTCGGTTGCGGCGACTCCGGGCGGGAGGATGCGGTGGTACCTCCGCAGCCGGTTATCCGAAAGCGCGATCGCATGCTTTCCGCAGGCAGCGGTCTTGCATTTGATCTCCTCGATGCCGGTCGGGCCTTGGTCGGGTGCGCCGAGGACCGGGTCGTATACCCTGCGCCCGCCGGTGGCGATCGTCTCATAGGCGTGCGCCATGTCAAGTGGGCTGACACCGATTTGCATGCCACCCAGGATCATTGCCGGGTTCGTCGAGACGGGCGTACGGATCCCCATCGCCGTTGCCGTGTTCGCGATCCGCTTGATGCCACCGTGGTGCGCGAGGAGGCGCAATCCGAGCCACGCGAAAGCGGAGTTGTCCGAATAGGCAGTAGCTCCGGCCAGGCTGATCGAACCGGAGTAGGCATTCGCGAAGTTTCGGATCTTGAAGATCTCGTGGATGCCCTTGAAGTCGTTGAATCCATAGCTGAACGGGGCCGATGGCAGCGTGTAGTCAGGGCCAAAGCCGGACTCGAGCGCGACGGCGAGGGTGAACGGCTTGAACGCCGAGCCAGGTTGGCGCTGGGCCTGCGTCGCGAGGTTGAACGGGTACTGCGAGTACTCCTCCTGACCGTTTGACCCGATCGGCCCGCCGACCATCGCCCGCACCTGGCCGGTCTTGTTGTCGATTGCCACCATCGACGCTACCGGGGTGCCGGGTCCCTGCCACGGGAGGTCCTGGGCGATCGCCTGATCGGCGGCCTGCTGGAGCGGGAGGTCGAGCGTCGTCTTGATCTTCAGCCCACCAAAGTACGCGCGGTAGATCGCGAGGTTGTAAGCATTGGTAGGGGCGCCCGGACGCGCGCCCATCGCGGACAGGATCTGGGGGCGAAGCCAGCTGGTGAAGTACGGCGCAGCGCTCGGCTGGGAGGGCTGCTGGATATCGCTAGCCGTCGGGAGGGCCTGTCTCTTCGCGTACTCGAAGCTGGAATGAGACAGGGGGTAGGGTCCGCGGGTCCGCATGTCCGCGAGCACGAGGTTACGGCGGAGGAATGCGGCGGGCCGATTTGCGACCGGGTCGTATCCGCTCGGATTCGAGACTATTCCGGCCAGCAGCGCGGCCTGCCACGGCTCCAGTAGCGAGGCGCAGGGCACAAGCGCGTGCGGGGCGGGGTTGCCGGCGGCGTTGAGTACCTTGATATCTCCGTTTCCGCACCGGGGGGCTCCTGGCAACCCTTGGTACACGCTCGGGTCCGTGCTTCCCTGGGGGTCGTATCCGAGCTGCTTTCCGAAGTACACGCGTGCTGCTGACTCCACGCCGTAGGCACCGTTACCGAAGTAGACCGAGTTCAGGTACTCCGAGATGATCTTCTCCTTGGGCCAACGACGGCTGAGGTGGTACGCCATCGCCGCCTCACGGACCTTTTCGAGGATGGTGCGGTTGTTCTCCTGCTGCAGCGCGTTCTTGATGAACTGCTCGGCGATCGTGGAGGCTCCCTGGCGCGCGCCCCCCGTGACGTCAGCGACGAACGCCCGGGCGATTCCCCTGATGTCGACCCCGGGCTCGCTCCAGAAGCGCTGGTCCTCGACCGCCACGACCGCCCTGCGCATGTACGGCGAGATCTCCTGGAACTTGTCCACGATCTGGCCGGTCGGTGGAGAGAACACCCCGAGCGGCGTACCCCTGTCGTCGTACAGATAGGACGTCTCCCCGAGCTGCTTGTACTGCTGGTAGTTCTGAATCTGCTTAATGTCGGAGGCGACCGCCATCATCATCCCGAACACGGTTGAGATGAACGCGAGCGTCACAAGTCCGATCATCACGCCGAGGAATCGCCGCTTGCGGAGTCTTGGCTTGCGTCGACGGGGTTTCCTGCGCAGGCGCCACAGGCCCTTTCGGCGTGGCGGGCCGGGTTCGCGTCGCGGGCGGCGGGGGGGAGGGGCGGCGGGAGCGGGCCTAAATAGCTGCTCGTCGCCTACCAGAGTTTGAAGGTCGTCGCTCATGCGATCGAAGCATCAAGGCAGCGCTGGGCCACCTGCCGGCGCGCGCGAGACACGATCTGGACGGCATCGAGGGCCGGTCCCGCGGCGGCCGAGAGTCTAGCATTGGCTCGGATGCCCACCGAGCCTTCCACGCCCGCCGAGGCGGCCGCCTGGCTGGCTCGGAACGCGGTCGACAGCCTGCCCCAGGGGGCGCTCGAGCGCAAGCTGTCAGAGGGTCGCGCGCTGCGCGTCAAGCTCGGGATCGACCCTACGGCGCCGGACATTCACCTGGGCTTCACAGTCGTTCTCCAGAAACTGCGGGAGTTTCAGGACCTTGGCCATATCGCTGTCCTGATCGTCGGTGACTACACCGCCCGCGTGGGAGATCCGAGCGGGCGCTCGTCAACCCGACCGGTGCTGGATCCAGGGCAGATCGACGCCGCCGCCCGCTCCTTCCAAAAGCAAGCAACCAAGGTGTTGGCCCCAAACCCGGAGCGCCTCCAGGTCCGCTTCAACTCCGAGTGGCTCGACATGTCGATGGAGGAGCTGTTCAGGCTTGCCCGGCACGCGACCGTCGCGCAGTTGCTCGAGCGCGACGACTTCGCCAAGCGTTTCTCGGCGCAGGCCCCGATCTCAGTGCTCGAGCTCCTGTATCCGCTGATGCAGGGGTACGACTCTGTCGCGATCGAGGCCGACCTCGAACTGGGTGGCACCGATCAGAAGTTCAACCTGCTCCTGGGACGCGATATCCAGCGCGCGTACGGGGTGCCAGAGCAGACGATCCTGACCATGCCGCTCCTGCCGGGGCTCGACGGAGTGCGGAAGATGTCCAAGTCATTCGACAACTACATCGGCGTCACCGAGCCGCCCGGCGAGATCTATGGGAAGACGATGAGCATCCCGGATTCCGCGCTCACCTCCTGGTATGAGCTGCTTCTCGGAGAACAGCCCGATCCAGCGCTCGGTCCGCGAGATGCCAAGCGTGCGCTGGCGCGGGCGCTCGGCGATCGCTTTCACGGCCCTGGGGCCGGAGAGGCGGCGGAGAAGCAGTTCGACCGGATCCACCTTCGCCACGAGGTACCCGAGGAGCTCGAGACGATCGAATGGCCCCTGGACGGTGGAAGGGTTCACCTGCCGGCGCTGCTAGCCCGGGCCTTCGGGATCTCCACATCAGAGGCTCGGCGCAGTCTCGCCCAGGGCGGCGTGAGGGTCGATGGCCGCCCGGTTTCAGACGAACAGCTCGACATCCCCGCTGGCGAGCTCGACGGCAGAGTGATCCAGCTTGGAAAGCGGCGCTTCGCGCGCGTGGATCTGAAGGCCGTCCGGGACTTCAAGGCCGACAGGGAAGCCTCCGCGGAGCGTTAGCTTGGCCGTGCACGCCGGTCTGCTGCGGATGGAGACGCCCGGAAACGGCCACATCGTCGACCTGACCCCGGGAGTTGAGCATGTGGTCACTGCGGCCGGCACGGATCGCGGGCTCGTAACCGTGTTCGCGACCGGATCGACCGTGGGCGTGACGACCATGGAATACGAGTCCGGCGGTGTCCACGACCTCCAAGCGCTGCTCGACCGCCTGATCCCCGCGGACGGCGACTACGAGCACAATCGTCGCAATCACGATTCCAACGCCCACGCCCACCTTCGCGCTGCCCTGATCGGGCCGTCGGAGACGATCCCCCTGACCCAGGGGCGCCTGGCCCTCGGTACGTGGCAACAGATCGTCCTGATCGACTTCGACGACCGGCCGCGAACGCGGAGCGTGCACGTCCACGTCGTCTGCTGACGCTGGCGCCGTGACGTCCTGTAGTGCTGCCATACTCATTCGGCAGTTTCGTCGGCGTCCTGGCGCCATTCGTCCAGCGAGCGTTCTCCGCGAAGCTGTTTCGGCGCTATACTCGGCGGTCCGCCCCAGTGTCCGGGCTCCGGATGCTGGGCGCGCCTGCGGGAAGGAGCAACCTTCCTGGAGAGGTGCGACGGTCTTTGAAAACTCAACAGCATGCGCACCTCTCGATCGACCCTCGATCGAGAAGTGTGT
>JALYZY010000089.1 GCA_030948665.1 Actinomycetota bacterium | reverse complement strand
CTTCTCGTCACTGAACCACTTGACGGTTCCCGTCGCCATGTATTTCCCTTCGCTGCCTTTCTTTCGGCACAGCGGGCAGAGGTCCCGTGAGCCCCGATAGAACGCGGGAAACCTAGCAGGCAGGCGTCCCGCGCGGGGGCCCGAATCGCCGGAATCCGCCCAGCACTGGACGCAGCGGCGCGTCTCAGCGCAGCGCTTGCGCCGTCTCGGCTACTTCGGAGGCGTCTCCGGGCGCCGGCGTCCAGGGCAGGCGGAGAGGATCGCCTGCGTAGCGCGGAATCACGTGCACGTGGAAATGGAATACCGTCTGCCAGGCGGCGGAGGCGCAAGAGTTCATGAGGTTCACGCCGTCGGCGCCGAGCCGCTCGCCCAGCCTGCGTGCGAGGCGCTGCGCCGCGAGGATCGTTGCTTCGAGGTCCTCCGGCTCGATCTCCAGGAGATCTCGAGAATGCCTGCGGGGGACCACGAGCGCGTGGCCGCGGGTCGCCGGGCTGATGTCCATGAACGTGATGGTGCGCTCGTCCTGGTCGATGATCTGCGCGGGGAGCTCGCCGGCGACGATCTGGCAGAAGATGCAGTCTGGATCGCTCACTGGCGGCACACTACAGCTCGCCGTCGCGGACGAGCGACTCGTTGACGAGTTGCCTTGCGCGCTCGATCGCATCCTCGCGCGAGGTGACCACGCCGGCGAAGCTCTCCTCCTCGAGCGCCTCGAGAATGCGCCCCACCTGGGGGCCGGGGGCCAGGCTCAGCGCGCGAACGAGCTCATCGCCGCGCAGCGGCGGGCGGGGACGGCGGGCGCGCCAGGCGAGCGCCTCCCCGAGCAGCTCGCGCGCCAGCTCCAGGTGCTCGGTGATCGCTTTCTCGGAGCGCCTGCCGCGAGTGGCGAGCCGATCGGCGACGCTCAGCACGGTGACCTCGACCTCGACGGGCTCGCAGCAGCGCAGGTAGCGGTACACCTCGCGTCGCCCCAGCGGCATCTCGTGCACGAGAAACCCGAGCCGCAAGTGATGGCGGGTGAGTGCCGCGACGTAGTCGGTGAGGCGCTGGCTCGCGCGCAGCCGCGAAAGGATCGAGCCGGCCATCTCGGCACCCGCCTCATCGTGTCCGATAAACCTCACCCCTCCCTCCTCGCCCACCCGTCGGGTTTGGGGCTTGGCGATGTCGTGCAACAGGGCCCCGAAGCGAAGTGCCTGGCCCCTGGTCAACTCCTCGGCGAGCGGCTCTGTGAGGACCTCATGCAGCCCGGGCCCATGCTTCCCGAACCAGCGCTCGGGAGCCCGCTCAATGCGAATCAGCTCCCCGAGCACTGCTCGCGTGTGCCCATGCACGTCGAGATGGTGATAAGCGTTCTGCTCTACGCCCCGCAGCGCAGAGAGCTCCGGCAGGACCACGTCGGTGATGCCGAGCTCGTCGAGCAGCTCGAGGCCCTCGGGGGCCCTATCGCTGACGATGATCCGCTTCAGTTCCGCGAAGATCCGCTCTGGCGCAACGCCCGCGAGCGCGGGCGCGCTCGCCTTTGCCACCAGGACGCTTTCACGCTCTGGCTCGAAGTCCAGCTCGCACGCGAGCCTGGCCACACGGACGCAGCGCAAGGGGTCACGGGCGAACGCTTGCGGCGAGACCATGCGTAGGCGGTGCTCCCGGAGATCCGCCACGCCGCCGAACGGATCGATCCGCTCGCCGCCGCCGAGCGGCTCGGCGATCGCATTGATCGTCAAGTCTCGGTTGGCGAGATCCGACTCGACCGTCCCTCCGGCGAGCGCGACCACGTCGACCTGCCACGAGCGGTCCCGCGCCACCACCCGCCACGCGCCGAAGCCTTCGGAGAGCTTGAACACGTGGCTGTGGGTCGCGCGGGCGAGGCTGCGCGCGAGCGCTCTCGGGTCGCCAGCGACGGTAACGTCATAGTCGCTGGTCGGCCGGCCCAGCAGCTTGTCTCGGACAGCGCCACCTACAAGCCATCCCTGGCCTATCCCGGCAAGCGCATCGAGCGGCTTCACGCCGGCTCCCCATCGCGGTGGTATGAGCGCGGAACCCGTCCGGAGATGCTGCTGAGGCCCTCGTAGTTGATCGTCCCCATCGCGGCCGCCAGCTGCTCGGCGGTCTGTCGCTGGCCGCTGCTGCGCCCGAGGATCGTTACCGGCTCCCCCTCCTGGACGTTTGCGCCCTTGTGGCCGACGTCGACCGTGATGTTGTCCATGCTCACCGCCCCGACCACCGGGTAGCGGTGGGCGCCGATCAGGACCTCGCCGGCCCCGCTGAGCGCCCGATGCAGGCCATCGCCGTATCCGATCGGGATCGTGGCGATCCGCGTCTGTTGCGCAGCCACAAACTTCCTGCCGTAGCCGGCGCTTTCTCCCGCCGCCGTCCGCTTGACCGCCGCCACGTAGGAGGTCAGCTCGAGGGCCGGCTCGAGACCGAGCGGCTCTGGGTCCACGTGCATCGGATCGCATCCGTATATCGCGATCCCGCAGCGGACCATGTCGAAGTGGCTCTCGGGATGGCGCAGGGTCGCGGCGCTGTTGGCCGCGTGTACGGTGATCTCACGGTTCTCGCGCCGCAGCTCGGCGACGAATGGCGCGAACCTCGAAAGCTGCTGGGCGACGAACTCCGGATCCTCCTCGGCGCTCGCGAAGTGCGTCATTGCCCCAGCCAGCGTAAGCCGCGGCGTCTGATCGGTCACCAGCAGCGCAACCCGCAGCGCCTGCTCGAGATCGCGGGTGCCGAGCCGGCCGAGGCCCGTATCGAGCTTTACATGAACGCGGGTCGGGTGAGATGCGCGCCCGGCGACGGCCACCACGAAGCGCTCGCTCCACGCGACCACCTCGGCTCGCGCCGCCAGGGCAAGGGGCAGCTCCTCGGGGCTCAGCGCCCCCAACACAAGCAGCGGAGCATCGATCCCGGCTCGGCGGAGCTCCGCTGCCTCGAGAGCGGTCGCGACCGCCAGGGCGCTGGCGCCGCCGGCGATTGCCGCGCGCGCTGCATGGACGCCGCCGTGCCCGTAGCCGCCCGCCTTGACCACGGCGCACAGGCGAGCCCCACCCGTCAGCTCGCCCCGCAGGCGGGCCACGTTACGTTCGATCGCCGCAAGGTTCACCCGGGCGAGCGCGCGAAGCGGCATGGGGGTGATTGTGTCTAGTCCGCGGTGAGCGCGCGCGGAAGCATGGAGATCACGTCGCTCGCGATCACCCCTTCCTCGCCGATCCGCTCCGCCGCGAGGCGACCAGCGCGGGCGTGAACGAGGACCCCCGCGCAGGCAGCGTGGAACGGATCCATGTGCTTGGCGAGGTAAGCGCCGATCACGCCCGAGAGCACGTCGCCGGTCCCCGCGGTGGCGAGTGCCGGCGCTCCGCCTCGGCTGATCCCGACTCGCCCTCCTGGCTCGGCTACGATCGTGTCGTCGCCCTTGAGGACGACGATCGCG
The DNA here is from genome assembly GCA_030948665.1 of Actinomycetota bacterium. Taxonomy (GTDB): domain Bacteria; phylum Actinomycetota; class Thermoleophilia; order Solirubrobacterales; family Solirubrobacteraceae; genus Palsa-465. The sequence goes on along the minus strand of JALYZY010000089.1, from coordinate 7,566 downwards.
CGCGCCGCGTCGGCGGCCTGCCGCGCCGAGTGCAGGCGCCGCTTGCCGACCGACGCGCTGTCGGTCTCGAGCAGCCGAGCGAGTTCGCCGGCGTGGGGCGTCAGCACTGTCGGGGCGCCTCGTCCCGCCAGGGAGGAGAGCGACCCGGCGTGCGCGTTCAGGCCGTCGGCGTCGATCAGCAGCGGGAGATCCGCTGCTTGCGCGATCGATCTCGCCAGCTCGAGGGCCGCATCCTGGTGTCCCAGGCCCGGGCCGAGCACGAGCGCGTCCGAGCGCTCCGCGCGCTCGAGCACCAGATCCGCGCCGCCCGGCACGAGGGACCCTGCCTGATCCTCCAGCGGGACAGTCATCGCCTCCAGGAGCCGCGATTCGAAGATCGGGTTCAGCGAGGCGGGGATGCAGGCGCTGACGTAGCCCGCGCCGGCTCGCATCGCCGACTCCGACGCCATGCAGGGCGCGCCGGTCAGCCCTCTGGAGCCGCCGCAGATCAGGACGCTTCCGGCCGCGAACTTGGTCGAGTCGCTGCCCCTGCGAGGAACGTCGTCTCTCGCCCGATCGGCGATCAGGCCGACCGTCGGTTCGACCGAACTACCCGACGGGATTCCGATGTCGATCACGCGGACCTCACCGGCGTGCGCCTTTCCGGGGGCGATCCACAGCCCCGGCTTGGCGGCGTGGAAGGTTGCGGTGGCGCGGGCGCTGACGGCTGCGCCGGAAACCTCGCCCGAGGTCCCGTCGACACCGCTCGGGACGTCACAGGCGATCACCACGGCTTGCTCACCCGCCCGGTTGATCGCCTCAATCGCCGACGCGGCCGGCTCGCGCGGCTCCCCGGAGAACCCGGTTCCGAGGATCGCATCGACGATCGCCGCGGCTCCCTCGAGCGCAGTCTGATCGAACAACTCGGGAGCCGGCCCGGGAAGACGCTCGAGATTCGTACGCGCGTCACCCTGGAGCTCTGCCGGCGCGCCCAGCATCAGCACGCGGACCTCGAATCCCCACTCGCGAAGTAGTCGCGCTGCCACCAGACCGTCGCCGGCGTTGTTCCCCTTTCCGCACACGACGGCCACCGGCCCTCCGGGAGCGAGCTCAACCACGAGCTCCGCGAGCCCCTGGCCGGCGCGCTCCATCAGCTCGAGACCTGGAATTCCGATCTCACCGATCGCCCACTCGTCGGTCGCTCGCTGCTCGGAGGCGCTGAGCAGCGGGTCAAGCCAATCCGGAAGGACTGCCGTCACCCTGCGCGACCTTGTGCCCCCGAGGCCGCGATCGCGACCGCTGCGGCGTCGCGCCGGGAGTGTGTAAGCGACACCGTCACCGTCACGCCCAAGGCCGCCGCGCGGGCGGCTGCCTGGCCGTGAAGGCGCACCGTCGGTGGGCCATCCCTGCCGAGGATCTCGACGTCCCGGAAACTGAGGGACTCGAGCGCGAGGGCCTTCGCGACCGCCTCCTTCGCGCAGAACCGCGCCGCAAGGTGCTGACCCGGCCGGGCTCTCGACGCCGCATATGCGCGCTCAGGCTCGGTGAACAGTCGCTCTGCCAGGCGCGGCCGGCGCTCCAGCGCCTGCTCGAGCCGGTCGATCTCGAGTAGGTCGATGCCCGCTCGGACCCCTCCGAGATCCGGCTCGCCGGCGATCACTCCACCGTCACCGTCTTGGCCAGGTTGCGCGGCTGGTCCACGTTCAGCCCGCGGGCACGGGCGATGTGGTAGGCCAGCAGCTGAAGTGGAATGACCGCCAGCGGTGGGGCGAGGATCCACTGGGTTCGCGGGACCGTGATGACCTCGTCGGCGTGCTGGCGGATCTCCTCATCGCCTTCGCTGGCCACGGCTATCACCCGGGCGCCTCGAGCCCTCACCTCCTGCATGTTCGAGATCACCTTCTCGCGGACCGGGGAGTCGGTTGCCACCACTACCACCGGGGTGCTCTCGTCGAGCAGCGCGATCGGGCCGTGCTTCATCTCGCCCGCGGCATAGGCGTCGGTGGCGATGTAGGAGATCTCCTTGAGCTTCAGCGCACCTTCGAGCGCGACCGGGAGCCCCATGTGGCGACCGAGATACAGGAAGAAGTCAGCGCTGTAGGTCCCCTTCGCGATGCGCCGGGCCTCGCGACCGCCGTGCTCCAGCACCTCGGAGATCATGTTCGGCAGCCGCTTCAGCTCGGCGATCGTCTCGCGCAGCCGCTCGGGCTCCAGCGTTCCTCGTAGCTCGGCGATGCGCAGGCCCAGCAGGTAGACGGCCGCGACCTGGCTGACGAACGTCTTGGTCGCCGCCACGCCGATCTCGAGTCCGGCCCGCGTGTAGAGCACGCCATCGGACTCGCGGGTCGCCTGCGAGCCCATCAGGTTGGTGATCGCCAGCACCGACGCTCCGCGGCCGCGGGCGGTCCGCATCGCGGCCAGCGTGTCCGCCGTCTCGCCCGATTGCGAGATCCCGATCACCAGGTCCTCGGGCCCCACGACCGGGTTGCGGTAGCGATACTCCGAGGCGATATCGACTTCGACCGGGATCCTCGCCCACTCCTCGATCGCGTAGCGGCCGACCAGTCCGGCGTGGTACGAGGTCCCGCAGGCGACGATCACGATCCGGCTAACCCGGCGCAGCAGCGCGTCGTCGATCGCTCCGAGGTCTCCCAGGTCGATGCCCACATCTCGAGCCGCTCGCTCGCCGATCGTCTCGGCGACCGCGTCCGCCTGCTCGTAGATCTCCTTGAGCATGAACGTCTCGTAGCCCTGCTTCTCGGCCGTCTCGGTGTCCCAGTCGATCTCGACGACGTCGCGCTGCACCGCGTCGCCCGCGGCGGTGAGGAAATCGACCCCGCCGGGGCGCACCACGACGATCTCGTCGTTCTCGATGTACTGCACCAGGCGAGTCTCGCGCAGGAACGCGGGAATCGCGGAGCCGATGAACTGCTCGCCCTCGCCGCGCCCGATGATCAGCGGACATTCCCGGCGAGCGCCCACAAGCAATCCGGGCTCGTCCGCGCTCATCGCGACGAACGCGTAGTGGCCGCGCAGCTCGCGGTAGGCGGAGCGGACCGCCTGCACGAGGTCGCCCGTGTTGTGCGCGGCGACGAGGTGGGCGATCACCTCCGCATCGGTTTCGGAGGTGAACCGCGCTCCCTGCTCGACCAGCCGGTCCTTCAGCTCGACGTAGTTCTCGACGATCCCGTTGACGACGATGTGGACCCGATCGGCGGTGTCGAAATGGGGGTGGGCATTCGCCTCGGTGACTCGGCCGTGCGTCGCCCAGCGGGTGTGCCCGATGCCCGTCGCGGGCTGCGAGGAGTCAGCGCTCGCGCCGTTTCCGCCCGAGCCGTTTTGATCGAGGGCCACGCGCAGCGCGCTGAGGTTCCCCACGGCGCGGACCGCATCGATCCGGTCTCCGTGTAGCACCGAGATGCCTGCACTGTCGTAACCGCGGTACTCGAGCTTCTCGAGACCGGCCAGCAGTAGCGGTCGCGCCTCTCGAGCGCCGACATAGCCGACGATTCCGCACATGCCCCAACGTCTCCTGTGTCGCGTGGTCGAGCCGCACCGGCGGCCCGCGCTCCCGGCCAGCCGCCGGAGAGCGAAACCCGAATGTTAGTGGCAGACGGAAGCGATCATGAATCGCGCGCTGCGGCGACTGGCGGTCGCGCGAGCGCTTCCTCCACAGCCCTCACCAACCTTGAGCAGACCTCGTTGGTCTCCTCGATCGTGGGAGCCTCGACCATCACTCTGATCAGCGGCTCGGTCCCCGAGGATCGGACGAGCACCCGGCCGCGCCCACTCAGGACGCCATCCTCGCGCTCGATCGCGGCCCGTACTCCCCCGTCGCCCATCGCCCCGGCCTGCGCCTCGCGGCTGCTGGCACGCACGTTGACCAGTCGCTGCGGCAGCTTCTGCATCGCGTCCCGGTCGGCCAGGTCGCGACCGCCGAGCGCCTCGAGCGTCAGCAGTGCGCTGGCGATCCCGTCGCCGGAGGGTCCAAACCCGAGGTCGATGATGTGGCCTGATTGCTCACCCCCGAGCGCCCAGCCTCGCCGGCGAAGCTCGTCGAGCACGTAGCGGTCCCCGACTGCCGTGCGGGCGACCTCGATACCCGCGGCCTCCATCGCACGGTAGAAGCCGTAGTTGGTCATGACCGTCACCGCCACGCCGGCCCCCGGGAGCCGGTCCTGACCGCTCAGATGAAGCGCCGCAAGCGCTATCAGCTCGTCCCCGTCGACCGCCCCGCCGCCCCGGTCGACCGCAAGTACGCGATCTCCGTCGCCGTCGAACGCAAACGCGATGTCGTGCCCGCCGTCCGCCATCCGTTCGGTGACCAGCTCGAGGTGAGTCGAGCCGCAGCCGAGGTTGATGTTCCTGCCGTCTGGCTGGTCGGAGATCACGGTGACGTCGGCCCCGAGCCTGCGGAAGATCTCAGGCGCCGCCCGATACGTGGCGCCGTGCGCGCAGTCCAGGAGGACCCGGAGGCCGCTCAGGTTCAGCTCAGTGAACCGCCGGTGGAGCTGCCCGACGTAGTCCTCCAGCGCACCTTCGAGGATGCTGACCTTGCCGACGTCCGGGTTCCGAGCCGCCGGGCGATCGAGCAGCGCTTCGATCTCGTGCTCGGTGTCATCGTCGAGCTTGAAGCCATCGGCGGCGAACAGCTTGATGCCGTTGTCCTCGTAGGGATTGTGGGAGGCGGAGATGACCGCTGCCATATCGAAGCCGTGCCGGCGGACCAGCAGCGGCGCGGCGGGAGTAGGCAGCACTCCGCCGATCAGCGCGTCAGCGCCCGCGGCGCTGACGCCTGCCGCGATCGCGCACTCGAGCATGCCGCCCGACTCGCGGGTGTCGCGAACGATCAGGACGCGGCGGCGTCCGGGGCCCGTTTCCTGCGCCCGGGCGACAGCTGCTCGACCCAGGGAAAGGGCAAGCTCAGCCGTCAGGAAGTCGCCCGCGCGGCCGCGGATGCCATCCGTGCCAAACAGCCGGCGCGTCATGTCTGGAGGGCGCTCAGTGCGCTATCCGGTAACTAACGCTTGGAGAACTGCGGCCGCTTGCGCGCCTTCTTCAGACCGGCCTTCTTGCGTTCCTTGACCCTGGGGTCTCTGGTCAGGAAGCCACGCCGCTTGAGCTCACCGCGAAGGTGCGGATCGGCGACGATCAATGCCTTTGAGATTCCGTGCCGCAGCGCGCCAGCCTGTGCGGCGACGCCGCCGCCGTGCATGCGAGCAACGACATCCATGCGCGACTCGTAGCCGACCGTCTCGAGTGGCTGGCGGATCATCCGCTGGAGCGTCTCGCGCGGGAACGCCGTCTCGAGGCCCTTGCCGTTGATCGAGTAGGTGCCGCTCCCGGGCTTGAGGATGACCCGTGCCACGGCGGTCTTGCGCTTTCCGGTGGATGTGTAGCGGGCGCCTGCAGCGAGGTCGATTGCCGCGTCGGCGATCGGCTGCGCTTGCTCGACTGAGTCCTCCTGCTCGCGCGCGGCCGCTGCCTCCGCCTCAGCCTCCGCGGCAGCCTGGGCTTCGGCGTCGAGGAACTGTTCGCCCTCGGGCACGATGTCGGGAATGAGGTCCGCGCCGGGGATCTCGGGCTTCTGCCGGGGAGCGACCTCGATCTCTTCGGGCTCGGCGGCCTCCTCAGCGGCCGGGGCCTGGGCTGCGGGCGTCTCCGCGGCTGCGAGGGGCGCTTCCTGGGTGGCCGGCTCGTCGGCGGCAGGCCCTTCCGCGGCGGGCGGCTCCGCGGCGGGGCCCTCTTCAGCTACCGGCTCGGTGGCAGGCTCTTCGGCGGCGGGCGGCTCCTCGGGAGGTGCCTCTTCAGCGACCGGCTCGGCGGCAGGCTCTTCGGCGGCGGGCGGCTCCTCGGGAGGTGCCTCTTCAGCGACCGGCTCGGCAGCCGGCTCTTCCGCGGCGGGCTCCTGCGATGCAGGCTTGCTCGCGGCAGGCGCCTCCGCGGGCGACTCTTCAGCCGGCGGCGGCGCCTCGGCGGACTCCGCGTCGTTCAATCTCTCTTCTGGCCGGTCGTCCTCGGGGTGCTCGGTCACTTCTCGATCTCCATGGGTTGAGGCTGCTGCGCGGCGTGCGGATGCTCCGGGCCGGCATAGATCTTGAGCTTCGTGATCTGCTTTCGGGCGAGCCGGTTGCGCGGCATCATCCCCTTGACCGCAAGGCGGATGATCTCCTCAGGCCGGCGCTCGAGCATCTCCGCAAACGTGCGCGACCGCAAACCCCCGGGATAGCCGGAGTGGCGGTAGTAACGCTTGTCGTTTCGCTTGTTGCCGGTCACCACGATCTTCTCGGCATTGACGACCACGACGAAGTCGCCGGTGTCGACGTGCGGCGTGTAGGTCGGCTTGCGCTTGCCGCGCAACGCGTCCGCAATCTGGGTCGCGAGCCTGCCCAGCGTCTGCCCGGCGGCGTCGATCAAAAGCCAGTTGCGTTCGCGGTCTGCGGGTGTGGCGACATAGGTCTTCATTGCATGCACAAGCCGCGCGATATCGCGCGGCCTCGGGCAATGATAGGTCATCGATCGTAGAGCCCGTACGCTGCCCCCGTGCGCCTTCCCGTTCCGGTGCTTCGCCTCGGCTACCGCGCTGCCTACATGGCGATGCGCGCCTATTGGTTCGTGCTGCGTCCGGAGGTCTCAGGAGTGAAGTGCGTCCTGCTCAGCCAGGGGCGCGTGCTGCTCGTCAGACACACCTACGGCGACCGCGGATGGGACGTGCCGGGCGGGTCGCTCAAGCGCGGCGAGCTGCCTCTTGACGCCGCCCGCCGTGAGATGTCAGAGGAGCTCGGCGTTGACGTCGAGCATTGGGTCTCGCTCGGCCGGCTGATGGCGAACATGGACCACCGTCGCGACACCATGCACTGCTTCGCCGCCGAGCTGCAAGTCGAGGCAGTCACGATGCATCCCGGCGAGCTCGCTGCCGTCGGCTGGTTCTCGCGGCAGGACCTGCCGCCCGAGCTGAACAGGCACGTGCGCCGGATACTCGCCCGCATCGCCGGGTAGAGCAACGCCCGGTGGAGACGACGACGACGCTCGAGAGCGTGCGCACCGCGGAAACCCGCGGGGGCAACACCCGATATGTGGTCCGCGACGCCGAGGGCAACGAATACACGACCTTCCGCGAGCACATCGGCGAGCGCGCTCGTCAGCTCCAGGGGACCCGTGTGCGAATCACCTACCACGAGGAGCAGCGCGAACGCTTCACGAACGTCTATCTGGACGGGGTGGAGCCGGCGCCGGAGGCGCCCGCCGAGAGCACCGATACCGATCCGCAGGAGGCGGCGTGGCGCACGGCGGTCGACGCAGCTCCGTGGCTCGTTGGCGAACCCGGCAAGGAGGTCGGCCCCGACGAGCTCTACGAGAAGCTGAAGCCTTTCGAAGAGCGCGTGGCGGCGGATATCGAGCGCGCCCACGAGCAGCGCGCGGAGGACGACGAGACCGGCTGATGCACGACGGCGAGGTTTCGTTCTCTGAGCTGGTGTCGCAGCTCGACTACTCGATGCTGGTCGTCACCACGGCGCTCGACGGGCAGCAGGCCGGGTGCCTGGTGGGCTTCGCGTCGCAGGTCTCGATCCATCCTCCTCGGTTCCT
>JALYZY010000016.1 GCA_030948665.1 Actinomycetota bacterium | reverse complement strand
CGCAGACACGGGCTTTCCGGTCTGGATGACCGCGCGCTCGTCGGCGGCGATCCGATCGGCGACTTCCGCCGGGCTGAAGTCTCGCTCGGTACGCCCGATGATGTCTTCGATCCCCAGATCGCGGACTAGTGCGTAGCCATGGTTGACGAGCAGAAAGCGCCCGCCCTGGTCCTTTATGTAGATCGAGGCGACAGCATGATCGAGGATGCTCTGAAGCCTCTCGCGCGTGATGTTCAAAGCCCGGTCGCGCTCCTCGAGCGTGTTGACCATCGTGTTGAAGGAGCGCGCCAGCGATGTGATCTCGCCACGTCCGGTTTCAGGTACGCGAACGCCAAGCTCGCCGGCGCCTCGCCGGCTCGCGGCGTGCGCGACCAGGCTCACCGGCGCCAGGACCGAACGGCCGAGGTACGCGGCGATCGCGCTCAGCAGCAGCAATGTCAGCACGAAGTCGCCCACGGCGATCCCCAGCGCCGCGCGGGTGCTCGCGGCTGTTGCGGCGTCGCTCTTCCCCGCTCGAACTTCTTCGACCGCGCCGAAGGTCGCAAAGCGAGCTCGCAGAGCATCAACTAGAGCCTTCCCCCGGCTCGTCTCCGCGACCAGCGCAGCCGCGGACAGGCTCGAGCCCCGCCGGACGAGTGCGGCGGCGTAGCCATTCTCGTAGAAGTTGATGGCGCGAGCCAGCTCCGCGACCCGGTTGGACTGCGGGCGATCGCCCTTGACCTGCGCGCTCAAAGCGGACAGCTCTCCAGGGAGGGCCACGAGTGCCTGTCGATACGGCTCCAGGAAGCGTGCCTGATGCGTCAGCAGGAATCCGCGCACGCCGGTCTCGAGATCAACCACCGAGCGTTCCACCCCATCCGCCGTCTCCAATGCCAGCACGGAGTTGTGGCGTCGGTCGGCGTCATTGCGGAGGGATTCGATGCCCAAGACCAGCGCCACAAACCCGCCGGCTACAACGAGCAACACGATCATGCACGCGCCGACTGCCAGCTGCCGAAGGCTGCGCTCGCGCGTGCCCGCCGATCGCGCTGTGCGGGCGTCGAGGGCACTCCTTGTGCTCATCTGCTTGCCTTCCTACGCCGCTGGTGAAGCGGGCAGCTCGAGCTCGATTTCGTGGTGGCCTCGATCGCTCGCCAACGCCAGCCACGGCGTCTCGCCGTTCGGTGCCACCGTGGGGATATCGGCGCCCAGGGGGATTGCCTTTAGCCTCGCCTTGGTCGCCGCGCAACCCGCGCTCCGGCGCGAGCCTAGAGATGTCAGGCAGCGAGTTCCCGGGCCAAGGCCACGCAGGTCAGACTCAGGGCGTGGCCGAGTTGCGTGAGAGCGTCGCGTTGCTCGCTCGCAGATCGGTCAGAAAGCGCTTCGAGCTCCATGCAGATCGCCGACACTCGGGTGCCTCCCAAGTTGGCGCTGCAACCGCGAAGCGAGTGAGCCGCCTCGCGTAGCGTGACGGGATCACACTGCTCGACGGCGTCTCGGACGCGGGCGAAACGCGCCGGAGCGCTGGCGACGAACAGCTCGACGATGCGATCGAGATCAGCTTGGTGGCCGCCGCCGAACTCCGCCCGCAGGTCCTCAACGACCGCTGGATCGAGTAAGTCCTCAGCGGACGAGCGGGCTGATCGTGAACGCGCAGCGAGCTCCACGACGAGCCAATCGGGACGGGCACGGTCACGGCTTGAGTATTTTTCGTCGTGTCTGGACTCTTAGCCTAGGCTCCGGCGTCGGCAGGCGCCCCATCGCTATCGGGAGAGCAGGGCTCGCACGCGCATGCGTAGCTCCTGTGGACTGAACGGCTTCATCACATAGTCGTCGACGCCGCTGTCGAAGCCGCGGACGACGTCGGTCTCGTGCGAGCGCGCCGTCAGCAGGATGACTCGAATGGCGCGGGTTGCATTCTCGGCGCGCAGGGCTTGCGTGACTTCGAAGCCGGTGAGCTTGGGCATCATTACGTCGAGTACGCAAAGGTCGGGGAGCTCCTGGCGTGCGAGCTCAAGCGCCGCTTGGCCGTCACTCGCGGTCAAGATGCGGTAGCCGTCTCGCGCCAGCCCAGATTGCACCAGGGCGAGCACATCCGCTTCGTTGTCGGCGACCAGGATCGTCCGCGCGGTCGCTTCGGACTGCTGCTCTGCGTCCATCGTCGATGAGATGATAGGTACAGGTCTGAAAAGATCGGCGGTGCCCGTGGTCGAGCTTGCCGTCATCGTGCTGTTGATCTGCTCCGCGTCACTGGCTCTGACCACCGCGTTGTCGGTCGCCATGCGCACGACCGGCGGGCTGGCTGCTCGGCGGCTCGGCACATACCGCGCTGCAGTCTCGGCTCAGCTGACGAGCTTTCTCGTCGGCGCGGAGGACGAGCCGCCGCCTCCCCCACGCGGCCGCATGCAGCAGGGCGTCATGTGCGACCTGATGCTTTCAATCGGCTCCAATCTGCGTGGCGAGGCCGCGGAGCGTGTGGCTGCCCTGTTCCGCGCATACGGATTGGTCGATCCGGCCCGGCGCGATCTTCGAGCGCATCAGTCGCTGACGCGTATTCGTGCGGCCGAGGCGCTGGGCGCAATGGGTGTGCAAGACGCCGTACCGTGGCTTCAGGAGGGTCTTGTGCACGAGGACCATCAGCTTCGCTTCGCCTGCTCACGCTCGCTCTCGGCGCTGGGAGCAGTCGGGATGATCGCGGACGTCGACGCGGCACTGGGGGAGGACGAGTCCGCACTTGGGGAGCGCATCGACGTCCTCGTTGGCTTCGGTCCTGCCTCGATCCCCCACCTGATCGGCCACCTGGCCGAAGATCGCAGCTCCCGCCAGCGATGGCTCGCCGCGGAGGCGCTCGGTGAGCTCCGAGCCGCGGAGGCGGTACCCGCACTCGTTCGCGCACTCGACGCGGGCGACGACGAGTTCGCCGCGCGCGGCGCGCGCGCCCTCGGACGAATCGGCGAGGGCAGCTCTGCGTCGGCGCTCGCGCGCACGGTCGCGAGCGAGCGGCCGTGGTTCGTGAGAGCCGCCGCGACCACCGCCCTTGGAGCCGTCGGGGGACCGCACGGTGCAGAAATGCTGGTCAACGCGTTGTCAGCGGAGCGGTGGGAGATACGCGACGCGGCAGCGCGCGGGCTGGCGGCTCACGACAATCACGGGATCGATGCCGTGACGGCGCGAATGGACACGCTCGCGGACGACGCGGTCGCGCACTTCATCGGCGCGTGCGACGTGACTGGCCAGCTCGACCGGATCATTGCCCGCGGGGCCGATGGTGACCCGGGCTGCGACGCACTCGTGCGCCGAGCACTCCGCGCGGGC
>JALYZY010000248.1 GCA_030948665.1 Actinomycetota bacterium | reverse complement strand
CTTCGGGGCGATCTCGAGGACGAGGACCTCGAGCGGTATGTCGAGGAGCGAGTGATGACCACGACGCTCGAGAAGGCAGTGGCCTGGGGCCGGGGAAACTCGCTCTACCCGCTCACGTTCGGGCTGGCGTGCTGCGCGATCGAACAGATCCACATCGTCGCGTCCAGGATGGACCTCGCCCGGTTCGGCTGGGAGGCCTTCCGAGCGTCGCCGCGGCAAGCGGACCTGATCATCCTCTCCGGCCGGGTCTCGATCAAGATGGCCCCCGTCATCCGGCGCATCTTCGACCAGATGCTCGATCCGAAGTGGGCGATCTCGATGGGCGCGTGCTGCTCATCGATGGGCGTGTTCAACAACTACGCACTCGTCCCGGCGGACAAGTTCCTGCCCATCGACGTGCACGTCCCTGGCTGCCCACCGCGACCGGAGGCGCTCGCGCACGGAATCCTCAAGCTGCGCTCCAAGGTGCTCGGCCATCCTCCGGAGGGCTGGCGCGAACGCTACGACGCTGTCGGCACCGAGGAGCTCCTGCCCGACGAGGCTCCGATCGCCAGCGCCGACGTCAGCGTCTTTCCGGGCGGAGACACGGCCGGTGCCTGACGCCACGGAGCTCGAGCTGACGGCCCAGGAGATCCGCGACGTCGACAGCGAGTCGATTCTCGACACCGACTTTCACCGCGATCGCGCCACGCTGATCGCCAACCCGGAGCGGATCCGGACGGTCCTGACCCACCTTTGGGAGAAGGGCTACACGTTCCTCGCCAGCCTCCATGGCGTCGACTACTACCCCGAAGAACCACGCCTCGGCGTCCTGTACGAGCTGCTCGACATGAAACGGGTCGACCGGATCAGCGTCAAGGCACGGGTCTCCACCGACGAACCGAGGATCCCGTCGGTCGTCGAGCTGTTCCCTGGCGCTGACTTCCCCGAACGTGAGGTGTACGACATGTTCGGCGTCGTGTTCGAGGGACACCCGGACCTGCGCAGGATCTTGATGCCAGAGGACTACGACGGATTCCCCCAGCGTCGCGACTTCCCGGTGGGGGGCGAGCCGGTGCTGTTCACCTATAACGAAGTGCAGTCCTACGGGAAGAACGTATGACCAGCCTGACGGAGGACCATCGCCGCCGCGAGGAATCGATCACGCTCTCGAGCGAGCGGGCACCGCGCCCGGAGGGCGTGGTCGGCGTCGGCGAGACCCACGAGCTGCTGACGCTGAACATCGGGCCGCATCACCCCTCCACCCACGGAGTGCTGCGGCTGCTCGCCACGCTCGAAGGCGAGGTCGTGCGCGACATCAAGCCGTTTGTCGGATATGTCCACACCGGTATCGAGAAGACCGCGGAGGACAAGTCGTACTGGAAGGTGATCCCGGTCGTCGAGCGGATGGACTATGTGTCCTATTACTTCAACGCGATGGCGTTTTGCGGCGCGGTCGAGGCGCTCCTCGGCGTGGAAGTGCCGCCGCGCGCTCAGTATTTGCGCGTGATCCACCTCGAGCTGAACCGGATCGCCTCGCACCTGGTCTGGCTTGGGACCAGCGCGCTGGACCTCGGCGCGATCTCGATGTTCTGGTACTGCTTCCGCGAGCGGGAGACGATCCTGGACCTGTTCGAAATGTCCTCCGGGCAGCGGATGCACACGCGTTACATCCAGGTCGGCGGGGTGTTCGAGGACATCCCGCGGGGATTCGTGGAGAAGCTGCGCCGGTTCATCGACGCGATGCCTACTCGAGCGGACCAGTACGCCGACATGCTGGCGAAGAACCAGATCGTGGTCGAGCGTTTATCTAACACGGGGATCGTCGATCAGGAGACACTGCTGAAGCTCGGCGTGACCGGCCCGCTGCTGCGTGCCTCGGGCAATCCGTGGGACCTGCGCAAAGCACAGCCGTACTCGAGCTACGACCACTTCGACTTCAAGATCCCGGTCGGCACCGTGGGAGATAACTACGACCGGTTCCGCGTTCGCCACGCCGAGTTATACGAGTCGACGAAGATCCTCGAGCAGGCGCTGGAGGGGCTGCCCGAGGGCCCGTTCATCACCACCGACAGGAAGGTCGCCTTACCACCGCGACACGAGCTCGCGACGTCGATGGAGGCACTGATCCATCATTTCAAGCTCGTCACCGAGGGTTTCCGCGTGCCGCCCGGCGAGGCCTACTATCCGATCGAAGGACCGCGCGGAGAGCTTGGGTGCTTCGTGCGGGCCGACGGTTCGGCGAAGCCGGCCCGCGTGCACATGCGCGATCCCAGCTTCACCAACCTCCAGGCGCTCGCGCCGATGGCGCAGGACGGATACATGGCGGACCTGATTGCCACGCTGGCAATGCTCGACCCCATCCTCGGAGGCATCGACAGATGACGGTGGTTCCGCGGTTCGGTCACGGCTCCCGAGTCCCGGGCTGGGACGAGGCCGTCGACCTCACCAAGGACCCGGCAGTCATACCGGACCCGGCGACAACCGTCGTCCCGGACGAGCTTCGCGAGCAAGTGGAGGCCTCGATGGCGAAGTACCCGGACCGCCGCTCCGCGGTGATTCCCGCGCTCCATGCCGCCCAGGCCATTCACGGGTGGTGCTCGCCCGAGGCGATCGACCAGGTGGCGGCTGTGATGCGGCTGACGCCGGCCTATCTGACCTCAGTCGCGACCTTCTACGACATGTTCGAGATTGAGCCGCGGCCGGTGCACCACGACGTCTACGTGTGCACGAACATCTCCTGCTCGCTGCGCGGCGCCGACCGGGTATACGAGGCGATGCTCGAGGCCGCCCAGGACGCGCCCGACGTCCACGTGCGCTCGTTTGAGTGTCTGGGGGCATGCGACATCGCGCCGATGGCCTCAGTGGATGGGGAGTACGTCGGCCCGCTGTCGCTCGAGGACCCCGCGAGGATCGTCGCCGACCTGAGCGCCGGCAGGCGGGTGCTCGAGCACAAGCAGCTGCGCTACAGGCGCTGCGCCGATCCCGGTGTCGAAGCGGGCGCCGAAGAGTTCGGGCCCCCCGAGCAGGACATGCCCCGGTCCGATACCGCCGGACTCGGTGACGAGGGCGACACGGTCGACCGCCCCGGACCGAGCGCCCCGATCGAGGTCCCACTCGAGGAGGCCGAGCAGCAGTGAAGATCCTGTTTGGCCGGATCGACGAGCCCGGGCTGAACACGCTCGAGGTCTACCAGCGCCGAGGCGGCTACGACGCTCTTCGCAGTGCCCTCGCCATGTCGCCCGAGCAGGTTCTGGGCGAGATCATGGACTCGGGGATCCGCGGCCGGGGCGGCGCTGGGTTCCAGATGGGTAAGAAGGCCTCCTTCCTGCCCCACGGCAACATGGACAAGTACCTCGTGTGCAACGCCGACGAGTCGGAGCCCGGGACCTTCAAGGACCGCGAGCTGATGCAGAAGAGTCCCCACATGCTGATCGAGGGGATGGTGATCGCCTCGTTCGCGGCCGAGATCAATCGCGCCTTCATCTACATCCGCGGCGAGTACGCCCTTCAAGCGGACATCCTCGAGGCCGCGATCGCCGAGGCGGCCGATGCCGGCTACCTGGGCGAGAACATCCTCGGCTCCGGGCACACCCTCAGCCTCGTCCTCCACCGTGGCGCCGGGGCCTACATCTGCGGCGAGGAAACCGGCCTGCTGGACTCGCTCGAGGGCAAGCGCGGTAACCCGCGGCTGAAGCCTCCGTTCCCCGCGATCGAGGGGCTCTACCACGGTCCCACGCTGATCAACAACGTCGAGACGCTCAGCACCGTCCCGCACATCCTCAGGATGGGCGGCAAGGAGTACGCCAAGATCGGCACCGAGACCTCGACCGGGACGAAGCTGGTGTCGGTCTCCGGCGATGTCCAGCGCCCGGGCAACTACGAGGTCGAGCTGGGAATCCCGTCTCGGGAGCTCATCTATGACCTCGCCGGAGGACCCCCGGATGGCCGTGAGGTGAAGTTCTGGTTCCCCGGCGGTTCGAGCGCCCCGATTCTGACCAAGGACGATCTCGACGTGCCCTACGACTTCGACAGCATGGCCAAGGCCGGCAGCATGCTGGGCTCCGGGGCGATCATCGTGATCGACGACTCACACACGGTCCTCGAGGTCGCGATGAAGGTCGCGAAGTTCTACGCGCACGAGTCGTGCGGGAAGTGCGTTCCGTGCCGCGAGGGCACCAACTGGACCGTGAAGATGCTCGAGCGGATCGAGTCGGGCGAGGCCACCCCCATGGACCTCGACATCATGGCCTCGGTGCAAGAGCAGATCATCGGGAACTGCCTCTGCGTGCTGGGCGACGCGATGGCGATGCCGATCGGCTCCCTGATCGAGAAGTTTCGCGACGAGCTCGAGGCCGAGATCGAAGCGGCGCGCGAGCGAGCGAATGGCGCCGAGCTCGAAGACGTGATCCCCCTCGGCGTGGCAGACGAGCACGCAGGTCCAGCCGGATGACGCGGATGCCGACCATCAATACGAGGCTGGATGCCGAGTGGTCGGCGATCCGCGCGGTGCCCTGAGTCAGATGCCGAGGCCGGAGCACAAGACGATCCAGCTGACGATCGACGGGCGGGAGGTGCGCGCGATCGAAAGCACGATGCTCGTCGACGCCGCCAAGTACGGCGATGTTGAGATCCCGTACTTCTGCTACCACACGAAGCTCGGCAACCCGGTGGGGGCCTGCCGCATGTGCCTGGTGGAGATCGAAGGGATTCCGAAGCTCCAGACCTCATGCTCGACCCCGGTCAAGGACGGGATGGTGGTCCACACGCAAACCGATCGCGTGCGCCAGGCCCAGCACGCGGTCGTCGAATTCCTGCTCGTCAACCATCCGCTCGACTGCCCGGTGTGCGACAAGGGCGGCGAGTGCCCGCTTCAGGACATCACGTTCGGATGGGGCCTCGGACGCTCGCGGTTCATCGAGCCCAAGCGACACTTCGTCAAGCCGCTCGCGCTCTCACCACTCGTGGCGATCGACCGCGAGCGCTGCATCCTCTGCTACCGGTGCGTGCGCTTCTCGCAGGAGATCGCTGAGGACTACCAGCTTGTGTTCGCCGAGCGCGGCGCCCACAGCTTCGTCTCGACCCACGACGGCCACCCCTACGTGGCGCCGTTCAGCGGCAACATCATCGAGCTGTGCCCGGTAGGCGCGCTCACCTCGCAGCCCTACCGCTTCCGCGCGCGGCCGTGGGAAATCGAAGGCGCCGCAAGCATCTGCACGATGTGCCCCTCGCAGTGCAATGTCGAGCTGACCGTCCGCGACGAGCGGGTTCTGCGCGTGCTCTCGCGCGAGAACCCGGACGTGGACGACGGCTGGCTCTGCGACAAGGGGCGCTTCGCCTATCAGTCCTTCCATGTGGACGAGCGCGTGACCGCGCCGATGGTCCGTGACGGTGGCCAGCTGCGGGAGGTTTCCTGGGAGCGGGCGCTTGAAGTCGCGGCCGGACTCGGTCGCCACCGCGGTCACGTCGGCGCGCTGGTCGGCGGCCAGGCCACTAACGAGGAGGGCTTCCTGCTCGGGCGCCTGATGCGGGAGGCGCTGAATTCGGACGATCTCGACTCTCGCGCCGGCGCTACGGTGCCACTCGAGCTGGCGCGGGCACTTGCCGCCCCCTCGCTTCAGGCCACCGTTGCCGACCTCGAGTTCGCCCACACCGTGCTGGTCCTCGGCTGCGAGCCGCTCGACGACGCCCCGATCCTCGACCTCCGGATCCGTAAGGGAGTCCGTCGCCGCGGCGTCAAGCTCGCGATCGCGAGCGCCCGGCCGAGCGCGCTCGATCGCAACGCGCAGCTTGTTTTGCGCTTCGAGCCGGGTAGCGAAACCCACTTCTTGACCGCGGTCGCCAGCGCCCTCGAGGGCGGCGGCTGGACGTCCCACACCGAGCAGCTGCCGGACCTAGTCAATCTCCTGCGAGGCGGAGGCGAAGACGTCGTGATCGTCTGGGGCGAGCGACTCCCCACCGACGCACTCGCCCCGGTACTTCGCATTGCCCGAGCGCTTGGCCTGGCCGATCGCGAAGGCGCAGGCCTGCTGGAGATTCCGGCCGGCGCCAACTCCCGCGGACTCCGTGAGGCCGGCGTGCTGCCCGGCGCCGGTGCGGGTTACGCCTCGCTGGAGGCGGGTCGCTGCGCCGCCGAGATGGCCCAGGCTGCCGCGGACGGAGAGATCACGGCGTTCTACCTGTTCCAGACCGATCCCGTGCGCGACCACGCCGACCGCGCGCTCTGGGAGCGCGCCCTCCACCGAGCCGGACTGGTCGTTGCTCACGCGTCAGTGCTCACCGACGGAATCCGCGAGCACGCGAACGTCGTCTTCCCCGCGGAGTCCTACGCCGAGAAGGACGGGACCGTCGTGCATCCCGACGGAAGGGTCCAGCGGCTGCGAGCCGCTGTCGCCCGACCGCGGCAGGTCCGAGCCGGCTGGTCGGTGATATGCGATATCGCCGACCGCCTCGGGCTCGACATGCGGGTCCAGAACGCGACGATGGCGTGGCGGCAGCTGAGCAACGCAGTCCCGTTTTACGCCGGCCTCACGCTCGAGGAGATCGCCGGTCAGGGAGTGCACTGGCCTGCGCGCGAGCAGGCCGCGACGATGCCTGCAGGCGGGATGCCCGACAGTGCGATGACCGAAGGCGGGCTCTCAGACGACCCGACGCTTCGCGGCTCGACGCCCGAGTCCACCCCCGGCCCGGGCAACGAGCCTCCCGAGCCAATCGACGAGGCCCCTCCCGGCACCACCGAGCTCGACTCCCCTTTCCACCCGTTGCGCCTTGGGCGCTATCGACCGATCTGGGCCGCTCCTGAGGTCGAGATCTCCCCCGCGCTCCATTTCACGATCGCCGAGCAGCTGATCGAGCTGTCGCCCGGCGACGCGGGCAGAATGGGCATCTCCCACGGTGATACCGTCGAAGTCGTCGGACGCAACGGCGCCCCGGCCGGCGAGGATGCACCGCGCGTGCGGGCACAGGCAGCGGTCAGAACCGGCGTCGCCGAGGGCGTCGCGTTCCTTGCGGACGGCCTGCGCGCCGACTCGGCCAACGTACTGACGGAGCCGTGGATCATGGTGGACACGTCATGATCGCGCTCGCCGAGGTCAACTACTTCGAGCCCTGGTGGGTGCAGATCATCAAGGCGCTGGTGATCTTCCTGGTGATCTTCCTGATCCTGCCGATCATGATCGTCTACGAGCGCAAGCTGCTCGGCCGCTTCCAGAACCGTTACGGACCCAACCGCGTTGGGCCGTTCGGGCTGATGCAGCCGCTCGCAGAGATCCTCAAGTTCGCCACCAAGGAGCCGTTCAGGACGGCCACAGCGGTGGGCACCCTCTACAGGATCGCCCCGATGATCGCGATCCTGACGGCTGTCGCCGCGCTGGCGCTGGTGCCGTTCGGGAACGTCCAGCACGTATTCGGCCAGCGCGTCGGACTGTACGGGATCGATGTCTCGATCGGGCCCCTGTATGTGTTCGCCTTCGCGGGCATCTCGTTCTACGGGATCATGCTCGGCGGCTGGGCTTCAGGATCGAAGTACTCGTTCCTCGGCGCGATGCGGGGCGCCGCGCAGCTCATCTCCTACGAGGTCTCGCAGGGCCTGTCGCTGGTCGGCGTAGTGATCACCGCCCAGACCCTGTCGCTGACCGGAATCGTCCACGCCCAGGTCAGGCTCTGGTACTTCATTCCGCAGGTCGCCGGCTTTCTGGTGTTCCTCGTGGCGTCGTTCGCGGAGACCAACCGGGCACCGTTCGATCTTGTAGAGGCGGAAACGGAGCTCGTCGCGGGCTACTTCACCGAGTACGGCGGAACGCCGTTCGTGGCGTACCTGTTCGCCGAGTACATGAACATGCTCGTCGTCTCCGGGATCGCCGTGACCGTGTTCTTCGGCGGCTGGCTGCTCCCGTTCGGTATCCATCCGCCCGGCTGGGTCGATCCGTTCGTCGTGCTCGCGAAGATGTTCCTGTTCATCACGTTCTTCATCTGGATCCGCGCGACGCTGCCGCGCCTGCGCTACGACCAGCTGATGTCATTTGGGTGGAAGATCCTGCTTCCGCTCGCGACGCTGAATCTCCTCGTGACCGCGATCGTGGTAGTGGCGTGAGCCCATACGACCCCTCAGGCGACGTCATCGAGGTGATGCGCCATCCGGCGTCCGGCCCGGTGGCCGGGGCCTACCGGGCCTTCGGAGAGACGCTGCGCGGCCTCAAGACCACATTCGCCCGGGTGATCGAGGGACCAACGACGATCCAGTATCCGGAGGAGAAGACGCCCGTCTATCCGCGCTTTCGCGGCCGGCACCGCTTGCACCGCTTCGAGGACACGGGCCTCGAGAAGTGCGTGGGCTGCTCGCTGTGCGCGGCTGCTTGCCCGGCCGACTGCATTCGCGTTGTTGCTGCGGAGAACACGCCCGAGAATCGCGTGTCAGCCGGGGAGCGCTACGCCGCCGTCTACGAGATCAACCTCAGCCGCTGCATCTTCTGCGGTTACTGCGAGGTCGCATGCCCGTTCGACGCGATCACGATGGGGCACGATTACGAGCTCTCGGACTACACGCGCTCGGACCTGATCTTCACCAAGGAGATGCTGCTGGCCGAGGCGGTCGAGCGCACGCCACTGCGGACGGAGGGAGAGTGATCATGCTGCTGGCGAATGCAGGCGCGCGCACCCCGCCGAGAAAGGAGGGCGAGATCACGGGCCCGTCCGTCCACGCGGGGGAAGTCTGCCCGCAATATCAGGGGTTACATCCCACGGACCTGGCAACAGCCGCCTGAGCGATGTCCGCGGTCCTGTTCTTCATCGCGGCGATTGGGGCGGTTACCGGGGCGATCGGGGTGGTCGCGGTCCGCAGCCCGTTCTACAGCGTGCTGATGCTGATCGTGCACCTGGTCTCGCTAGCGGCGCTGTTCCTGCTCCTGCGGGCCGAGTTCGTCGCCGCGGGCCAGGTGGTCGTGTACGCCGGGGCGGTGATGGTCCTCTACCTGTTCGTGGTCGCTTACATCGGCGGCGACGAGCAGCTCGCGAGCGGGGCGGTCCTGCGCGTCCTCGGCCCGGTGTTCGCGCTGGCGCTCGCGATCGAGCTGTGCATCGCGATGCTCGGCGCCGGCCTGAAAGGCGTCTCCGGAAAAGGCGCCCCGTACATCGCGGGCTTCGGAACCCCCCGCCACATCGGCGCCCTGTTCCTGACCAGGTACCTGTTTCCCTTCGAGCTCGCCTCGATCCTGCTGCTCGTCGCCGCGGTGGGCGCGGTCATCCTCGCGCGCAGCCGCCGCGGACTCGAGGAGGGCCCCGAGGAGCCGCCGATTCACGTCCGCGCCCCGAAGCCCGCCTACGCCGGGACGCTGGCCGAGGCAGCGGGCATCCGGGTCGCTTCGCCTGAGGAGATCGAGCCGGTCGTTGAGCCCGTCGGATCGCCCCGAGGTAACGAGGACTGATGGCGATCGGCTGGTACCTCGCGGTCTCGGCACTGATCTTCTGCATCGGCGCCGGCGGCGTGATGACCCACCGCAATCCGCTGGTGATCCTGCTGTGCCTCGAGCTGATGCTGAACGGCGCCAATCTCGCTCTGGTCGCGTTCGCACGCATGTGGGGCAGTGAACAAGGGCAGATCTTCGCGCTGATCGTGATGGTCGTCGCCGCGTGCGAGGTCACGGTCGGCCTCGGGCTGATCGTCGCCATCTATCGCCGCCGGCTTCCGATCGACGTCGACGAGCTCAACGAGCTACAGGGGTGAGTGGAGCACCATGAGCGCCACTACCTGGGGCTGGTTGGTACTGCTGTGCCCGCTGCTCGGGACGATCGTGATCTCACTCGGGTCGCGGTGGTTGCCCGGCCGCAGCGCCGGCTGGATTGGGACGGTCGCGATCGGGCTCGCGTTCGCGTGCAGCATCGGGGCCGTCGCGACGGCGTTCGGAAAGACCCCCGAGCACCGCATCTTCACCTCGACGCTCTGGAACTACGCGAGCACGGTCGGCGTCGACGCCAAGCTGTCGATCCTGGTCGATCCGCTGTCGATGTTCATGGCGCTCGTCGTATCCGGCGTCTCGACGCTGATCCACCTGTACTCGGTCTCGTACATGGCCAGCGACCGCGGCATCCGGCGCTATTTCGCCTACCTGAACTTTTTCGTGTTCTCGATGCTGCTGCTGGTGCTCGCCGGCAACTTCTTCCTGCTGATCGTGGGCTGGGCGTTCGTCGGCGCGGCTTCCTACCTGCTGATCTCGTTCTGGTACCGGCGCACGACCGCAACCCGTGCGGGCCTGAAGGCGTTCGTGATCAACGTCGTGGGCGACGTCGGCCTGGTGCTCGGGACGTACTTAATCTTCCGCCACACCGGAACGCTCGATTTCCAGAAGACGTTCCACTCGGTGCACTCCGTGTTCACCCACGACGGCACCGACCTCGTCGCCGCTTGTCTGCTGCTACTGGTCGGAGCGTTCGCCAAGTCAGCCCAGGTCCCGCTGCACACCTGGCTTCCGGACGCGATGGAAGGCCCCACTCCGGTCTCCGCGCTGATCCACGCCGCCACGATGGTCACGGCGGGCGTCTATCTGATCGCGCGCATGCATCCGCTATTCGAGATGGCGCCGACCGCGGCCGACGTGGGCGCGATCGGCGGCTGTCTCACGTTGCTGATCGCCGCGACGATCGGTCTGGTGGTCACCGACATCAAGCGCGTGATCGCTTATTCGACGATGTCCCAGATCGGCTACATGATCATGGGAGTCTGCGCGGGCGCCTACTCGGCCGGGCTGTTTCATCTCATGACCCACGCCTTCTTCAAGGCGCTGCTGTTCATGGGAGCGGGCTCGGTGATCGGCGCGATGGGCGGTGAGCAGTCGCTCGACCGGATGGGTGGATTCCGAAAGGCGATGCCGTTCACGTTCATCTGCTTCATCGTGGGCGGGCTGGCGCTGTCCGGGTTACCGCCGTTCTCGGGGTGGCTATCGAAGGACGAGATCATCGGCTTCCTCGACCACCGCGGCGGCGGCTTCTTCATCCTCGGCATAGCGGGCTACCTGGGCGCGCTGCTGACCGGGCTGTACACGTTGCGCATGATCTTCCGGGTGTTCCTGGGCGAGCCCTGCTCGGAGGCTCGAGAGCTCGAGCAGGGCCACCTGCACCATCCCGAGGTACCGCGCAACCCGGCCACCGGCGAAGAGGAGGACACCGACGTCGGCTTCCCTGGGCCGGGTCACTACATCGCCGAGCGTGAGATGCCCATGAAGGTCGCGATGGGACTGCTCGCGCTGCTCGCGGTGGTCGGTGGCGTCCTGCAGATTCCGGGGGTCGATCAGAGTATCTCCCGGTTCCTCGGTCCGACGTTCGCCGACTCGCGTCTGGCCACGCACGAACCGGGCGTTACCTCCGACTGGATTGGCCTGGTGATCGGCGCCGCGATTGCGATCATCGGGATCGCGATCGCCTACCGGATCTGGGTGGCCAAGCCAGGCACCTCGCGCGCTCTGCAGCAGCGGCTATCCGGACTTCACAACTTCCTCGCCCACAAGTGGTACTTCGACGAGCTGATCGACGTGCTCGTCGTCAGGCCCACGTTATGGGCCGGGCAGTTCACCACGGCGGTGCTCGAGCGTGTGGTGGTGGGAGAAGGGATCACAGGCGGAACTCTTGGTGTGGTCCGCGCCGGATCGGCGGCGGTCCGCCGCGCTCAGACCGGCTTTCTGCGCTACTACGCCGCGACGATGGTCGTAGCCCTGACCGGAGTCGCGCTGTACTTCCTGATCTCCTCGAGCTGACCCATGACCCTTTCGATCCTCATCTGGCTGCCCCTGGCGATCGCGGTGGGCACGGCGTTGCTACCGAAGCGGCTTGTCGGAATCGCCGCTGCCTCCGGGAGCCTGGTCACGCTCGGCGTGGCGGTGTCGTTTATCGCCCGGTTCAAGCTCGGGCATGCTGGGCTTCAGTTCCTCACCGACAAGGTCTGGATCTCGGCCCTAGGGATTCACTACAAGCTCGGGCTCGACGGGCTCAATGTCGCGCTGATCCTGCTCACCGCTGTCCTGTTCACCGCCGCGCTGATCTGGGCCGCGTTTCGGGAGTGGGAGAACCCTCGGTCGTTCTACTTCCACCTCGGGCTCGCGCAGAGTGCGGTTCTTGGCGCCTTCTGTGCGCAGGACCTGGCCCTGTTCGTAGCGTTCTTCGACCTGATGCTGATCCCGTTCTACTTCCTGATTGGGATCTGGGGCTCCGGCGCGCGTGTGCGGGCTACGACCAAGCTCGTCGTCTACACCCTTGTGGGCTCCTTCTTCATGCTCGCGGCGGCCATCGCCACTGGCGTGCTCGCCTCAAACGAGCACGGTACGGGCATCACGTTCGTGATCTCCTCGCTCCAGCACCTACCCCTGTCGCACACCTCTCAGGAGTGGATCTTCCTGTGCTTCGCAGTGGCGTTCCTGGTCAAGATGCCGTTGGTGCCGTTTCACGGCTGGCTCGCCGACGGCTATAAGGCGATGCCGATCCCGGTCGTCGCGGTGTTCTCGGGAGTGCTCTCGAAGGTCGCCGCCTACGGGTTCCTGCGGATCGTGCTGCCGCTGTTCCCGTTCGCCTCGGTCCACTACCAGACGTTGATGCTGCTGATCGCGCTCGTGTCGATCCTGTGGGGTACGGCTGTCGCGTTCACGACCAACGACGCCCGCCTGGTGATCGCCTACTCGAGCGTTGCGCAGCTCGGGTTCATCACGCTGGGGATCTTCTCCCTGAGCTCGCAGGGAGGCCAGGGTGCGCTGCTTCAGATGATCAACCACGGGCTGGTCACGGCCGGGGCGTTCTTCATCGTTGCCGCAGTTGCGGCCCGCGTCGGCGGCTCGGAGGACCTGCGCGACATGGGCGGGATGGCGGTGCGCGCGCCCGTGCTTGCATCGCTGTTCTTGATCGTCGCGCTGGCGACGTTGGCGATGCCCGGCTCCTCTAACTTCGCGGGCGAGTTCCTGATCCTGCTCGGCGTGTTCAAGGCCAAGCTCGTTATCTCGATAATCGGGTTCGCTGGTGTCGTCGGCGCTTCGTTCTACGGGCTGCGCCTATTCATCCGCTCGATGCACAACCGAACCGGTCCCAAGGCTGCGGCGCACGAGATCGGCATAGGCGAAGCCGCTGCGATCGTGCCGCTGGTGCTGGTGATCGTGGTGCTCGCGTTCTATCCCCAGTTCATCCTGCGGCGCAGCGAGCCGGCCGTCAAGAGCGCGATTGCGCCCGCCCTGGTCGCCTCGCGGTACTGGTGGTCGTATCCGCCCGGCTCGACTCCGTACGCGCCCTTGACCGCGAGCACGCCATGAGCCTGGCCGCCGTCCACCACCTCGCAGGCCCGCGCATCGACTGGCGCGGCTTCTCGCCGATCGTCGCACTGGCCGTCGGCGGCCTCCTGGTCCTGCTCGTCGGCCTGCTCCGCAACAAGCTTGTGCGCACTCGCGTGGTCCCGGCGTTGGCGCTGCTCACGTTCGGCACCGCGATTGGGCTGGCGATCTGGCGCTTCCATCACCCGGCTTCGATCATCTCGGACGCGCTTGCGATCGATGACCTCGCACTCGAGCTGTACATGCTGTTCGCGGTCGCCGGCATCGCCACAGTGCTGCTCTCCTGGCGCGCGCTCGCCCCTCGAGAGGCCGGCCATGGCGAGTACCACGCGCTGCTGATCTTCAGCGTGCTGGGGATGGCGGTGCTCGTCTCCGCGCAGAACCTGGTCACCCTGTTCGTCGGCCTAGAGCTGCTGTCGATCCCGCTGTACATCCTGTGTGCGTCTGAGACCCGTCGCGAGGGCTCGCTCGAATCAGGGCTCAAGTATCTGGTGATCGGTTCGGTCGGATCGGCAACGCTCGTGTACGGCCTGGCGCTCGTATACGGGTCGACCGGGTCGACTGACTTTTCCGGGATTGCCGCAGCGATCTCCCAGGGCGATCTCGCCGGTGGCGTGCTCGGCAACCCGATGCTCCTGACCGGAATCGGGCTGGTGATTGTGGGATTCGCGTTCAAGGCGTCTGTGGCGCCGTTCCACCAATGGACTCCGGACGTCTACGAGGGCGCGCCGACGCCGGTGACGGCGTTCATGGCCACCGCAACCAAGGCCGCCGCCCTCGGCGTGTTCCTGCGCTTCTTCGACTTTGCCGCGATCGGTGCGCAGAACCAGTGGGCCCCGCTGATCGCGGCGGTCGCGACGATCACGATTATCGTCGGCAACGTCGGTGCACTCGGGCAGTCCTCGATGAAGCGGATGCTTGGCTACTCCGGAGTCGCCCAGGCTGGGTACATCCTGGGGGGCGTGGTCGTCGGGACCCAGCTTGGAATCCAGGCGACGATCCTGTACCTGCTGATCTACCTGGCGATGAACATGGCCGCGTTCGCGGTGGTGATCGCCGCCGAGCGCGACTCGGAGGCAGGGGACGACATCTCCTCGCTCGCGGGTCTAGGGGCACGCAAGCCGTGGCTGGCATGGCCGATGACGGTGGCGATGCTCGCGCTCGCCGGCATTCCCGGGACCGTCGGCTTCATCGGCAAGTTCCAGCTTATCCACGCTCTCGTCTCAGGCTCGTACACGTGGCTGGCGATCGTGCTCGTGATCGGATCGATGCTGTCGCTCGGCTACTACTTGCGGGTGGTGGCGATGATCTGGATGCGCAGCGCGGCGTCCGCTCCAGTACGCGCTCTACCCGCTGGCCCCTCGTTTGCCCCAATCGCCGGAGGGTCGCCGGAAGCGGATGACGACCGAGCGCCACGGGCCGAGCTCGGCGGCACGCTCGACCACGTTCCTGCGTCCGAGGCCGAGCCAGAGCGAGCGCCCGTCGAGCCCGAGGTGATCGGCGTCGCAGTTCTGTTCGCGGCCGCGGTCGTGTTCTTCGGAATCTTCCCGTCGCCGCTGTTCAGTCTCGCGGCCCACGCGGGGCACGCGATCAGCGGACTGTTCTGAGCACGCTCCTATGAACCCCTTCCTCTGAGCACCCTCCTCTGAGCACCACTCACCCGGCTCGCACATCCCGGGCCCCGGGTCCGTCCAGCCTGAACGTTTCCGTCCGCACCCAGCGTCCATCTGGGCCACGGGCGATCAGCCAGACTTCATCGACGGTGGCGGTAATCGGTAGAAGCGGCGTCAGAGCCTTCTCCACTTCGACGAATCGGTCGTCGCCGACCGCGACCGTCAGATGCGGGACGATCTCGTCGTACGCGCCGCGGTAGGGCGGGAACTTCGGCCATGATCTCCAGACCGCCTCAGTCAACGACACGAATGGTTCCGGCGGGTCGGGGGCCAAAAACAGCACGCCCGTGAACCTTGCGACCCGCACCAGCGAGAAGTCGAACCGCGCGGCCGCCGCGAACAGCGCCCGGAGCCGGGCGCGCTCGTCGCTCCTCACGCCCTCGATGTCGAGGAATGGGCCCAGCACAGTGATATGCGCCGGCGCCCCGTCGGCGGCGGCTGGATCGAGCTCCGCCCGATAGGGCGCCACCGCCGGCTCCGCTGACGGAACAGGAATGATCAGGTTGGTCTCGTCGGGCAAAGGCTTTGGGGTCGTCGAACGTCTCGGAGACTCTCGCCAGCAGCGCAATGATCAGATTTGATGAGCATTGTTGCGATTTGGGGGACGGAGGGATATGGTGCCCCGCCATGAGGGCAAACCGGGACTCGGCCGGTGCCAGTTGTGCGGGAGCTGCTCGTGTGAGCCTGCTCTGCCGTGGGGGCGCTCGCGCTGCTGTCGTTCCATCGGTCGAGTTCCGGCTCCTCCAGGGACCTTCATCACAAAATCAGTAGGAGGGGCATTTCGATGAGGCGAATAATCGTCGTCCTAAGTATCGCGACGAGCGCTCTGCTGGTCTCCGGTGCGGTCGCGTTGGCCGGGGACTCGGGAGGTCGCGGCGGTGAGGTCCACGTCTACGGGGTGAGCACGACCGGAAATGGCAGCCAGATCATCATCACTGGCGCGATCGCTGCGAGGGGCGAGACCCACAGCGTCAGCGAGAACATCGGGATGGTCACGACCCCCGACGGCAGCTTCAAAGTGAATCTGCGCGAGCTGAACCACTCTCCAGGGACCGGCGGCGTGAACTCGAAGACGTGTTCAGGGGCGTTCACGGCTACCGCGCCGATCACCCTGTTCGATGGCACCGGCGCATACAAGGGCATCAGGGGAACGATCAAGCTGACAACGACCTTTGCGGCGATCGTCCCCAGGGATGACAACGGGATGTGTAGTCGTACCGCCAACCCGTCTACTGCCCTGTCGTTCTCCCAGGGCCAGGGGTCCGTTTCGTTCTGATGCTCGATCCTCACGGGGCGCAGTAGCAGGAGCAAGGCCAGGTACTCGCGAACCGCGCGCTGCGGCTCGCGGTTCGCGAATACCGCAGCTTCAGTCAGTTCAGCTCGAGCTCGAGCTCGAGCTCGTCGTGGATCGGAATTCCGTGCTCGCCTGTGAGTGGGATGGCCGGCTTCAGGCGCCGTGCGGCATCGACGGCTCCCTGGTGGACGGCGACCAGCCTCATGCCCCTCCGTTGATAGAAGCGAAGCGCGTCCAGGTTGTCGTTGGTCGTGATCAGCCACAGCCGGACGCAGCCGTGCTGAAACGCAACGTCCCTGACTCCGCTGAGCAGCGCGGAGCCGATGCCCGTGCCGGATCGGAACGCGTCGAGCGTGATCAGCTCGCACTCGCGGTCCGAAAGCTCATAAGTCGCCAGCCCGACGATTTCCTCGCCTTGCGCAGCTACGAGGGCAGGTAACGACGACGCGTCGCGGGCCCGCCCGCCAGTGACGATCGTGGGCGAGCCCCAGCGGTTGCGCAGCTGCTCCCTGATCGAACCGCGCTCGGCGGCTCGGGCCGGCCGGATGAAAGCTACACCTGGCTTCTCGCCGCTCGCCAAGCTTCGGAACCTATCGCGTGCTTACCGGGGCGCTTCCACGCGCGGATCGATATCTCCGATCTCGACATCTTCGGAGCGCCCAGCAGGGTGAACAGGCGATCGACGCTCGGAACGCCGCGCAGAAGAACCAACTGCCGGCCAGCCTCGCGAGCGTCGGTACTGGCGTCCGCTATCGCGCGACGCCGCAGCTGTCGATGAAAGTGAGCTCGCGGAGGTCGAGGACGACCAGCCGCGCCTCCAGGAGGTCGGACATTTCTGCCTCCGGGGTTTGGGGACCTCGGAAGTCGGATCGTGCTGCCGGCCCGAGCAGGGCCATCCTCACGCTGATGCCCTCCACCAGCGAGGCTACTGCGCCCGCCAAGGGGACAGCGACCCTGCGTCAGCAGTTCAAGCGGGCACCGACCCTGTGTGGGCCAATCGAGCGGACAGCGAGGCTGCGTCAGCCCGGCGAGCGGCGGCGCCTCTCCATCCCGGATATCCGGTCGTACTGGGAACATACGTTCGTGTCGATAACCGGGACCATGCACGCCGATCTCGATGCGTTCTACGCATCTGTAGAGCAGAGAGACGACCGCCGGCTCCGGGGGCGGCCAGTGATCGTCGGCGCCGGAGTCGTCCTGTCGGCGAGCTACGAGGCGAGAGCTCGCGGGGTACGAACGGCGATGGGTGGTGCGATGGCTCGCCGGCTTTGCCCCGGAGCTGTCGTCGTATCGCCAAGGATGTCGGCGTATAGCGAGGCCAGCCGCGCGGTCTTCGAGGTCTTCAAGGAGACCGCGCCGGCAGTAGAGGCGCTGTCGATCGATGAGGCGTTCCTCGACGTCCGCGGGCTCGAGCACATCTCCGGCACCCCCACCGAGATTGCTGGGAAGCTGCGGGCCACGGTTCGCATGGAGGTCGGGCTGCCGATCACCGTCGGTGTCGCGCGAACCAAGTTCCTGGCCAAGGTCGCCAGTGGCGTCGCGAAACCCGACGGCCTGCTCGTTGTCGAGCCCGAGCGCGAGCTCGAGTTCCTGCATCCCCTCGAGGTCGAGCGGCTGTGGGGCGTCGGCACCGTCACCTCCCGCAAGCTACGGGAACGTGGCATCCGGACTGTCGCCCAGGTCTCGGAGCTCGGCGAGGAGGCTCTGATCGCGATGCTCGGACGCGCCGCGGGCCGGCATCTGCACGCACTCTCCCACAACCATGATCCAAGGCCGGTGGTAGTACGCCGACGACGCCGGTCGATCGGGGCCCAGCGCGCTCTCGGGCGCCGTTCCCGGACGCCCGAGGAGCTCGCGGTAGCGCTGCTGGGGCTGGTCGATCGTGTCGCCCGGCGACTGCGGGCAGCCCACAGGGTCTGCCGAACGGTGGTGCTCCGCCTACGGTTCGCCGACTATTCCCGCGCGACCCGGTCATACACGATGGCGGAGCCGACCTGGCGGACCGACGTGATCGCGCGAAACGCTTCCGCGGTGCTGGGCGCATCGCTCCCGCTTATTCAGGCCCGCGGCGTGACACTGATCGGTATCGCCCTGACCAACCTCGAGGACCAGGACGCTGTCCAGCTCGCGTTGCCATTCGATCGTTCCGGAGACCTCGACGCCGCCGTGGACCGCGTCCGCGAGCGCTTCGGCTCCGGCTCCATCACCCGCGGCGCGCTGGTCGGCCGCGACCCTGGAGTCTGGGTGCCGTTGCTGCCCGACTAGCAGAAGCCTCACCCTGACGAGCGAGAATGACCAGCCATCAGGTCGCCACCCAAGATCCGGCAGGTCCGTCACCAAGAGCTCGACGCGCTGCGCGCGATCGAGCGCGATGCCTGCCGGGCGTTTGCTGGGTTCGGGCTCCCGGAGATCGCCGAAGACCCGCCTGCCTCGATCGCCGAGCTCGAGGGATTCCGAAGCACCGGCAAGGCCTGGGTCGCCGTGGATCAGGACGACCGCCCAATCGCCTACCTGCTGAGTGTTCGTGTCGACGGCTGCGCGCACATCGAGCAGGTCAGCGTGGCATCCGCGCACGCGGGAGAGGGCATCGGCAAGGCCCTGATCGACCAGCTGGCTAAGGCCGCCGGCGCAGACGGCATCCCCGACCTGACCTTGACCGCGTTCCGTGACGTGCCCTGGAATGCGCCCTACTACGCGCGCCTCGGGTTCCAAATCGTCGAACACGCCGACCAGGGTCCGGAGCTCCGCAAGCTGGTCGAGGACGAGGCCGCCAGGATTCCCGGTGACGCTCCGCGGGTCGCGATGCGCCGCCCCACCTGACCCAGTTCGCAGATCCGCTCGAACAGCTCCCAGCCACGCGCGTCGTAGGAGTGCTTCGGCCCGGCAGCGGCGGATCGTCTCCCCACGGGTAAGTTCTTGCCGCTCCCGTCTCCTGGCCCGCCTCGAGGACCTCTGTCGCGGTCGAAGTCGCCGCTGAAGCGCTCCCGAGCTTCATTGTCCAGACCCTGTCTTACGAATCATGAACTGAAACGAAACGAGCGCGGCGGACAAATCACCTCCGGACTCGCCGCTACGATCAGCCGTCCGTGCAGTACCCGGTCGAGACGTTCACCGAAGCAGAGCGCACGCGCCTCCAAGCGTACTTCTCAAATCTCGATCGCCCCGTGTTCGCGCTGGTCAACCTGCCCGAGACGGTCAAAGGGGCCCTGTTCGCCCGCTATTCCCGGTATCCCGGGACGCTTCGGCGACTGTTCCTCGAGGAATTCGCCGAGGACCTTCCGGACGACCCACGGCCTTGGCAGGGGGAGGGGCAGCGCGCCGCGCAGCTATATGAGCGGATCTTCCTCGGCTATGGCGATGACTCGGTCGCGCAGCTCGGTGGTGCGCACATCGCGTGCGAGTGGGGCTCGAACGTGCTGACGAAAGTCCTACAGCGCCCGCGGCTGGGCGCCTACCTCGAGCAGTCGACCCGCTACATCGCCTATGACGCCCCGATGCCGGACCCGCCTGGCGGCTACCGGTACTACCGCGACCCGGAGCTCGGTGGCCAGTACCGGGCCGCCATGGATCAACTGTTCAGCATCTACTCGGAGTCCCTGCCGCGCGTCGCCGCGTGGGCCGAGCGCGAGTTTCCCCTGCGGGAGGGGGAGCCACCCGGCGCCCACAAGCGGGCGATCAACGCAAAGGCGTTCGACCTTCTGCGCGGCCTCCTTCCCGCCAGCTCCCTCTCGCATATGGGGATCTTCGCCACCGGCCAGACGTATGAGCAGCTGATCCTGCACCTGCTGGCTCATCCCCTGCCGGAGGCCCGGAGCTATGGCCAGATGATGCTGGAGGAGGTGCAGGCGGTGATGCCGAGCTTCGTTGCGCGGGTCCAGCGCCCTGAACGAGGCGGCGAGTGGATCTCCTACCTTCAGGAGCGCGCACGAGCCGGTGAGCGCTGGTCGCAGCGTCTCGGGCTGGCCGACGGATCCGCAGGGGCGCTGACAGGCCCGTCAGTGAGGTTGTTGCGCGTCGAGGGAGACGAGGACCAGCTGCTCGCCGCGCTGCTGTTCGAGTCGAGCTCCGCCTCCGAGGAGGCGATCACGGAGGCGGTCGCGACCTTGGGACCCGAGCAGCGAGCGCCGCTGTTATCGGAGCTGGTGGGCCAACGTGCGAACCGCCGATACCGGCCAGGACGCGGGTTCGAAGCGCTCCGCTATCGGTTCGAGATCGTCGCGGACTACGGGGCTTTTCGCGACCTCCAGCGTCACCGCATGCTGACCATCCAGTGGCAGTCGCTGACGCCCGACCTCGGCGCCGATGTCCCAGAGCAGGTTCAGCTTGCGGGCTGCGGCGCCGCCTACCAGCACGCGCTCGAGGTCTCGCAGATTGAATTCGAGCGGATCAGCGAGCTCGGTCTGAAGGCAGCCGCCCCCTACGCCCTCTGCCTCGGTTACCGGATCCGGTTCATCCTCGACCTCAATGCGCGCGAGGCGATGCAGCTGATCGAGCTGCGCTCAGGGCGCGAGGGGCATCCTGCGTACCGCGCAGTCGCCCATGAGATGCATGCCCGGATTGCCGCCGTGCACCCGACCGTCGCCAGCGCGATGGCTCATGTCGATCGCGAGGCAGAGCCGCGTCTCGAGCGGATCCTCGCCGAGATCCGCACGCAGGCCCGGACCGCGGCGCACACCTGAGTCGCTGCGCGCGCCCGGCTACATCTCCTGGCCGCCGTTGACCCCCCACACCTGGCCGGTGATGAACGACGAGTAGTCCGACGCCAGGAAGTGCACAACCCTCGCGACCTCGTCAGGGCGTCCGAGGCGTCCCACCGGAATCTGCGACTTGATCTTGTCGAGCACCTTCTCGGGCACCGACTCGAGCATCTCGGTGGCGATGAACCCAGGCGCGACCGTGTTGATCGTGACTCCCAATGAGTCCTCGGGCAATTTGCCGGCCTTGGTCAACTGGTAGCAGGCCTCGCGGGCGAGAGTCTTGGTCAACCCAAACAAGCCCGACTTCGACGCCGCGTAGTTGGCTTGCCCGATGTTGCCGATCTCGCCGATGATCGAGGAGATGTTGATGATCCGGCCCGAGCCCCGGTCGATCATGTGCGGCAGCGCCGCCTGGGACATGAAGAACGTGCCCGACAGATTGACCGCGATCACCTTGTTCCAGTCCTCGTCGGTCATCTTCATAACGGTCTTGTCGCTCGTGATTCCGGCGTTGTTGACGAGCACATCGAGGCGGCCGTGCGCCTCGAGCACCTCGTCCACGGTGCGCCGGCAGTCGTCCCCAGAGCCGACGTTGCCCTGATGCACCGTGGCCTTCACGCCGTGCTCCTGAA
>JALYZY010000244.1 GCA_030948665.1 Actinomycetota bacterium | reverse complement strand
CCATTCACCCTACGAGCGAGCTCCGCAACGTCCTGCAGAGAGCGGTGATCCTCCGCCGCGCCACCGGCGATCTTCTCGAGCACGACCGTGATGCCGACGCCGCGGCGCCCCGCCGTGTAGAGGGAATCCTGAACGGCGACGTCGTCGTTCGTGACGACCGCCTCGACCTCGACGCCGTCGGTGCGAGTCAAGTCTGCCGCCATGTCGAAGTTCATGACGTCGCCGGTGTAGTTCTTGACGATGTGCAGAACGCCGGCGCCCCCGTCCACGGCCTGCGTCGCCGCTTGCATTTGATCGGGCGTCGGCGAGGTGAAAACCTCGCCCGGACACGCCGCGTCGAGCATGCCCGGGCCCACGAACCCGCCGTGCATCGGTTCGTGGCCCGAGCCGCCGCCCGACACGAGTCCGACCTTGCCCTGAACAGGCGCGTCGGTTCGTACCACGTATGGCGGGTCGTAGCTGACGCGAATGCGGTCGCCGTGCGCCGCCTCGACGCCCTGCAGCGCGTCGCGCAGGACGTCGTCTGGAGCGTTTATGAGTTTCTTCATCGCTGTCGCCTCACAGAGGGGCGCTGCCGAAGACGGCGTCGAAGAAGATCGCGGCGATCGAGCCGCCGATGAGCGGTCCGAGGACCGGCACCCAGGAGTAGCCCCAATCCGACGTCCCCTTGCCTGGGATCGGCAGGATCGCGTGCATGATCCGCGGCCCGAGGTCGCGCGCCGGGTTGATCGCGTAACCCGTCGGACCGCCGAGCGACAGGCCGATGGCCAACACCAGCAGGCCGATGAGCAGCGGCGCGAGATCCGTTGTGAACACGTTCCACGGACCGGTTATCGCCAGAACTCCGAACACCAGCACGAACGTGCCGATGATCTCGGTGACCAGGTTCCACGCGTAGTTGCGGATCGCCGGTCCGGTGCAGAACACCGCCAGCTTCAACCCTGGATCCTCCGTGTCCCTCCAGTGCAGGTAGTAGCTGAGGTAGACCAGGAAAGCGCCGATCATGGCGCCGATCATCTCCCCGACGAAGTACTTCCACGCCATCGAGCCGGTGATCGACCCGTGGATCCACAGACCCAGCGTGACCGCCGGGTTCAGGTGAGCGCCGTCGAAGTAACCGACGCAGTAGACGGCGACCATGACCGCCATGCCCCACCCGAAGGTGATGACGATCCATCCAGAGTTCTCCGCCTTCGACTTGGCCAGCAGCACTGCTGCCACCACGCCGTCGCCGAGCAGGATCAGGATCCCTGTCCCGATGATCTCCGACGGAATGATGCCCAATTTCGGCAAATGGACTGCCACTGCGGCGATTGCGCCCAATTCCGCTCTCCCTCCTCAAAATGGACTTGTGGACCGGCGCATCCTATGCATACGGTTCGACAATGTCAAACTAGGTTGAGATTTATTCCAGTCGTTCGACAATGTCGACCACCGTGCACACTTCCGCCGACATCCCGCCCATTCGCCCGCTTCGCCGGCCCGCACTCTCGGCCTGACCGAACGCGATGCCCGGCAACATCCAGTCGATCGAGCGCGCAGCAGCGATCCTGCGGCTGCTCTCCGGTCGCACCCGCCACCTCGGTGTGGTCGACCTGGCCGGCGAGCTGGGCCTGCCCAAGGGGACCGTCCATGGGCTGTTGCGCACGCTCCAGAGTGTCGGGTTCGTCGAGCAGGACGAGGACACCGGAAAGTACAAGCTCGGCGCGGCCCTGCTGCACATGGGGTCCAGCTATCTCGACGGCAACGAGTTGCGCGCCCGCGCGCTCAACTGGTCCGACTCGTTGGCGACGCGCACGCGCGAAGCTGTGCGGATCGGCACGCTGCACGAAAAACAGGTCCTGGTCGTGCATCACGTGTTCCGGCCCGACGATACTTTCCAGACCCTCGACGTGGGCACGCTGCTCCCCGCACACGCGACAGCACTCGGCAAGGTGCTGCTCGCGCACCACCCGTACGTCGCGTCGGCGCTCGTGGCCGCCGGACTCGAGGCTTACACAGAGGCGACGATCACAGATTCGGAACGGCTCGAGCGGGAGCTGAGTCGGGTACGGGCCCAGGGCTGGGCGACGGAGATCGGGGAGCTTGTGCCGGGTCAGGTCTCCTACGCCGCGCCGATCGTCGATCGCCGCGGCCTGACCGTGGGCGCGATGGGAATCTTCGGTCCCCCCGAGCGGCTGCTGGCGGCGCGGCAGCCGCGTGGAGACCTGCTGGCATATGTTCGAGAAGGCGCGCGCATGGTCTCGCGCGAGCTGGGGGCGATCCCCTGGTAGCGAATCCGGCGAGCGCTAAGCGTGCAATGTCGTCGCGGTATAACGTCGGTGATACGAATCAATAAGGAGGGAGTCAGATGTCCACAGAGCACCCAGCCGATCCTGAGCAGCCTGAGAGCGGCTTCGCGACGGGCGAGACGGAGCCGGAGGCGCACCCCGAGGAGGAGGAGCACGTCGGTCGGTTCAGCGAGGGTCAGGAGGAGCTGGGCGAGGACGATCCCGAGAAGCACCTCCGAGGCCGGTTCAGCGAGGGCCAGGAGGAGCTGGGCGAGGACGATCCCGAGAAACACGTGCAAGGCCGGTTCAGCGATGGCCAGGAGGAGCTCGGCGAGGACGATCCCGAGAAACACGTGCACGGCGGGTACGGCGAGGGCCGTGACTCCGAGTGACCTCGCAGAGTCGCGCCGGCGGCGTTCGCGTCACCTGGCGTCCATCAGGCGCTGCCGCACCGTCCCCTCGGCGAGTATCGTTTCGCCGAGGGGGCTGATCCGCCAGATGGGCACACGCTGAACCGATATCGGGGAGACGAGCCGGGCATCCTCGAGCCTCTCGAGCGCTCTGGTCACCGCTGCGAGGAGATCCAGTGTGTCCAGCTGCCCGGCACCGGGATAGTCCTCGAGGAGATACTCACACAGCTGCTGGACCCTCACGCTGGTCCCCTGCGTGGGGCCGTGCGGTCCCAACCCGGGCAGCACCTTCGCGGCCAGATCGTCGACGCTCAGCGCCCTGAGGCGCTCGATCTCCTGCCTGGCTGCGGCCTTCCGTGCAACCTTCTCCCCGCTTCGGCGGAATAGCGGCGACACCTTGAATCGCTCGAGATCAGCAGCGCTCGACCATGGATCGGGTAGTCCGGAATGTACGGGATCGCCGGCGGGGTTGCGGTCGTCTTCGGCGTGAGCCTACGCGTCGCTCCGCGTGTCGCGGAGGAACGCGAGCTCGGAGGCGACCATCGGTCCGTCGAACGGCGTGATCACATCGGTGTACGATCGCGCGCTGTGGCCACGACACGGCGTCACCGCTCGCTGCGACCGGGGCCACAGCTCTGCGAAGGTCCCGGCCGAGGATTGCAGTTGTGGCGTGTACGCCTACCACGACCCGTGCCCGCGAACGGCGTCGGTCGCGGCTGATCCCGTGGTAGAAAGCTACATGGGAGGGCGGATTCGATGCTAGGAATCCGGAGAGAGGCACATGAGCGGACGCTACGTCGCCTCGATTGATCAGGGAACCGCATCGTCGCGGTGTCTGGTGTTCGACAGCCGAGCGCGGATCGTGTCCGTGGCCCAGAAGGAGCATCACCACCACTATCCGATGCCCGGCTGGGTCGAGCACGATCCGCGGGAGATCTGGCGCAACGTGGTCGCGGTCGTCGCTGAAGCGATCCAGAAGGCCAACCTGTCGCCGTCTGAGCTGAGCGCGCTCGGCATCGCCAACCAGCGCGAGACAACGGTGCTGTGGGAACGCAGCACCGGAGACCCGGTCCACAACGCGATCAACTGGGAGGACACTCGTACCGACCGCTTGTGCCGATCGCTCGTCGAGGAGTTCGGTCATGAACCGTTCCGCGAGAAGACGGGGCTTCCCGTATCGACCTACTTTTCGGGCCCAAAGGTCCGGTGGCTGCTCGACTACCTTCCGGGTATGCGCGAGCGTGCCGAGGCGGGCGAGGTCCTGTTCGGCACGATGGACTCGTGGCTGATGTGGAACCTGTGCGGCCGGCACGTGACCGACGTGACCAACGCCAGCCGTACGCTGCTGATGAACATCGAGACGCTCGACTGGGATGATGAGCTGCTCTCGATGGTCGGCGTGCCTC
Source organism: Actinomycetota bacterium (assembly GCA_030948665.1). Lineage (GTDB taxonomy): Bacteria > Actinomycetota > Thermoleophilia > Solirubrobacterales > Solirubrobacteraceae > Palsa-465. The sequence goes on along the minus strand of JALYZY010000244.1, from coordinate 34,884 downwards.
GCGCGATGCTCCCCGAGATCCGGCCGTCCTCCGAGGTCTACGGCGAGGCCGGCATCGCGCTCGAGGGTGTGCCGGTGGCGTCGGTGCTCGGCGACCAGCATGCGGCGCTCGTGGGCCAGACCTGCTTCGCGCCCGGGGATGCGAAGTGCACGTACGGCACAGGCAGCTTTCTGCTGCTCAACACCGGCCAGCGCCCGATCGCGTCACGGAGCGGGCTGCTGACGACACTGGGTTACCAGCTCGGTTCCAGCCCACCCACCTACGCGCTCGAGGGATCGATCGCCGTCACCGGCGCGCTCGTTCAGTGGTTCCGCGACAACCTCGGACTGATCGGCAGCGCGGCCGAAATCGAGACGCTGGCGCTGACCGTCGAGGACAACGGCGGGTGCTACTTCGTGCCGGCGTTCTCCGGCCTGTTTGCGCCCCATTGGCGCGGCGACGCGCGCGGTGTGATCGCCGGTCTCACTGGCTACATCAACAAGGGCCACCTCGCCCGCGCGGTCCTCGAAGCAACCGCCTGGCAGACGCGCGAGGTCGTCGAGGCGATGCACCAGGACTACGGCCGTGGGCTCGTCGAGCTCCGCGTCGACGGCGGCATGACCGCCAACAACCTGCTGATGCAGGTCCTAGCTGACGTCCTCGACGTCCCCGTGGTGCGGCCGAACGTCGCCGAGACTGTATCGCTCGGCGCCGCCTACGCCGCCGGCCTGGCGGTCGGATTCTGGCCGGACCTCGACAGCCTCGCGCACAACTGGCACAAGGCCGCCGAATGGCTGCCGGTGATGGATCCGATCCGGCGAGACCGGGGCTACCGGAAGTGGAAGAAGGCGGTCGCACGGACCGTCGACTGGCTCGACGACGACGACGAGTAGGAAGCGCCCGGCGGGAAGCGGTCAGTCCCCGCGCTTGTTGGCGGTCCGCGCGTAGGGCGATCGGTAAATCCCGTTGCTACCGACCGTGTCCTCGAAGAACTGCTGCACGCTCTGGATCAACTCGGCGGTGTCGCTCGTGGGGCTGATCGGCTCCCCGAACGAGACCGTGATGCGGTGACGCTTCGACACGGGCTTGGCGCGCAGCCGCCGTGGCCAGATCTGGCCGGGAGGCATCGCCTCGCGCGTGCCCGTGACCCGGATCGGGACGATCTTGAGGCCATGGGCCGCGGCCAGGACCGCTGCTCCGCGGCGAACGCGTCCGGGCGCGCCGCTGCGCGACCGCGTGCCCTCGGGGTAGAGCAGCACGCTCCAGCCCTGGTCGATCAGGTTGTCGAGGTGGCTGCCGTTCTTCGACATCCCGCCCCCGTTGCGGTCGATCGGCGTGGTGTTGAAGATCAGCGAGACGAGGGACGCGACGAGCCGGTTCCCGTAGAAGTAGTCAGCCGCCGCAGCCACGACCGTGCGCTTGCGAAGCCGCCGCGGGAGTGCGGAGAGGATCACCGGTGTGTCCATGTGGCTGGCGTGATTGGCGACCAGGATCACCGGCCCCTTCAACGCGGTGAGCTTGTCGCGCCCCGTGGCCCGGCGCCGCGAGTAGAAGTCCATCGTGGGGTTCAGAACGAAGTGCAGGAAGTTCTCCCGAACCAGGCCGGCAACGCGAGACCGTGCCCACGGAACGTCAAGCTGCGCGGCGGCGGCCCGCAGATCGCGGCCGCGACGTGGTGCATTGCGCGCCGCGTCGGTGACTCGGCGCTTCCATGAGCGCTTGCGGCGTATCGGCAACACCGTGGGGTATACCCGTCCACGTGACAGTTGTTACTGACGTTTCCACCGGGGCTTTGAAGTGGGCACGGCTGGGCTCGAACCAGCGACCTCTCGCGTGTGAAGCGAGCGCTCTTCCACTGAGCTACGCGCCCGGTCTGGGACCACGCAGAATATCGGTCGGAGGAGGATCCGCATTACGTTTGAGACCTATACGGGACCAAACGTATGCCGCGTCCCCAACGTCGCACACCGGCGCGGGACGTCCCCGGCGCGGCTGAGGTCAGAGACGGACCAGGTTCTCGACGTGAGCGCCGTGGGTGACGCCACGCAGGTCGACGAACAGCGCGCTGCGTGCTGCCAGGTCGGCGTAGTCAACGCCCGGGTGGGCTGTGACGAGCACGACCGCGTCGGCCTCTGCAACCGAGCCGTCGAGCTCGACGCTCTGAGCCCCCAGCTCGGGCAGCTCGGGGACGTACGGGTCGTGGTAGCTGACGATCCCGCCGCGCTCTGAGAGCACATGCATGATCCGCAGCGCCGGAGACTCCCGGATGTCGCCGACGCCACCCTTATAACTCGCCCCAAGGATCAGGATGCGCGATCCCTTGACCGGCTTGGTGGCGTCGTTCAGCGCGCGCTCGATTCGCTCCACGCAGTAGTAGGGCATCTGCTGGTTGATCTTCCCCGCAAGCTCGATGAACTCGGTCGACATGTGGAACTCCCGGGCGCGCCAGGTCAGATAGAACGGGTCGACTGGGAGGCAGTGGCCTCCCATCCCGGGTCCTGGCTCGAACGGCATGAAGCCGTACGGCTTGGTGGAGGCGGCCGCGATCACCTCCCACACGTCGAGGCCCATTCGATCGGAGAGGATCGCTAGCTCATTGACGAGGGCGATGTTGACCGAGCGGAAGATGTTCTCGAGCAGCTTGGTCATCTCGGCGGCCTCGGGAGTCGAGACTGGGACGACCGTGTCGCATATGCGCGAGTACAGCTCCTCGGCGCGCTGGGCGCACGCCGGGGTCATCCCGCCGACCACCTTGGGGGTGTTGCGCAACGTGAACTTGGTGTTTCCCGGGTCGACACGCTCGGGCGAGAATGCGACGTTCAGGTCGTCGCCGACTCGCAGGCCCGACAGCTCGAGAATCGGCACCAGTCGCTCGCGCGTGGTCCCCGGATACGTTGTCGACTCGAGGATCACCAGCTGACCCGGCTGGAGCACGTCCGCAAGCCCCCGTGCCGAGGCGTTGAGCGCCCCCAGGTCTGGTTCCCGGTTGCTGGTCAGCGGCGTTGGCACGCAGATCAGGACGGCCTCGGCCCGAGCGAGGTCGGCATAGCGGCGGGTGGCCTTGATCGAGGAAAGCGACGCGCGCAGCCGCTCCGAGGGGATGTCCTCGATGTAGGACTCGCCGGAAAGGACGTCTGAAACCTTCTGGCTATCGGTATCGACCGCAACCACCCGATCCCCAGCCTCCGCGAACGCAACCGCAAGCGGCAAACCCACATAGCCGAGCCCGATGACCCCTACCGTCATTTGCGACATTCGTTCTGAGTCCTTTCCGCGGTGTCGGGTGGTGACGATACCGGCCGGCGCGGGGACCGCAGGGCATGTCGAGCGAACGCCGCGCGAAATGCTGAGCTTTGGGATCGTCCCGGGTTCAGCGGGGCGCTAGGATCACAGCTGGACCGTGCTAGGCGGGGTGCTAGCGGTGCCCTGTACCCGCAATCCGCTCTAGCGGGGCTGAATCCCCTCCCGAGGGGCTCCAGGCCCCGGGGTCAGCGCCCTGTTCTCGGTGCTGATGGTTCGGTCCCGTTGCGATGAAGACCCGTGAACCAGGTCAGGTCCGGAAGGAAGCAGCCTTAAGCGGTCACCTTCAGGCGCGGCGGGAGTGCCAGACCGGAGCTTTGAAACGGTGGTCGCGCCTCGGGAACGGCTTCGACGGAGGGTGCACGGTCCACAATTTCCACGGCTGCCGGCGACGCGCAACATCCCCACAGAGGTCCCTCGGTGATGCCGGACCCCGGGGAGCGGGACACTAGACTCGAGGTTCCCGTGTCGACCGGCCCCTCGCTCTATCGCCGCCACCGCCCGCGCACGTTCGCTGACGTCGTCGGGCAGGAGCACGTCGTCCGCACCCTGCGTAACGCCGTCGAGCGGGAAAAGGTCCACCACGCCTACCTGTTCGTCGGCTCACGGGGGACCGGGAAGACGAGCATGGCCAAGATCCTCGCCGCATGCCTGAACTGCGTGAACGGCCCCACAACCAGTCCCTGCGGCACATGCGAGTCGTGTGTTTCGATCGCCAGCGCGACCTCGCTCGACGTGATCGAGATGGACGCTGCGTCCAACAACTCGGTCGACGATGTCCGCGACCTCCGCGAACGGGTCGCCTACGCCCCGATCTCCGGTCGCCACAAGGTCTACATCCTCGACGAGGCTCACATGCTCTCGCCACAGGCCTGGAATGCGTTCCTGAAGACACTTGAGGAGCCGCCGCCCCGCACGATCTTCGTGCTCGCCACGACCGAGGCCCAGAAGGTCCTCCCGACTGTCGTCGATCGCTGTCATCGCTTCGACTTCGGCCGTCCCTCGGTTGAGGAGGTCGCCACGGTCCTGCGCCGCGTCGCCGAGCAGGAGAAAATCGCCGTCGACGATGCCGCGATCGCGCTGATCGGCCGTCACGCCACCGGCAGTTTCCGGGACGCGCTCGGGACGCTCGAGCAGCTCGTCACCTACGCCGGCGAGCGTCCGATCGAGCCGGGGGACGTCCTCGCCGTGCTTGGGGTCGCCGACGCCGAGCAGCTGTTTGGTGCGGTCGATGCGATCATCGCCCGCGACCCCGGCGCTGCGCTGCGCGCCGCGGCGGACCTGGCCGACAGCGGACGCGATCCCGGCCAGCTCCTGCGAGATCTCGAGGCGCATGGCCGCGAGCTGCTGGCAGTCCAGGTGCTCGATGAGGTGCCTCCCGAGTTGCGCGTCACCCCAGAGCGCGACGAGCGACTCCTCCAGCAGGCGGGGGCGCTCTCAACCGCCGATGCTGTCCGCTTGCTCGACCTCGTCGCTCAAGCTCTCGAGGCCACCGCCAATGGCGCCCAGGCCCGCATCCAGCTGGAGCTCGTCTTGATGAAGGCGGCGGCGCCGGAGCTCGACCCGTCGGTCGCCGCGCTCCAGGCGCGGATCGAGCGGCTCGAGGCGGCGCTCCGCGCGGGGTCACCGGTGCAGCCAGCCGACAGGCCGCCACGGGGAGCCGAGAGCCGGGGCCCGGCCTCGCCCCCCGGCGGGGGTTCCTCGAGCGCGTCGCCGGTGCGGGTCCCCGCCACGGGTCAGAGGGCCCAGGCAGCACGGCAGCTGGAGCCGGAGCCTGTCGCGCTCGAGCTAGACGCCGCGATTGCCTTGTGGCCCGCGGTCGTCGAGCTGGTTCGCGCCCAGAACGCAATGGTTGCGGCGCTGCTCGCCGACGCCCAGCCCGTGGCCGTGAGCGATCGCGACCTGACCCTGGCGTTTCCTGCCGGCGCCGCGTTTCTGAAGCGGAAAGCGGAGCAGGATGATCATCGCCGCGTCACCGCGGCGGCGCTCGAGTCCGCCAGCGGCCAGCGCTTGATGCTGCGCTACGAGCTTCGCGAGGCCGACGAGCACGGCTCGGACCAGGAACCTGCGCCCCTGTCCGGCGAGGAGCTCGTGCGGAGGTTCCTCGAGGAGTTCGACGCCGAGGAGATCTTCGAAGACGATGACACTACGAATGGGAGCACCTGATGCCGCCACCGAACATGCAGCAATTGCTCAAGCAGGCCCAGAAGATGCAGGAGGAGATGATCGCCGCCCAGGAGTCGCTCAAGGACGAGGTCGTGGAGGCTTCGGCGGGCGGGGGGATGGTCACAGTCCGCGCCGGTGGAGATCTGACTATCAGGTCGATCACGATCGACCCGCAGGCGGTCGATCCCGACGACCTCGAGCTGCTCCAGGACATGGTGCTGGCGGCGGTCAACGAGGCGCTTCGCTCGGCTCAGGAGCTCGCCTCCTCGAAGCTCGGCGGGATCGCCGGTGGACTCGGCGGCCTGGGGCTCCCCGGCTTGTAAGAGCCCGCTGACGTGTACGCCCCTCCCGTACAGCGCCTGATCAGCGAGCTCTCGAAGCTGCCGGGCGTCGGCGGCCGTACCGCCCAGAGGCTCGCATTCCATCTGTTGCGAGTGAGCGAGGCGGATGCGCTGGCGCTCGCGGACGCGATCCGCGAGGTCAAGGAGCGGATCGGGCTGTGCGAGGTCTGCTTCAACCTCGCGGACGGCCCTCGCTGCCGCATCTGCTCAGACGAGCGCCGCGATCTCGAGCTGATCTGCGTGGTCGAGGAGCCCTCAGACGTGATCTCGATCGAGCGGACTCACGAGTTCCGGGGGCGCTACCACGTGCTGGGCGGCGCACTTTCACCGATCGACGGGATCGACCCCGAAGATCTGAAGGTCGCCGAGCTCTACGAGCGCGTCGGCCAGGACGGGGTGCGCGAAGTGGTGATCGCCACCAACCCCACGACCACCGGCGAGGCGACAGCGCTGCACATCGCCCAGGGACTCCGCGAGCGCTCACCCGAGGTCGCGGTCACGCGCCTGGCGAGCGGGCTGCCGGTCGGCGCCGACCTCGAGTACGCCGATGAGCTGACGCTCGGCCGGGCCCTGATCGGCCGGCGGACGGTCTAGTGCAGCAGCAGCCGGTCTCAACCGTGGTGATGAAATTCGGCGGCACGTCGGTAGCCGATGCCGAGCGGATCAAGCGCGCCGCTCGCCGGATAGTCGGGCAACGCCAGGCCGGGAATCGAGTCGTCGCGGTGCTCTCAGCCCGCGGCAAGACCACCGACGAGCTGATCGGGATGGCCGAGGAGGTCTCCCCATTCCCCGATCCGCGGGAGATGGACATGCTCCTCTCGACGGGCGAGCGGATCTCCTGCGCGCTGTGTGCGATGGCGATCAACGACCTGGGGCACCGCGCGATCTCGCTGACCGGCTCGCAAGCGGGCATCGTCACCGACACCTCGCACACGAAGGCCAAGATCATCGACGTCCGGGCGAACCGGATCCGAGAGGCGCTGGATGAGGACCTGATCGTGCTTGTGGCCGGGTTCCAGGGGGTCTCGACCAGCCGCGACGTGACGACGCTGGGGCGCGGCGGCTCGGACACGACCGCGGTGGCGCTGGCCGCCGCGATCGGCGCCGAGGTGTGCGAGATCTACACCGATGTGGCGGGAGTGTTCAGCGCCGATCCGCGCCTGGTGCCGAACGCCCGCAAGCTCTCGCATGTCAGCTTCGAGGAGATGCTCGAGATGGCGGCCTCCGGGGCGAAGGTCCTGCAGCTTCGCTCGGTCGAGTACGCGCGAACGCACGGCGTGCGGATTCACTGCCGATCGAGCTTTGAGGATCGTGCCGGTACCTTTGTCCTCGGTGAGGAGGAGACGATGGAACGCCCGCTAGTCACAGCCGTGACCCACGCCACCGACGAGGCGCGGATCACGATGATCGGTGTCCCCGACCGGCCCGGCGCCGCCGCCGCGATCTTCGGGGCGCTGGCCGAGGCGAACTGCAACGTCGACACGATCATTCAGAACGCGCCGCTGGGCGAAGGCCGCGAAGCCGAGGTGTCGTTCACGATCTCCAAGGAGGACCTGCGGGAGGCCGAGCGGGCGCTCAGCGCCGTCAAGGACGAGCTCGGGATCGGGCGGGTCGACACCGACCACGAGATCGGCAAGATCTCAATTGTGGGAGCGGGCATGCGATCGCATCCCGGGGTTGCGGCGAAGGTGTTCGAGACGCTGGCCGAGGAGGAGATCAACATCGAGATGATCTCGACCTCGCCGATCAAGATCTCCTGCGTGATCCGGATCGATCAGGTGCCGCGCGCGGTCCAGGCGCTCCACGACGCGTTCGAGCTCGGCGATACCGAGGTCCAGCGCGAGCGCCCGCTCGGCCAGGAGGCCAGATGAGCGGGGAGCTGCGGATCGCGGTACTCGGCGCTACCGGCGTCGTCGGGCGGACGATGCTGGCACTGCTGCGCGAGCGCCGTTTTCCCGCCGGCGAGATCGTCGCCTTCGCCTCCGCGCGCTCGGAGGGACGTGAGGTCGATGGCCTGCGGGTACGGGGCCTGGTCGAGGACGCCGACATCGGCGGATTCGATCTCGCCCTGTTCTCGGCGGGCGCCGGCGTCTCGCGCGAGTGGGGTCCTCGGTTCGTCGACGCCGGCGCGGTCGTGATCGACAACTCCTCGGCGTTTCGCCGCGACTCGGAGATCCCGCTGATCGTCTCGGAGGTCAATCCCCACGCGCTGGCCGGGCACCGTGGCCTGATCGCCAATCCCAACTGCTCGACGATGCAGTTGGTCGTCGCCCTGGCGCCGATTCACCGGGCAGTTGGAATCGAGCGGCTCGTCGTAGCGACCTACCAGTCGGTGGGAGGGACCGGGCAGAAGGCAATCGATGAGCTCGATGGCCAGGTGCAGGCTTCTGTCGAGCGGCGGGAGTCGCCCGCGCCGGCGGTGTACCCCGAACCGATCGCCTTCAACGTGATCGGGGCCGCCGGCAACTTCGCCGACGGCGATGACCACACCGATGAAGAGCGCAAGATGATGTTCGAGGTGCGCAAAATCCTCGAGGACGACTCGATTGGGGTCGCGGTCACCTGCGCCCGGGTCCCGGTCCGGGTCGGCCATTCCGAGGCCGTGAACGTTCAGACGCGCGAGCCGATCTCGGCGGCAGAGGTCCGCGAGCTGCTGGCGAGCGCACCTGGGGTGGCCCTCGAGGACGTCCCGACTCCACTCAGGGCAACGGGTCGCGACGAGGTGTTCGTGGGGCGCATCCGCGACGACGACTCCCATCCGCGGGCGGTCAGCATGTGGATCGTTAGCGACAACCTGCGCAAGGGGGCCGCCACGAACGCCGTGCAGATCGCTGAGCTCCTTGCGGGGAGCGGGCTTTCTCGAGCTGGTGCTGTCTCCGGCGCCGCGCCCGCCGCTGGCGCTATCGCCGGGCGGGCAGCTCCCGCCGCCGGTGCTATCGCCGGGCGTGCAGCTCCCGCCGGGTCCTGACGCCCAGCTTTCGATAGATCCGCCGGGTGTGCGTGCGGACCGTCTCGATGCTGACATGCAGCGCGTACGCGATCTCGGAGTTCGACCGGCCGCTCTGAAGCAGCTCGAGCACGTCCGCCTCGCGCGCCGTAAGCAGCTCTGGACCCCCTTGCTCGCCGATATCCACCACCGCCGGCGGCAGCACGTGCAGCCCACGCGAGGCGAGATGGATCGCATGAAGGACGTCGCGCGCCTGGGTGCTCTTCGCCAGGCATGCGGTCGCGCCGAACGCGATCAGCTGTCGGCAGTCGGCGGTGGTGGGCCTGTTGGCGAGCACCACAAGCCGGGTGGCCGGGACGCCTCGGTGCATATCGCGGAGGTCGGCGGCGCTCTCCAGCGAGCCGAAGTTGATGATCGCCACGTCGGGCCGAAGCTGGGTGAGCGCTGAGGCCAGCCTTCCGTGGGGGAGGCGGTCCGCGACCAGGTTCAGGTTCGTGTCCTCCTCGATCAGGGCCCGCAGGCCGCGGGCGACGATGTCTTCGAAGTCGGCTACAGCAACTCGTATGGGGGCGCGCGTGTGCATGGGATCCGGGCACAGGGGAGGGCTGCGCCCGTAGGCGTGTATCGGCACGCGCCAAAAAAGGGTGAGTCGCTATCACCCGTTTACGCGGGTGTTGTTCACCCGAAGTTCACCCGCCCCAGGGGACGACGGACGGCCATTGCCGCGCAACCATTCCACTACGGATTTACGGGGAAGGCGGAAGGGCCCCCCAGACTTCCAATGGGGCAGCGACAGGGGTATGACGAGGGCGAGGCTATAGGGCCTCGCTCTTCGTCGTTAAGGGGCGACCCTCACCGCCACGGCTCGGAAAGCCGCGGTCAGGCGGGGGCGCCGGCCAGGACCGACGTCGACCAATCGATCACCCGCGACGGGCGGACCACATGCTTGTTCATCCCGAGCTCCTTTGGCGAGATGCCGAGCGCGAGCCCGACGAGCTGGGGCAGGTGCAGGACCGGGAGTCCGAGGTCTCGACCGACCACCTTCGACGCTGCCGGCTGCTGCATGTCCAGGTTCAGATGACAGAGCGGGCAGGGGACCACGAGGCAGTCGGCCTCGGCGTCGATGGCGTCTCCCAGATGCCGCCCGGCCTGACCGAGCGACGCCTGCTTGTTCATCGTGATGATCGGGAAACCGCAGCACTTGTAGACGCCGGCGTAATCGACGACTGTGCCGCCGAGCGCCTCGATCACCTCATGCAGGTAGCGGTCGCGAGGGTGCTCCTCGTCGATCCCCAGCCGTGTGACCGGCCGCACGATGTAGCAGCCGTAGAACGGTCCCACCCGGAGCTCGGTGAGCGGCTGCTTGACCATCCCCTTGAGCGCGTCGAGGCCGATGTCCTCGACCAACAGCCATAAGAAGTTCTTGTTCGTCAAGCCCTTCTCGTAGCGGAGCCCCTCCTCGGACAGGTTCCCGTTGACGTGCTCGCGGTACTCGGTGTTGGCGTCGAGCCGCTCCTGGCATTCGCTCTGGGCGCCCTGGCAGGTGGAGCAGATGTTCATCATCAGCTCCCCGTCGGTCTGCTGGGCCAGCGCGAAGGTCCGCGCGTTGAGCGTGTCGGCGAGCTCCTGATTGTGCTCGGCGATCACGCCGGCGCCGCAGCAGGCGGCACGGTCGAGCTCGACCAGCTCGATGTCGAGCAGCGGCGCGACTTTCGCCATCGAGCCGTGAAGCTCGGGGGTGAACCCGCGGCTTACACATCCGGGCCAGTAGGCGACCTTCATCGCTGCTCGCCTTCGTGGGTGGCGGCATCGGGTGCGGAGGTCTCCGATGGTGGCTCGCGTCCGGCGGCGCCGTGCGCATCGGGCTGCCCCTGCTCCTTTTCTCCGGGCGAGGCCGTGTCCTTGGCGTCCTCGTGAGCTTCTTCGGGATCGTCCTCGTAGCCGGTGACATACAGGTTCAGCTCGACTCGCTCCTTGCGGCCCTCGACCGTCTCGAAGATCCGCTTGACCTCCTCCGGGGCCTTGTGCTGATGCAGGAGCGCTTTGGGAACGGTCACCTTCCGACGTGCCAGCGCGGTGGCGACGATCGGCAGCGAGCTCACAAGCTCGGGCACGGCGCGCGGATGGAACTTCCCTCCATAGGAGTCAGGGAGGAGGTCTGCCTCGTGAAGCAGCCCGTTACGGCGGATGTTCTTGACGAACGCCTCCTCGTGGCGGGAGCCGTTATTGCGGTCCTCGATCTCGAAGTCGGTCCCGGCCTTGCGCCGCAGGCGCATGATCTGGCTCATCGGCGCGACGCCCTTCGGGCACGCATCGATGCAGTTGAAGCAGTGGGTGCAGTCGTAGATCCCGTGCTCGTCCTCGGCCAGATCGTTCAGGCGCTCGAGGTGGTTGGCGTCGCGGGGGTCGCCCACGAACCTGTAAGCCTTGGCCAGGGCAGCCGGCCCCATGAACAGCGGGTCGATCTCCATCGACAGGCAATCCGAGACGCACGCTCCGCACTGGATGCAAGCCATCGTTTGGGTGACGTCGACCATGTTCTCGTGCGGGACGATGTACTCCCGCTCGGGCACCGGCTGCTTATTGATCAGCCACGGGGTGACCCGCTCGATCTTCGCCCAGTGAACCGCATCCATGTCGACGATCAGGTCCCGGATCACCGGCATGTTGCCCATCGGCTCAACTGTGATCACGGGAGCTTCGTGCCCCTCGTCCGGTGGATTCCAGCCGGTTCCGTGGCCACGGCGCGCAGCTTCCTCCAGATGGGTGTTGCAAGCCAGGCCGGGCTTCCCGTTCATCCGCACTCCGCAGGAGCCGCAGATCGCCTGCTGGCAGGAGCAGCGGATCCCGAGCGACCCGTCCCGCTCGTCGCGGATCAGCAGGATCGCGTCGAGGACCGACTTAACTGCGTCGAGCTCGACGGTTTGTTCGTCCCAATACGGCGGGTCGCCAGTCTGGGGATCGAAACGGCGGATCTTCAGCGTGTATTCGGGCATCAGCGAGACCTCCTCAGCATGGCTAGTAGGTCCTCTCCTCGGGCTCCCAGCGCGTGATCGTGACCGCCGAGTAGCTCACCGTCGGCACGTCGCTCCCGTTGACAGAGATGTCCACGTGCTTGAGCCACTGATCGTCGTTTCGCTTCGGGAAGTCGGTGCGGAACTGTGCGCCGCGCGACTCCTTGCGCTCCTGGGCTGCGACAACGATCGCCTCGGCCACGTCGAGCATGTAGTCGAGCTCGATCGCGCCGAGCACGTCCTGGTTGAAAACCGTCCCCCGGTCGTCGACCGCGGCGTCCGGGGCCTCCTCCTTCAGTCGCCTGATCACCTCGTGCGCCTTGGCGAGCCCGTCCGCATCGCGGAACACGGCGACGTATTCATTCATCGTTTCGCCGAGCTCGTTCTTGATCGAGGAGATCCGGCGGCCACCGCCATCCCGCCCCAGGATCTCGGCGATCTTGCGCTCGGGCTCCGAGATGCGGGCCGGCGGGGACACGGGCATCGGCATGTGCGGAGCCCGGGCCGCAGCATGGACCCCCGAGCGCCGGCCGAACACGAGCGTGTCGAGCAGAGAATTGGCCCCGAGCCGGTTGCCCCCGTGCACGGACACACACGCCACCTCGCCCGCGGCGTACAGCCCGGGGATCGTGGTCTGCCCGTCGACGTCGGTCTTCACTCCGCCCATGATGTAGTGCATCCCGGGGAGAATGTGGATCGGCTCGCGGGTGATGTCGACCCCCGCGAAGTCGCGGCCGATGTTGACGATCTCGCGCAGCGCCTCGAGCGTGCGGTGGCGCGGGACCTTTGTGATGTCCAGCGCGACCGTGCCGTCGGGGAATCCCCGCCCCTCATTGATCTCGGTCTGCTCGGCGCGGGAGACGACGTCGCGGGAGGCAAGCTCGACCTTGTTGGGCGCATAGCGCTCCATGAAGCGCTCGCCCTCGCCGTTCAGCAGCCACGCACCCTCGCCGCGCGCGCCTTCGGTGATCAGCAGTCCGTTACCCGCCAGGGTCGTCGGGTGATACTGGACCATCTCCATATCCATCAGGCGCGCGCCGATCCGGTACGCCTGCGCGATGCCGTCACCGGTGACAATCAGCCCGTTGGTCGTCGGCTTGTAGGCCTGGCCGGCGCCACCAGAGGCGAGGATCACTGCCTTGGCGTTGAACACCTCGAGGTGCCCGTCGCGCAGGTTTCGGCAGATGGCTCCGACGCACCGTCCCTCGTCGTCCTGAAGCAGGTCGGTGGTGAACCATTCCTCGAACCGGTCGACCTGCTCGCCGTGCTTCATCAGCTGCTCGTAGAGAACGTGCAAGATCGCATGGCCGGTGATATCCGCGACGTAGTACGTCCTCGCTGCCGAGGCTCCGCCGAAGGCGCGCGTGCCGAGGTTGCCGTGCTCGTTGCGATGGAAGGTGACACCGGCGTGCTCGAGCCAGAGGATCTCCTCGGGTGCCTCACGACACATGATCTCGATCGCGTCCTGGTCGCCGAGATAGTCAGCCCCCTTGACGGTGTCGAACGCGTGCGACTCCCAGGTGTCCTCGGGGTTGAGCGCCGCGTTGATGCCACCGGCGGCGGCGACGGAGTGCGAGCGGACCGGATGTACCTTGGAGACGATGCCGACGGTGGCGCCTGCCTGCGCAGCCGCGAGCGCCGCCCGCTGGCCGGCCAGGCCCGCGCCGATGATCAGTACGTCATGTGAGGGCACTAGTGGGTTCCTTCGTGAACGCGATGACACCGAGAGGGGGCACCGGCGGATGCTGGGCAAGGACGCAGGAGCCGACGCGTAGCAGCGTTACTCGAGGCCGGCACCGCGCGCGAAGCGCGTGGTGGGACGCTGCCCAGCGTGGCCGGGGGCCACTCGAATGTCAGCGCATTTATGAAGGGGCCCACTGGTTCGATTCTATGGACGCGCGACTCGGGGCGTCTGCACGGGGGTCCGTGCCCGCCCAACGGCGCCCGAGGGGCGAGCGCTACTGGAGGCGCGCGGGCTGCTTGACCTGAGCCTGGATCAGCTGCGTCCGCCAGCGCGCGAGCTGCGCGCGCTGGCAGCTCGCACAGGTTCCGACGTGGTGAGCGTGGCCGCAGGTCCTGCCGGACTCAGGGGTGTCGCTGCGTGTCATGGATTCGATTCCTGCATCGCTTGATCTCCTCAGCCACATTATCGGCGCGGGCGCGGATCCCTACATAGATGTGGGGGCGCGAGGGCCGAATAATGCGGCGAACTACTGTGAGGATGCCCGCTTCCGCGCGGCGGTGCGTCAGTTCATCCTGTGGGCGAGGTGAACGCGGCCTGCAGCGCCCGGCGGACCTGCCCACGGGTGACAACGCCCCGCAGCACGCCTTCGCCATCGACCGCCATCAGCGCGCCGAGCCGGCCCAGTGAGTCCGAAGAGAGGACGTCGGTCAGCGGCCGGTCCTCATTGACACGCAGTGCGGCGGGCTCGCCGTCCTCGAGTACCGAGCCGACAGTGAGCCACGTCTCGCCGGCGTCCCGCACGTTGTCGAGCAGCTCGCGCCTGGTGATCCCGACGAACCGTCCCTGCTCGTCGATCACCGGAAACCACGCCCAGCCGTAGCGCAGGAAGAAGTCCTCGAGCGCCTGACCCACCGGTGTCTGGGAGGAGATCGCCACCGGATCGCGGTCCATGATGTCCGCGATCCGCACGCCCTCGATGCGCTGGCTGAACGCGGTTTGCATGATCGCGCCCCGGGCAGACTGGCCGAGCAGAAACGAGATTGCGACCAGCCAGAGTCCGGTGAAGCTGCGATACGAGAGCATCAGGATAAGCCCGACACCGGCCAGGATCACCGCAAACCCCTGGCCGAGTCTGGCGGCCGTGCGGGTGCCGCGCTGCTTGTCGCCGGTCACTCGCCACACAATCGACCGTGCGATACGCCCGCCGTCGAGCGGGAAGGCCGGCACCAGGTTGAACGCCAGCAGCAGGACATTCCAGAACAGCAGCCAGCTGAGCGAAAGCAGCACCGGCGTGATCCGGACCGTGCTGTCGAGCCGGGCGGCGTGGATCAGGCGGTGGGGTCCCACGATCGCCAGGTCGACGGCGAGGCACAGCAGCACGAATCCGAACGTTGCCAGCGGTCCCGCGACGGCGATCTTGAAGTCCTCGCCGGGCGTATCGGCGTCACGGCTCAGCTGCGTCAGTCCTCCGAACAGGAACAGGTCGACGCGACGGACTTCGATGCCTTCGCGCCTGGCCGCGAACGCGTGTCCGAGCTCGTGCACGATCAGCGAGCCGAACAGGACGAGCACGGTTACCACGGTGGTCACGTACGCCACCCCGTCCGAGCTGTGCAGAAGCGCGCGGAACGTCCCCGAGAGGAGGAAGATCATCAGGAACAAGATCACGAACCAGCTGGCATCAACCCCGATACGGATCCCGTACAGGTCCACGAGCTTGATCGACGCCGGTCGCCTTAACACGTGCCAATGGTCGCACAGCCGTGGCCGGACCTACGGCACCGAGAGCCAGTGGGTCTCACCGAAAGCGGCGAGACCCAGTTGGTGTCACTATCTAAGACAGACATGGCAGACGGGATCCGGCAGCTGCGGGAACGATTGGGCGGGGTGAGCGACCTGCGTGACGCCGTTGGCCTGCTCGAATGGGACCAGCAGACGATGATGCCGGCGCGCGGCGCCGCCGCCCGCGCGGAGTCGCTGGCGACGCTAGGGCGCCTCAGCCACGAGATGTTCATCTCTGCGGAGACCGGCCATCTGCTGGAATCCGCCGCCGG
Source organism: Actinomycetota bacterium (assembly GCA_030948665.1). Classification (GTDB taxonomy): domain Bacteria; phylum Actinomycetota; class Thermoleophilia; order Solirubrobacterales; family Solirubrobacteraceae; genus Palsa-465. Next base: position 19,399 of record JALYZY010000244.1, on the reverse strand, counting down.
CGAGCTGAACGGCGGACTGGAGGGCGACTCCGACGACGCGCGACTGGTGCGGGTCGTCAAGCGCAGGTGGGAGAAGGACCGACGGGTCCCGGCGGACCTGGCCGCGGAGATCGCGCGGGCTGGGTCGATCGGCTACGAGGCGTGGGTCTCGGCACGTAAGGACTCGGACTTCGCCGCGTTCGCGCCCTACCTCGAGCGAAACTTGGAGTTGGCTACCCGGTACGTCGAATGCTTCGAGGGATTCGATGCTCCCTACGACGTCCTGCTCGATGACTACGAGCCGGGGATGAAGGCCGTCGAGGTCACGCGGCTGTTCGATGAGCTCAAGCGCGAGCTCGTCCCGCTGATTGCGACCTTGGCCCAGCACACGGATCGAATCGACGAGTCAATCCTGCACAGGCGCGTACCGGTGGAGCGCCAGCGGGCGCTGGTGCTCGAGGTGATCGAGCTGATGGGGTTCGACACCGAAGGCTGGAGGCTCGACGACGCTGTCCACCCATTCGCAACCGGTTTCGGCCGCGATGACGTGAGGATCACGACGCGGTGGGATGAGACCTACTTCCCGATGAGCCTGTTCGGCGCGATGCACGAATGCGGGCACGGGCTGTACGAGGCCGGCATCGCGCAGTCGCTGCAGCGCACCCCGCTCGGACACGGCGAGTCACTCGGGCTTCACGAGTCCCAGAGCCGCATGTGGGAGAACATGGTCGGACGCGGCAAGGCGTTCTCGGGGGTGCTCGCCAAGCGAATTGCCCAGACGTTCGGCGAGTCATTCACCGATCTCGAGGCTGACGCGCTGTTCCGGGCGGTCAACCAGGTGAAGCCGTCATACATCCGCGTCGAGGCCGACGAGGCTACGTACGGTCTTCACATCATCCTGCGCTTCGAGCTCGAGCAGGAGCTGATCGATGGTCAATTGCAGGTTCGGGACCTTCCCGAAGCCTGGAATGCTCGCTTCAAGGAATACCTCGGGCTGGAAGTTCCCGACGATTCCCAGGGTGTCCTGCAGGACGTCCACTGGTCTGGGGGAGCGATTGGGTACTTCTCGACCTACGCCCTGGGGAACCTGATAGCTGGTGAGCTGTGGGAACGGGCGCACACCGATCTTCCCGACCTCGACGCGCAGCTCGCCGGCGGAGAGCTCTCAGGGTTGCGCGAATGGCTTCGCGAGCACGTTCATCGCCATGGCTCGAAGTTCTCCGCTACGGAGCTCCTCGAGCGGGTTGCCGGCGGCCCGATCTCAGTCGCGCCTTTCGTCAGCTATCTGAAGGACAAGCTCTCCGCGGCGTACGGGATCGATCTCCGCTGACGGTCCGGCCTGGCGCGGTGGCGGAGTCGGTGAGGCGCCCGCTCCCGTGAACTTCAAACAGGAACTAGACATATGACCCACGAAGTCACGCTGATACCTGGCGACGGCACCGGCCCTGAGCTGATCGAGGCGACCAGGAGAGTGCTCGAGGCAACCGGGGTGGAGTTTCGATGGGACGAGCACCCGGCCGGCGAGGATGTGTACGCGAGCGAAGGCACGCCCTTTCCGGACAGAACACTCGACTCGATCAAGCGCACAAAGGTCGGCATAAAGGGCCCCACCACCACCCCGGTCGGCTCGGGGTTCCGCAGTGTCAACGTGCTCCTTCGCAAGCAGCTCGATCTTTACGCCTGCATCCGACCGTGCAAGGCCTATGAAGGGGTCCGCACCCGCTACCCCGAGACCGACATCGTGATCGTCCGCGAGAACACCGAGGACTTGTATGCGGGGATCGAGTTCGAGGAGGGGACCGACGATAACGCCAAGCTGCGCGAGTTCCTGAAGGGTCTCGGTGCTCAGATCCGCGACGACGCGGGAATCTCGATCAAGCCGATCTCGCGCTTTGGGTCCGAGCGCATCGTCGAGGCGGCGTTCGATTACGCGAAGCAGAACGACCGTCACAAGGTCACAGCCGTGCACAAGGCCAACATCATGAAGTTCTCCGACGGCCTGTTCCTCGAGGTGGCGCGCGAAGTGGCTGGGCGCCACCCTGACATCGAGTTCGAAGACCGGATCGTCGACAACCTTTGTAACCAACTCGTGTCGCGTCCCCAGGAGTACGACGTGCTCGTGCTTCCGAACTTGTACGGCGACATCGTCTCCGACCTCGGTGCCGGACTGATCGGCGGCCTGGGCCTAGCGCCCGGAGCGAACATTGGCGCCGAGGCGGCGATGTTCGAAGCCACCCACGGCTCCGCCCCGAAGTACAAAGGTCAGAACAAGGTCAATCCGACCGCACTGATGCTGTCAGGCGTGTTGATGCTGCATCACCTCGGCGAGCGAGAGGCCGGGGAGCGGCTCGAGCGCGCGATCGCCGAAGTGATTCGCAAAGGCGAGAAGGTCACCTACGACCTGAAACCGAGTCGCGACGACCCGACCGCAGTCGGAACGTCCGAGTTTGCGGACGCCGTGATCGATGAGCTCGGCACCGTCTGAGCTCCGTACCCATATTCCCAAGAGGAGGCAGAACCGCCAGTGACTAACACTCCCGTACGCGTCGCCGTCACCGGTGCGGCAGGCCAGATCGGCTATGCGCTGGTGTTCCGCATCGCCAGCGGGCAGCTGCTTGGCCCAGACACCCCGGTCCATCTTTCGCTGCTCGAGATTCCAGACGCCGTCAAGGCGGCGCAGGGTACGGCAATGGAGCTTGATGACTGCGCCTTCCCACTGCTCGCTTCGGTTGACATTCACGATGATCCGAACCAGGCCTTCGATGGCGCGAGCGTCGCGCTGCTGGTGGGCGCGCGGCCGCGGACCAAGGGGATGGAGCGCAGCGATCTGCTCGAGGCCAACGGCGGCATATTCAAGCCACAGGGCAGGGCGCTGAACGAGCATGCGGCGCCGGACGTAAAGGTCCTGGTGGTCGGCAATCCTGCGAACACCAACTGCCTGATCGCGCGAAGTCACGCGCCAGACATCCCCGATGAGCGCTTCACCGCGATGACACGCCTGGATCACAATCGGGCAATTGCCCAGCTGGCCGCGAAGTCAGGCGCTCCGGTCAGGGACATAACGAACGTGACCATCTGGGGGAACCACTCGGCGACGCAATATCCAGACATCTTCAACGCGAAGATCGGAGGCGGGAACGCCGCGGAGGCGATCGACGATCAGGAGTGGCTAGAGAGCGACTTCATCCCCACCGTCCAGAAGCGCGGCGCCGCCATCATCGAGGCGCGGGGAGCCTCGAGCGCGGCATCTGCCGCCAATGCCGTAATCGACCATGTCAGCAACTGGGTCCATGGGACCTCAGCGGGCGACTGGGTGTCGATGGCGCTCTACTCGCGCGGCGCGTATGGCGTCGACGAGGGTCTCATCTCGAGCTTCCCCGTGACCTGTTCTGACGGGAGCTATGCGGTCGTCGAAGGACTTGCGGTCAGTGAGTTCTCACGAGCGCGCATCGATGCGACGGTGAACGAGCTGAAGGAAGAGCGTGAGGCGGTCAGGCAGCTCGGTCTGATCTGAGGTCTCCCGGGCTTCCGGTCTCCGGTGCAGCACGGAGACCGGAAGCCAGGAGGTAAGTACTCAGAGGGTTAGGAGGCTGCGTGCCAGCCCTGACCGTCACGCTTCACCTCACCCTGCTCAACGAGCCGCGGCATGACGCGGTACAGGTAGTTCGGCTCGATGCTCATCGCCTGGGCCAGGTCGGGAATCGTGATGCCAGGCCGCGAGCGCACGAGCTCGAGAGCCTGATTGGCACGAGTGTTACCTCCCCGCCTGCCGCGGGGCCGACCCGGTCGGCGACCAGACCTCCCCTGGCGGCCCGATGTACTCCGGCGGCTAGTGGTAGAGCGGGAAGAGCTGGACGTAGACCCTCGGGGACGCCCAGGTCCACGGCGGGCGCTGCCCATCAGAGCCGTACGTGCGGCTTCGAGCTTGGAAGCCTCTTCCTTGAGCTCGCTCAGACGTTGGTCGATCTCTTTCACAGTGCTGTCTACGAATCCGGCCATTCACTCTCCTATGTCGAACAACTAGAGACTACGGCGCTGCGAACGATAGCGGGAGTGAATGCAGACTTGTCAACCGCGCTCGAGGAGTTCCTTCAGCCGAACCAGTGAAGCGTGGGTCTCACGCTCGGAGCTCGCTCCGACGAGCAATCTGGACGCGACGTTTCCGAGCCGGCCGCCTGGAGTGGTGAACTCGTTGGTGTACTTGAAGAGCGTGATGCCGTCATCGGTTCCGGACAGCTGATAACCAATGCGTGCGCGGGAGTGAGCAGGTCCCTGTCCTTCCCAGTCGGCGTGGTGGGGAGCACTCACTTCGGTCAGAGTCCAGTGCACCCGGAATCGAACGCCATGGATGTGAAGCGTCTGCTCCATCGTTGATCCCTGCGACAGCGGGTCGGAGGAGACGCCGCGGATAGCGCGGTGAATCGTGACCCAGTCCTTCAGGCGATGGGGATCCATGACGGTCTCCCATACGCGCTGCACTGGTGCCTTGATATCGATCTCGGCGTGGACGGTGCTCATCGCGGTTCTGTGGCCTGGTGGGACGCTCTAGTTGAACTTACGGAGAACCCTAACGGGCTGCGAGCGGCTCAGCCGTCTCCCATTCGCGCAGCGCGTGCTCGATCGCTGCGTTCAGCGAATGAAGCTTGACTCCGAGGACTACCTCGGCCGTCCGTTGGCGCGGGAGCAGATCCGTTCGCAGGCTCTCCATCAGTGGCCCAACTAGTTCGTGCTCCTCGCCGGTCAGGTTCGATGCGATGCGGCTGACGAGCGGGGTGGCGGTCAGCGACCGAAAACTGACAGTGGGACGATCCAGCAGCAGGTGATCGCGGATCCTCCTGATCAGCTCCCCATAACTCAGCGCCTCCGGTCCTGCGGCATCGAGGGGGTCGCCGCATGCGCTTTCACTGATGGCAGCTCGCGCGAGCAGCTCGATCACGTCACGCTCGTCGATCGGCCTGGTTCGGTTCGAGTGCCAGCCAGGCAGCACCAGCACGGGCATTCGCTCGACCAGCCGCACGAGGATCCGAAACGGGCGTGAGCCGGCGCCGATCACGATCGATGCTCGCAGCGCCACGGGACAGGGGGTCGCGGCCTGCAGGACGCGCTCGACCGCCAGGCGGCTCGCCAGGTGCGCCGACGCCGGGCCGCCCGCGGGGATCAGCCCTCCGAGGTACACCCCGCGCGGAACCCCCGCGGCTGCCGTGGCGCGCGCGAAGTTCTCCGCGCAACGTCGCTCGCGACTCGCCAGTGAGCCGTTGCTCCCGGTCTCCATCGAGTGGATCAGGTAATAGGCCACGTCGATCCCGTCCATCGCTCGCTCCAGCCCCGCGCCCGAGAACGCGTCGCCGGCGATGACCTCAACTCCGGATGGCGAGGCCCCCCGACCGCGGCTGAGACCACGCACGGCATGACCGTCGTCGCGCAGCCGCGGCGCCAGCCGGGAGCCGATGTATCCGGTGACGCCGGTCACGAGGATGTTCATCCCAGAGCGCCCTCAGCGCCGCGGCAAATGCGCCGTGGGCTATGGCGGTTAACGAATTCTGACGCTAAATGCAGGGATTTAATGACGGTCACAATTTAGTGCGTTTTCCGGGAATGGCGTTTGCGCGGACCGTAAGAAGTCGCTTTGATGCTGGAGTCGGTTTCGAGAACACGAACGGTGACGAGAGCGAGAGCATGACCAAAGGGCGTGGAGCTGCGTCGGAGCCGAGCTGCGAGAGCTGCTTCTTCCACCAGAACCTATTGTGCGCGGTCTCAGGAACCGGTCCGTGCACGACGTACCGCCCTGATCACCCTGACGGCCTTCGCCCGCCCAGTCAGATGCGTTTCGTCTTTCGCCAGGAGCGCCGGATGCAGGTGGCGTGGGCGTTTCCCTCGCCGGGCGAGCAGCGCGCGCTGCACGCCTAGGCGGGAGCGCAAAGTGTGCGGCGGCGGCCGCTCGCTTCCGCGAGTGGCACGCGGGGAGATGCCCTTATAGTTCCCGCATGTTCTGGCCGCTGCTTGGCGGGTTTGTCGCCTTCGTCCTGCTTGCCGTACTGATGGGATGGCTGATGGACACAGATCGCCGCGGCGACGCCGACCGGCACTGACCCTCACGAGAAGCCTGAACCGGGGGTTGCGTGCGGATCACTGTGCTTGGTAAGTCGCCTGCCTGGCAGGACGCGGGCGGCGCGTGCAGCGGCTACCTGGTGCAGGACGCCGGATATGCACTGCTGATCGACTGCGGCAGCGGGGTGTTCTCGAAGCTCCGCGGCGTGATCGACTACGTCGAGCTCGACGCGATCCTGATCAGCCATCTCCACGCTGACCACTCTCTCGATCTGGTGCCGTTCAGCTACGCCCTGACCTACTCCCCGCGACAGGAGGACGTCGCTGCGCCTGCGCGCCCGGAGCTCTACGCGCCGGCGGGTGCGAGCAAGTTTTTCAGAACGCTCTTTGGCTGCTTTGACCCCGACGATCTGATCAATGAGGCATTTGACGTTCATGACTACGAGGTCTCCGACCAGCTCGCCCTAGGCCCATTCAGGCTGCGCTTCTGCGAGGTCCCGCACTTCGTCCGGACGTTTGCGGTCGAGATCGCGACCGCCACGGCACGCGTGACATACAGTGCCGACTGCGGCCCCAGCGACGATCTCGTGGCGTTCGCCCGCGATACCGACTTGCTGCTGATCGAAGCGACGCTTCCGAATCCCGAGCCGAGCGAAGATCGCGGTCACCTCACTCCGAGCGAGGCCGGCCAGCACGGACGGCTGGCCGGCGCGAAGGCCGTGGTAATCACCCACTTCTCGGATGAGCTCGACGCTGTCTGGACCCGTGCGGAGGCGACGCGAGCGTATGGCGCGGACGTCGGACTCGCGTACGAAGGCGCGGTGTACACCCTTCCCGCATCGCCATCGGCGTGAAGTCCAGCGATTGCGGGCAGAAACCGTCCAGGACGGTTGGGACGCCATCGCGTATTCTCAGATAGCTCGACCCCACGCACCGAGGGAGGCCAATGCCATCACGACCCAAGAAGCTAAAGCGGGTGTCGCTGAACCCGGCGGATCTCGCCGGAATTACCAAGGCGAGCCCGTACATCCAGCGGTTGGTCGAGGACGAGAAGCTCAGGGAGAACGTTCGCACCCTCCTCGACTCGAGCCGGAGCGCTTACACCCGACTCTCCAACGGAAAGGCTCCGGCGAAGTCGCTGCTGGAGGACAAGAAGCTGCAGCGCGACCTGCGCCAAGTACTCGAGGCGGCTCAATATGCCGGCGTCGCGTTGAGCGACGCACCGAAGAAACGCGCTCGCAGGAAGGGCGGCATTCGCCGCACGCTGATGCTTCTGCTGGTCGGCGGCGCCCTGGCTCTCGCCGTCAGCGAGAAGCTGCGGTCCAAAGTACTCGACACGCTGTTCGGCGCCGAGGAGGAGTTCCAGTACACCCCTCCAGCGGACACGGGTGCGGCGTCGACGCCGTCGACTCCCGTAAGCGCGGCGTAGCGGCCAGCTCAATTGCTCTTCGGGGGGTGTGCGCGGCTGGCGCGCACACCCCTCGGGCATGAGGGCGCGTCATTGGGCGGTCGCGCTGCTGCCGCCGGGGTTCATCCTGGCAGCACTGGGGGTGGGACAGCTTGTACTCCCGGGAATCGCCGCTGAAAGGCTCCGCCAGCGCCTTAACCGCTCCGGTCACGTTCTCGAGGTCCGGGTTTCGGCATTCCCCGCCATCGAGCTGCTGTGGCACCGCGCCGACAAGGTCGTCGTTCGGATGTCCCGGTTTCGCACCGGGCCGGCCGAGCTGGCGGGGATGCTCGCTGATTCGGGACAGGCTGGATCGATCGATGCGTCGGTGGGCGAGCTCGACGCCCGCCTCCTGACCCTGCGCGACGTCAGCTTGAGAAAGCGCGGCAGTGAGCTCACGGGCTCGGCCCGGGTGACCCAAACGGACCTGCAGGCTGCGCTGCCAGTGCTCGAGTCGGTGGCGCCGATCGCCTCCGCGAACGGGCGTCTGACGCTCCGTGCGACGGTCTCGGTCCTCGGTGTGGGCGCGAGTGTGAACCTGACGCTCGAAGCAGAGAATGGTGCATTGGTGCTCGTCCCTGACCTACCGCTTGGAGGTCTCGGCAGGATCACTGTGTTTTCGAACCGCCGGCTGTACGTCGAGGGTGTCGGCGGCAGCACAGTTCCAGGCGGGTTTTCCGCGTTCGTACAGGCGCGCTTGACTTAGCGGAGATACACGGCGAAGAAGTCGCGATCGTCGGGTGTCAGGTACCTAGACGGCGGCTGAGACATGTCGGGCAGCAGCTTTGACGAATCGCGGGCGCCGGGGAATTTGTAGGCGTTTAGGGTCGTCCATTCGGAGTTGATGTCGAGCTCCATCGCCCGCACGGCGCCGGCGTGGATCATCACCGCCGCGAGCGAGCGCACGGTTTGGTAGTTGGCGGCGGCGTAGATCAAATTGCCGTGAGCGTCAATACCGACGGCCGAGCGCCACACCTGGATTGCGTTGCCGAGGGTTGCTCCCCATTCCGGGCCGTCTGACAGGTTCGGGTTCGGATGCCCGTGGTTAACGATCAGTGGGAGGTTCTGTCGGGCATACACCGCGTCAGGCCCTGCGCTGGAGCCGCCAGGCCAGGCGACCACATTGACTCGGCCATCGCTGTTGCGCACGATCGTTCCGACCCCGTGCTGCAACGGTGCGTAAGTGTGACCGTCAAGCGCGAAGCCGCCGCCGGAGTCGCTGAGCTTAAAACCGCTGTTGAACGTCGCGACGAGTTGGGAGCGCTTGTCGAAGGGAACCTCCATCGGGCCACGTGCGGGCAGCGGCACGGCGGGCTCCCGGCGGCCGGGAATCAGCGAGACACTGGTCCGGGTGTGGTCGATCCAGGCCACGCCGGCGACGAGCTGGGGGTAGTTGGCAGGGTCCGGACGGAAGCTGGTGATCAGCAGTGGTGGCCGTGAACCGCCACCTGCGAAAGTCGTCCGCCAGAGTCCCTCGCCCGGGAGCGGATGTGAAGTCAGCGGCCGGATCGGAGGCGGTTCGTAGTGCGCGACGATCCCGGGGTGCCTGACCGCTGCCGTGGCTCCCCCGGCCCCGGCCTGCTTGGGCAATGCCCGCAGCGCCGGCCCGCCCTTGGGGGGCGCGTTAAGCGAGTAATACAGGTTCTCGACGTAGTTGACCAGACCGCGGGCGCCGTTGTCGCGCATCCACTCGACGGTGCGGATTCCGAGCGTCGTGTTCGATTGTTGAGCAACTGCGCCGGCATAGGAGACGATCGCCGGGACGAGGCATAGGACCGCGGTGAGCAGCGCAATCCTCCGGATCCGGCGTGCGCGCGAGCGAACTGGCCCGCGCCGGCGCGGGGTAAGCCTGCCGGGGCGGGGGCGCTGGGCCGGCTCTCTCGGCGGGGCGAGCATCGTGACTACCTTGCAGGGACTAATGATGAAAAGGCTAAATACATGCTGAGAGGGTCCTCATCCGTTCAAGCACGATCGGGATGGGTACATCCCATACCCTGATGACGATGGCAATACCCGATGCAAGTGCTTCGCTCCATGATCGTACGCCGGTCAACGGTCCGACTGGCCCCGGACGGGCAGCGATCGGGATCGACGGAGGACGATGGTCAGCGGCGCCGCGCGCTCGCCGAGGACCGCTGGCGGCTGCGCTCGCCACGATGCGCCCACGCCAGTGGATCAAGAACGCACTGGTGGTGGGGGCGGCAGGCGCGGCCGGGGCACTGGGACACGACGATGTCCCGGTTCGTGTCGGCCTGGCCTGTGTGGCGTTCTGCCTGCTTGCGTCGGGGACCTACGCGATCAATGACCTCCGCGATGTCGAAGAAGACCGCAGGCACCCGCGTAAGCGCACCCGTCCGGTGGCCGCCGGCGAGCTCAGTGAGCGAGCAGCCGTCGCCCTCGGCGCGTTGCTCCTCGTGGCTGGTCTCGCGCTGTGCTTGGCCATCAGGCCCCTGCTGCTTCTTGTCGGGGCGTCATATGTGGCTCTGACCATCAGCTACACCATGGTCTGGCGCCGGGTATTGCTGCTCGATCTGATCGCGATCGCGGGGGGGTTCGTGCTCCGCGCGGTAGCCGGTGGGGTGGCCGCGCCGGTGACTCTTTCACGCTGGTTCATCCTCGTGATCAGCGCCGCGGCGGTTCTGGTCGCGGCGGGCAAGCGCGACGCCGAGCTCAGGCGTACGACGCGCGAGGACCACCCCAAGCGAGACGTTCTCGAGCTCTATACACCGCGGCTGCTTGGCTTCATCCTTATCGGCAGTGGGGTGATCGCCCTGTTCGCATACACGATGTGGGCGTTCGCGCTCCCCACCGAGCACGGGGTTCCATGGCGTCCACTGACGATCGTCCCATTCGCGCTGTGCCTGGCGCGATATGGCCTCCAAGTGGTTCGCGGAGCAGGCGAGGCCCCAGAGGAGCTCCTGCTCTCAGACCGCTGGCTGCTCGGCGCCGGCGCGGTCTGGCTGCTCGTGTTCGCGCTGGGCGTCCATGCCGCAGCTGGTTGAAACCGAAGCGTCCGTTTCGCGGGCGGCGACGATCAGCGGCTGGGGAGGCGTCCGGCCGGCGAGCGTCCAGCTGGTCCGGCCCCGCGACGCTGACGAGGTCCGGGCAGCTCTGACGCTCGCACCGTCAGGTGGCGTAATCGCCCGGGGCATGGGCCGAAGCTATGGCGATGCCGCCCAGCTGACCGATGGCGTCGTGCTCGACATGACCCGCCAGCGAGGCTTCGAGCTCGACGATGAATCCGGGACCGTGATCGCAGGTGCCGGCGTGACACTCGGTGAGCTCCTGGGCTCGCTCGTGCCGCGGGGGTGGATGGTTCCCGTGCTTCCAGGAACCCAGCACGTCACGGTTGGGGGCGCGATCGCGGGCGACATCCACGGTAAGAATCACGGGGTGTCCGGGACGTTCGGGAATCATGTCCAGTCGTTTGGCTTGCTGAGCGCACAGGGTGATGTCATCGAGGTCGCCGCCGATTGGCGCGACGAGCTGTTCACAGCCACCGTTGGCGGAATGGGGCTCACGGGCGTGATCCTGTGGGCGCGGATCGCGCTGCGGGCCGTGACCAGCCCGCTACTGGCGGTCGACACCGATCGGGTGGACGGGCTTGACGGGGCGCTCGACGCGCTAATGGCGCCGGGAGGCCCGTACCGCGTGGCATGGCTCGACCTCCTCTCCGGAGCTCCCGGCCGGGGCGTGGTGACGCGAGCTGGGCACCTGGACGGTCGCGATGCGCGCGCGGCCACCCGCGGCAGCCCTACGGTTCAGGCGCGGGCGACGGTGCCCGAGCGGTGGCCCGGCGGCTTGCTCCGGCCCGTCTCAGTGCGTGCGTTCAACGAGCTGTGGTTTCGCCGCACGCCGCGGCGCGAGCGCGGACGGCCCGAGCCGATTGGCGCGCACATGTTCCCGCTCGATGCGCTGTCCTCCTGGCCGCGCCTGTACGGGCGGGATGGGTTCGTCCAGTACCAGCCAGTAGTGCCCGTCGGCCGAGAAGATGTCCTGCGCGCGATCATCGAGCGTCTGCGCCGGTCGCGGGTTCCCTGTTACCTGTGCGTGCTGAAGGACTTCGGCCCGGCCAATCCGGCCCCGATGTCGTTTCCGATCGCCGGATGGACGATCACGCTCGACCTCCCGAAAGCTGCCCCTGGGCTCGAGCCGCTGCTGCACTCCTTCGACGATCTCGTCGCTGGGGCGGGCGGCCGTGTCTACCTCAGCAAGGATGTGCGGATGCGCCGGGATGCTCTCGAGGCGATGTATCCCCGGCTCGATGAATGGCGCGCCAGCCGGGATCGCACCGACCCCGATGGCATGTGGCGCTCAGACCTCGCCGTGCGAACGGGGTTGCTCTAAATGCGCGTGCTCCTGGTCGGTGGAACGTCGGAGATCGGGCTCGCGATCGTCCGGCGCCTGGCGGTGGACCGCCCGGTGCGGGTCACGCTGCTCGGTCGCGATCGAGCGCGCCTCGAGCAGGCGCTAACCGGGCTCGATCGTGGGCAAGGCGTCGAGGGCGAGGTCGACGAGCTCGACGCGGAGGACCTCGCAACCCACTCGGAGGTGATCGAACGCGCTTTCTCGCGCGCCGGAGGCTTCGATCTGGTCGTGCTCGCGGTCGGCCTGCTCGGGGCGCAGGCCGGACTCGATGCGGATCCGGCTCAGGCGGTGCGCGTGATGCGCGTCAACTTCCTTGGCTCCGGGTCGCTCCTGATGGAATCCCTGCGCCGGCTGCGGGAGCGCGGAGCCGGCACGCTCGTCGTGCTCTCGAGTGTCGCTGGGGAGCGGGTTCGCGCAAGCAACGCGGTCTACGGGGCGGCGAAGTCTGGCCTCGATGCGCTCGCGCAGGGTCTCGCAGACGCGACCGCGGATTCGGGGGTGCGGGTTCTCGTGGTGCGCCCCGGCTTCGTCCGAACCCGGATGACCGCGGGTCTTGCTTCAGCGCCGATGGCGGTGAGCGCCGAGGAGGTCGCGGAGGCCACGGTAGGTGCGCTTAGCGGAACCGCCCACACCGTCTGGGTCCCGGGCCGCCTGCGGCTGGTGTTCGCGGTCCTGCGCCATCTCCCGCGCGGTATCTGGCGGAGGCTCCCGCTGTGAGACGCGACGTTTTGATCGCCGATCTGGTGATCGCGGCAGTGTTCGCGGCGGTCATCGTGATCGTCGCTCCAGGGTGGGCGGTGGTCGCGGTAGTTGCCGTCGTGCTGGTCGCGGTGTGCGCGGCGAGCTTTCTGATCGGCCGGCTGCGTCGGTCGCGGCGTCCACGCCCCCGGCCGCGCGATCAGCGAAGAACCTGACCGCTTTACCAGCCTGGGTGTGGCGAGAAAGTCGTGAATCTCTTGGCTTTCTCGCCACGCCTCGAGGAAATCGCGGGCGCCGGAGAGCCGAGCCTAGCCCGACCGCCTGCAACCGCTCCGCGCAGGCGCTGGCCGGTCCGGCAGCTGCGCTACACGAACAGCTTGCCGGCGCGCGGCTGCGCTACGCGAACAGCTTGCCGGCCCGCATCATCAGCCGCAGGCTGCCGCTCGGGCGCAGCCGGCCCGTGATCAGCGCTCGCCATGGTGCGGCTCGACCGGCCACCACGTCGAGCCAGTCCTCGAGGCCGCAGTGGAAGATCAGATCGGCGTTCTCGGCGCGGCCCTGAGTTACCGATGTCGTCCCATTGTCGATCCGCAGATGCCATGGCTCCGCATCGGTGAACTCCCACTGCAAGGTTGCGCCGGGGGCCACCGCCGGGTTCACCTGGCGACGTAGGCTGTCGAACATCAGCGCGGTGACCTCGAGGCTGACCTGCACGCGGCCGTTGCGCTCCCCGAGGTACCCGGCACGCAGCAGCGCCAGAGTCCGCCGCGCGCGCTCTTCGGATGGGACGTCGAACGGGAGCCCCGATCGCATGCGCTCAGGTTGCAGACCCGCCGCCCGAAGGCGCGACTCCAGCGAGTCCGCTCCGCGGGCGAAGATGTCCTCGAGCGTGTATCCGAAGCAGGTGATCAGCCGTTCGTCCCATCCCGGCGGAACGAACACGGCGGCTGCGATCGGGAGCACCTCGCGCAGCAGCTCCTCGATCGCGGACTCGCATTCAGGGTCTTCGCGGACCAGGTCGGCAATCATCTTCACGCCGAACGCGATGTGACGCTGCTCGTCCCGTGAGACGTGAGCGATGCCCTCGCGCAGGCCGGGCAGAAGTCCTCGTTCGCTGAGCGAGCCGTCGATGAAGTGCTGCCCCGGCTGCGCAAGCGACGCCTCGATCACCAGGTGATACAGGGTGATCGCCTGCGCCAGCTTCGGGCGCGAGCGATCCTTCCGGAGCTCGTCCGCCATCCTGTCCAACCGCCGAAACACCTTGTGAAAGCCCCAGGTCAACTCCGGTCGCGTCGCTGCGAGCAGGTCGGCGGTGTCTGACCCGGCCCCTGCCACCTCTCGCATGAAACGCCCGAACAGAACTGCGTGGCGTGCCTCGTCAGCCTGCTGGGTGGCCAGGAAGTACTTCTGCTCCTCGCGCGGTGCGGCATCGATGAACGGCGAGAGGTTGTCGGTCACCGAGTCCTCGCCGTGGAAGAACATCGCGTAGGTCCACATCGCTCCGCGACGCTCGATGTCGGTCAGCGTGCCGTGCCACTGCTCCCGATCGGTGGCGAAGTCGATCTCGGTCGCCCGCCAGTTGCCGTGCTCCCAGCGGGTGTACAGATCCTCATAGGAGATCTGGTCTGCGGCGATCGCGTTAGACATGCTACGTGGGTGTAGTTTTACATGCCGACGGGGAACTTCTATGGCGATCGAGCCAAAGTTGCCCGATTCCGCGGCCCTCTCGCTCAGTCCTTGGGCGATCGCCAGGGCGCTCGCAGACGGCGTTCGAGCTCATCGCTCAGCTCGTCGATCGCGATCCGTACCTGTTCGAGGCTGTCTCGATCTCGCAGGGTGACGGTTCGGTCCTCGAGTGACTGGTGGTCGATCGTCACGGCCCAGGGTGTCCCGATCTCGTCCTGCCGGCGGTACCGGCGGCCGATTGCTCCGCCCTCGTCGTACTCGGCCTGGACCCGATCGCGTAGCTCGCGGTAAACCTCGCGAGCAAGCTCGGGCTGACCGTCCTTGCGGACCAGCGGGAGCACCGCAACCTTCACGGGGGCGATCTGCGGGTGCAAGCGCAGCACCGTCCGCTTCTCCCCTTCGATCTCGTCCTCGTCGTAGGCGTCGACGAGAAATGCCAGCATCGCCCGGTTGAGCCCCGCGGCGGGCTCGATCACATGCGGGACGTAGCGCTCGCCGGTGGCGCTGTCGACGTACTCGAGCTTCTGCCCCGAGTGCTCGGCGTGCTGGCGCAGGTCGAAGTCGCCGCGGTTGGCGACCCCCTCGAGCTCCGACCAGCCGATTGGGAACAGATACTCGATGTCGTAAGTACCGCTCGAGTAGTGCGAGAGCTCATCAGCCTCGTGCGCTCGGAGTCGAAGGTGGTCCTCTCGGACTCCCAGGCCGGTGTACCAGCGCATCCGCTCCTCGAGCCAATGGTCAAACCAGCGAGGGGCCTCGTCCGGCGGTACGAAGAACTCCATCTCCATCTGCTCGAACTCACGGGTTCGGAAGATGAAGTTGTGAGTCGTGATCTCGTTCCGGAACACTTTGCCGATCTGGGCGATCCCGAAAGGCGGTCTGCGGCGCGAGAACTGCAGGTAGTTGCGAAAGTTCAGGAAGATGCCCTGCGCCGTCTCGGGGCGCAGGTAGACGGTGGAGCCCTCCACGGCGACGGGTCCGATGGTCGTCTCGAACATCAGGTTGAAGGCGCGCGCCTCGGTGAGATCGCAGTCGGGCGTCTCGCCTGGTCGCTTGGACGGCTTGCGTCCGCACTGCGACTGTTCGATGTGGTCGGCGCGGAAGCGCAGCTTGCAGGTCCGGCAGTCGACCAGCGGGTCGGTAAAGCCGGCGACATGGCCACTGGCCTCCCAGGTCCGGGGATGCTGGATGATCGCCGAGTCGAGCGCGACGATGTCATCGCGCTCCTGGAGCAACGCCCGCCACCACTGGGCCATGACGTTGTTCTTCAGCAGCACGCCGTAGTGGCCATAGTCGTAGCTCGACCCGAGGCCGCCGTAGATCTCGCTGCTCGGGAACACGAATCCGCGCCGCTTGCACAGCGAGACGATCTTGTCCATCGTCACCGAGTCGCCTGACACCGCTCGCATCCTAGTGGTGCAGCTGGCTTTGGCACTCTGTGCTGCAGAGTGCCAATCATCGGGACCAACGCGGTGATCGGAAGCTATACTTTCTGAAGGTATGCCGATCTACGAGTACCGGTGCGAGCACGGCCACACCTTCGAAGTGGTGCAGCGCATGGCCGACGATCCGCTTGCCAGCTGCCAAACCTGCTCCGCGCCCGTGCAGCGCGTGTTCCATCCGATTGCCGTTCACTTCAAGGGATCGGGCTTCTACAACACCGATTACGGCACCCGCAAGCGAGCTCGCGAGAAGGGTGCCGACAGCTCCGACGGCGCCAAGAGCACCGACAGCTCCGACGGCGCCAAGAGCACCGACAGCAAGGACGCGTCGTCGACGACGAAGACGGATTCCAAGCCATCCACGACGGACTCAACGGCACCAAAGCCGAAGGCCGCAGCATCGGACTGACCCCCAGGTCCTAGCCGTTCATCAGCTGGGTGACCGCTCCGTGCACTGCGCCCGGGGTCACGGTCAGCGCCGACGAGCCATCCGAAAGCGTTGTCGAGCCGCTCGGCTTCAGCACCTGCACAGGCGCAGAGCCGCCGAGCTCGGACGCGGCGAACAGCGAGAGCAGGGTAAAGCCGCCCATGTCAGTGCGCAGTACTTTCGGCGCGGCCCAGGACGCCCAGGGGAGCCTGAAGAAGGTAGTCGGGGACAGCAGTTTGGACTTGATCGCGTTCAGGATGTCTTGCTGGTGCTGCACCCGGGTGAGATCGTTCTGCGCCAGGTTGCACTTGTTCTCGCGCGTTCGGGCGTAGGTGAGAGCCTGAAGCCCGTCGAGGTGGTGGGTTCCGGGTGAGAGGTACAGCGAGAAACCACCGTTCTTGGTACCGCCGCTGATGTCCGAGCAGACGCGCCCCGTGGTGACGTTGACCCCACCGATGGCGTCGATGAACTGAGGGAACGCGGCCAGGTTGACGACGATCACATGGTTGATGGGAATCCCCGTGAACTGCTCGACCGTCTTGATCGCTAGCGCTGGGCCGCCGAAGGCATAGGCGGCGTTGATCTTCGACTCTCCGTGGCCAGGGATCCTGGCCAGCGTGTCGCGTGGGATCGAGAGGCGGCGAGACGTGCCACCGCCGATCCTCCAGAGCATCATCGTGTCCGACCGACTGCCGGCGTCGTTGTAGTTGGACCCGGGCTCCTTGGAGCCGGCGCCGGAGCTGGGGCGCTGGTCGGTCCCGAGGATCAGGATCGTGTCGGTCGAGGTCAGCATGTTCGGCCCTGACGTGAGTGCCGCGGCCGCCGACTGCGGCATGTTTCCCTGCTGGCTCTGGGCGCTGATGATGAACAGCACGAGCGATAGAAGGAGCCACCCGAGGATCGCGACCAGTAGGTACTTCAGGACGCGTCCCGGGGTGATCCTCCGGAAGCCCCGCCCGCGACGACTTCCGCCTCCACCGCCGTCCCGCTCGGGCCCCGGAAGCCCCGTTTCCTCCTCGCCACGAAGCAGCGCCTTCAGTCCCCGAGGGCCGGAGCGGTAGAGCTTGTAAGGGCGGTCTTCGAGGTCGCTAGGCATCTCTGGCCATATAGTGACGGCATGCCGTCCCGGCGCACCATCGGCGTCGATATGGGCGGGAGCAAGCTGCTGGCCGGCGCAATCGACCCCGGCCTTTCAGTTCACCGCCGCGCCCAGCGTAGCGTGGTCGGGCTCGACCAGAGCACGCTGCTCGACGTGGTTGTCGACGCCGTGCAGGAGGCCCGTGACGGCGACGGTTCAGAGATCGAGGCCGTCGGGTTCGGAATTCCCTGCTTGATCGATCAGCGCACCGGGCGGGCCGTGCTCGGTGTAAATCTCGCATTGCGCGATGTTCCGTTCGCCGATGTGATGGCAGAACGGCTCGGTTTACCTGTCTACGTCGATAATGACGCCAACACCGCGGCGCTCGCCGAGCATCGGGCCGGCGCGGCGCGGGGATGCACAGACATTGTGATGCTGACGATCGGAACGGGGATCGGCGGGGGCTTGATCCTCGGCGGCAAGCTCTACCGCGGGTGGCTCGGCGCGGGGGCGGAGCTCGGTCACATGGTGATCGACATGGACGGCCCGCGGTGCCAGGGCAACTGCCCGAACCGAGGTTGCGTCGAAGTGCTGGCATCGGGAACGGCGCTCGCGCGCGAGGCGATTCGGCTGGCCGGGGAGCACCGCGACTCGGCGCTCGCGCGGGCGCTGGCCGCCGGACGCGAGCTGGCCGGTCCGCTGGTCACCGAGCTCGCCCATGATGGCGACGAGGCGGCGCTCGAGGCGCTCGATCTGATCGGCACACGACTGGGCGTCGCGATCGCCAGTCTGGTCAACATCTTCAACCCTCAGGCGGTGGTGATAGGCGGCGGCGTGATCGCCGCCGGCGAGCTGTTGCTGGCGCCGGCTCGCGCGGAGATGCGCAGGCGCGCGCTTCCGCCTTCCCGTGACGAGGTGAGGATCGTTGCTGCGCGGTTCGGGGTGGAGGCGGGGATGATCGGCGCCGCCGCGCTCGCGTTCGACGGGCTCAGCGCCCGGGCCGACTAATGGCCGCCGGGGGCAGCGACCCCGGCGAAGCGGCCTCGCCCGGCCGGCTGATCGTATGTCCGACGCCGATCGGAAATCTCGAAGACATAACGCTCAGAGTGCTCACAGCGCTGCGCGAGGCCGATCTTGTTGCCTGCGAGGACACACGGCGGACTCGTGTTCTGCTCCAGCGCCATGGGATCAAGGCGCACTTGATCAGCTACCACGAGCACAACGAGCAACGACGCTCCACCGAGCTGGTAGCCCGCATTCGGGGCGGAGCCGTGGTGGCGCTCGTGTCCGACGCCGGGATGCCGCTCGTGTCCGACCCCGGGTTCGTGCTCGTGAGAGCGTGCGTCGCGGCGGACCTCCCAGTCGAGGTGCTCCCGGGCCCCTCAGCGGTGCTGACCGCCCTTGTGGCGAGTGGTCTGCCTGTGCAGCGCTGGCGGTTTACCGGCTTTCTCCCGCGCAAGCGCGGGGAGCTGACCGAAGCATTTTCCTGCGAGGAGCCGCTGGTGGCCTTCGAATCCCCGCGCCGAGTCGCGTCTTCGCTGGAGGTGCTCGCCTCCCTGGATCCAGACCGGCCGGTGGCGGTGTGTCGCGAGCTGACGAAGGTCCACGAGGAGGTCGTACGGGGCAGGGCCGCCGAGCTCGCGGCGCGCTTTAGGTCAGAGCCGCTTCGCGGTGAGGTGGTCCTGGTCGTCGGTCCCGGGCGCATGGGTGGAGCGGAGCTCGAATCGGCCGCCGACGCAGTTCAACGGCTCGTCGCGGCAGGGGCAAAGCCGCGTTCGGCCGCTTCGATCGTCGCGGAGCTGACGGGGCTGAGCGCCAACGCGCTGTACCGAGAGCTGACATAGGCGCCGGCCCCAACCCGAGGTTCTGACCGTCGCGTTGCACTCGGTTACGAGCGTGGAGCTCTCATCGAATTCGCATCCCTCTCTCATCGAGATCTCATCGCTGCAGCCTACGGTGACGCCGTCCCGTAAACGAATCTCTGGAGGTCCTGGGATGGTATTCACCCTGTTCAAGCAGCACGGCAGGATCGCTGTTCTCCTGGCGCTCGCAGCGGCGATCGCGTTGACATCGTTGACACTGATGGCGTTAGGGGGGAGCGGACCGACGGCGGCTCACGCCGCCGTGGGGCCTGTGACCAAGGAAGCGGTCGCGGCACGCGATACCGACACACTCCAGGTCGGGGATCAAACGAGCTTCGATCAGGCGGGCGCCGCGGCTAAGGC
>JALYZY010000224.1 GCA_030948665.1 Actinomycetota bacterium | reverse complement strand
CGGTGTGAGGGCGACGCCGCTTCAGCTCAGGCGGATACCGGAGCCGTGCCCGACGCGCTTGCATCGGCGAGGACCTCGCGGATGACATGGCGGGCGTTCTCGGCGAACTCAGGGTTCGTGTCCTTGTAGTACGGGAGCGCGATCAGCGCGATTGACAGTGCCCAGCCCCGGCCCCGATCCCAGGTAGCCGAGTCGACACCGAGCGCATCGCGGTAGACCCCTCGGGCGCTGGCAGGCAGCAGGTTCCAGGCCACGATCAGGTCACAAGCAGGGTCGCCTAGGCCGCTCCCGTCCCAATCGATCACGGCGCTGAGCTTCCCGCCCTGGAGCAGCAGGTTCCCCGGCATCAGGTCGCTATGAATCCATACGGGCGGCCGCAACCACACGGGCGCGCGCAGCGCAACGTTCCGCTCGAACTCACGGGCGAGATCGGCAGCTCCGCCCATTCGGGGAACTGCGCAGCGATCAGCCGGCGCACGAGGTCGGGCTCCGTCGCAACCTCGTCGTCATGCATCGCATCAGTCACCCGCACCGCGCTTGGCTCAAGCGTGATGCTCGACGCCTGAAGGCAGCGTCACCCACTCGTGCTTGCGTGACTCATAAACAGAGCGCCCGGGAGGCGGAAACGCCGGATCGGCGAATGCACCGACGGGAATTGCGACGACGTCCGGATCCGAGCCCAGCCCGTAGTAAACGGTCGCACCGCACTCCGGACAGAAATGAAACGTTCTCGAATCGCCATCATCGGAGATACGTACGAATTCGCGCGACTGTCCGCCGAGGGAAACGTGCTCGCGCAGATACCGCGCCTGAAACCCGAACGCACTCCCGGTCCGACGCTGGCAGGCCAGACAGTGGCAGACCGAGACGCGGATCGGCTCACCCTCTACGACTGCTTGTAGTTGCCCGCAGCTGCAAGCAGCTTCGCGCTTATCCATGGCCGGCAGAATAGAAGCGTGGCAGCAACGAGCGCAACAGTGCCCGTCGCAGCGCGGGGCTCAGCGGTCGCGCGCATAGGGCAGTCCTGACGTTGTGGAGACGACCGTCGGCCGGCACCTCGGTTTATTCGCTCCCGCTGCCGCGGGCCACGTACCAGCGACCGGACGGGACCGATCGAGCCTGCGCGTTCCGGCAACGCGCTCCTGGCGGGCACTGGCGCGTGGGCAAACGTCGCGGTCCGAAGCTGTCCGGCCGATCGTCCTGACGAAATCCCGCGTCGAGCGGCGAACAGCGAGGAGCGGCGTGCCGCCCACCTCGAGTTGTGAGTTCGACCCCGCTCAAGCAACAGGCGTTCGTGGCCGATTACGGGTCCATGTTCATCTACATACGGTCAAACATCATCGCCCTCGTCGCTCTTTTCGTCGCTCTGGGCGGTACCTCATACGCCGCGATCGCGCTGCCCGCCGGCAGCGTCGGCACCAAGCAGCTACGAAACGGAGCTGTGACCGCCGCGAAGGTCAGGAAGGGCTCGCTCCTGGCCAAGGATTTCCAGTCCGGCCAGCTACCCCAGGGCCCGCAGGGGTCGCAGGGCCCGCAGGGGCCACAAGGCAACCCTGGCCCGGCAGGCACCGCCCGCGCATACGCGCTGGTGGACTCGAGCGGGAGCTTTGAGCCCTCGGTAGCGCACCCCGGGTTCACTGACGTGAGTAGCCCAGCAATAGGGTTCTACTGCCTGACCCCGGCCGCTGGGATCTCCCCGGCGCAGTCTCCGGCTGTAGCCACTGCGGATTGGAACCTGTCTCCGGACGGGCCGTCGATGGCGCTCTATCGCAGCACCACTGTGGGTTCACCCATCTGCAGCCCCAGCCAGTACGAGGTCGTGACGTACAACATGCATGCGTCGCCTCCCGCCGTTGCTGCCGAGGCATTCGCGGTCATCGTTCCGTAGACGCCGCGCGGTGCGTGGTCAGAAGACTGCCGCGCAAAGCGAGCGTGACGCTTCATCCGGTGTCCTCCTTGGACTGAGGTGCTTGGCAGCTCTCAGCCTCCAAGGAGGCCCGAATGGACCAACCTCACCAGGAACTACACCTGATATGGCGGCCCGTTTGTCAAGTGGGCGTGGGTGATCGCGTCCACTGCGGTGGCGGTGGACGGTGACCGGGTTGTTCAGGAGGGCGGGGCGTCGGGCCTGGTTGTCGGCGTTGCCAGTCTGATACGCGGGGGTTTTGCGTACCCCAGAGCCCGGTTTCTGCTGCCGGCGTGCGCGTGTCTAGGAACGAGCGTGACACCCGGCGGGTGTTGCTCATAGGTGTATCGCGCGTGCCGGCCGCTTTCGGCCCGGCGCCCCGGCCTCCTGAACGGTGCAGCGTTGAAGTCGAGTCAGTCGCTCGTGGCGGCGGCCCAGAGGAAGCACGCGAGCTCGCGGGCGCACGCGACGACGGTCACGTTGTGCGGCTTGCCGCGGGCCCGCATCCTGGTGTAGATGCGGTGCAGCCGGTATTGCGCACGGTTGGCGATCTGCAGGACGTGCTCGGGCTGGCCGTGCTGTCGGCTCTCGAGGGTCGCTCCGATCCGCGGCTCGCGGGCGTACTGCCAGGCAGACTCGACCAGCAGTCGGCGAGCGAGGGTGGAGCCGGTCTTGGTGATCGCTCCCTGGCGTGAGGACTCGACGGACTGGTTCAGTGACGGGGTCAGTCCGAGCCAGCTGCCAACGCGATGAGCTTTCTCGAACCGCTGCCAGTCGGCGCCGAGCTCGAGATGGATCGCCAGGGCGGTGAGCGTGTCCACGCCGCGGAAGCAGCGCAGGCGGGCGACCGTCGGCCACCACTGCTCGTCGCTCGCCAGGCGCGAGAGCCGCTCGGCGAGCGCCGCTTTGCGGGCGGTGAGCCCGTCGACGGAGGCGACCAGGTCCGCGAAGGTCAGCTCGCTCATCGGCTGATCGAACTGTTGACGTGAAAGCCAGCGAGGATGCTCCTGGCTCCAAGTCGATGGCTTCGGGTACACCCGCCCGTGGCGCAGCAGCATCTTCGAGACGCGATGCCGCGCGTTCATCAAATCGCGGCGGCACGCATCATGCGCACGCACCAGCTCTCGGGCGGCCTCGACCTCCACGGGCGGGACCGTCACCGCTGTCAGCGACCCAGCGAGCAGAAGCCGAGCGAGCAACTCAGCGTCTTTGCGATCGGTCTTGACTCTGTCTGCGCGACCGCGCGGGGTCTTCCCTGGCGCGACCACCTCCCGCTTCGGAGGCCGGGAGAGGGGTGCCACTAACGTCCGGCGTCAGTTGAACCGTCCCGCGGCTGGGAGAAATCCGTTAGGTTTGCCTCCGGACGTATAAACAACTCACGTGGGAGGGGTAGTGCTCATAAGGATTCCTCGGGGCAGAGGCATGCTGGTGGCCGTAGCCGCCGCCGCGATCGCAGTCTCAGCGATCGCCGCGTCGAGCGCTTCGGCCGTGTTGCTGAAACTCTCGAACGGGCAGGTGGCGTCCTATCAGCCGCTTCGCCATGCGGC
>JALYZY010000223.1 GCA_030948665.1 Actinomycetota bacterium | reverse complement strand
CGGTGTGAGGGCGACGCCGCTTCAGCTCAGGCGGATACCGGAGCCGTGCCCGACGCGCTTGCATCGGCGAGGACCTCGCGGATGACATGGCGGGCGTTCTCGGCGAACTCAGGGTTCGTGTCCTTGTGGTACGGGAGGGCGATCAGCGCGATTGACAGGGCCCACCCCCGGCCCCGATCCCAGGTAGCCGAGTCGACACTGAGCGCATCGCGGGAGACCCCTCGGGCGCTGGCGGGAAGCAGGTTCCAGGCCACGATCAGGTCGCAGGCGGGGTCGCCCAGGCCGCTCCCGTCCGAATCGATCACGGCGCTGAGCTTCCCGCCCTGGAGCAGCAGGGTCCCTGGCATCAGGTCGCTGTGAATCCACACGGAGGGCGCGACCACGCGGGCGCGCGTAGCGCCGCTTCCCACGCTCTGGTAACTGCGTCCGTCTCGATGAGTCCGTCGAGCTCGTCGATCGCCGTTCTGGTCGACTCGCCGCGCTCCGCGAGTCGCCCCCCGCGCCCGGAGCCAGGGGAGGGAGCATCGTCGAGCTGCACCACTCGCAGTGCCCGCACGACACGCGCTAGATCAAGCGCAAGCGCATCCCCGTCAGTGATCCGCCCGGCGACCGGGTTCTCGCCCTCGAGCCAGCCGCAGACACCCCACGAGTGCAAGACGTGTGTGATCGATTTTCTCCGGTATGGCCACAAAATCGATCTCGCGCAGACCGGCCGGCGCCGACGAGTGACCTCAGGTCCTTTCGTCGACGGGCCTCAACGCATCACGGGATGTACGCCCTATTGGTCGAGCTTGGCGAGATCGTCGCGGAAGCTCGCGATCACGCGCCCGTCAGCTCCGTACCAGGTGGCGCCGATCAGCCACTGCTCATTCATCAGTGCGGTATGGCGCGGGGCTGGGGTCCACGGCGCGATCGCGACGTTGCCCTGCACCCGGGGATACACCGCGACCGCGTTAGCCTGCCCGGGGTTGGCGAGCTCCCACTTCACCCGCGTGACGCCGTCTGGCACGACCCCGATCGTCGCGACGGTCGTGATCATCACGTCGCGGGGCGTCAGCGCCTGGGTCGGCATCGATGAATGGTTGCGGTAGTTCAGAAGCTCATCCACGGGTTGAGCGTCATGTGATCGGTTGCTGGTTAGGCCGACCAGGCTGAGATGGACCCCATGGACCCCGCGCCCGAGCTGTCTCCAGCCGCTCATCCCTCCGTTTCCCCAAGTGGTGGGTATGGTCCCGATCACGAGATAAACGCGCTCGGGGCCCGGTCCGAACTCAGTGTCGGAGTGCGGAAGGTGAATCTTGGCCAGCAGCCGCGTTTCGCTGGGGATGAGCCTCGCCACATTCAGGCAGTTGGAGCAGTTCACTCGCTCCTCTGCCGCGATCGCCCACGCCGGAAGCTTGTCGGCGGCGCGTTGCGCCAGGCGCAGGATCGCCAGCTCTGATCGCAGCTCGCCCAGCGAGGTTGGTCCTGGCGCCACACGAATCGCGGGGACGACGGAGTGGCTTGCGGAGGTGTGCCGGAGCAACGTGACCGCGACCACAGCCACCACCGCAGCGACCACCGCAGCGAACGCGACAGCTAAGCCGGCCAGGCCCGGGAGTCGGAAGCCCTTGCGCCCCGGAGAGATGCCCTCGAGCAGGTTGGGAGCTGGAAACACGTCGGCCGCCGCGGTGCTCATCGACCCACGCAGGCGTTCGATCAGTTGCTCATCGGTAATCACGTTGGGACCTCGGTCTCAATCGGCGCGTCTTTGTTTTCAGGCGGGTCGCCGAGCAGCTGGCGAAGGTGGGCCAGCGCGCGACTGGTGTACGACATGACCGTCCCGTTCGAAGCCCCAATCGCAGCCGCGGTATCGGTGACCGACAGGTCCGCGTAGAAGCGCAGCACGATCACTTCACGCTGGCGCTGCGGCAGCCCTGAGAGCGCCCCCAGAACAGCGTCCCGGGATGCGACCAGGTCCGCAGGGTCTGCCACGAGTCTGCGCTCGTCGCCCACGGAACCCTCCCCATCACCGAGCACCTCGCCACCCGCCGGCGCCCGCGGCGGGCGTGGTCTCGGGCCAGGTTCACAAGCACAGTCCGCGCGTAAGCCTCGGGCGAAGTCCGGGCAGCGGACCAGCGGCGCGCCGTCCTCACCATCGTCATCTGGAGCAGGTCCTCGGCTGTCTGACGGTCCCCGCACAGCAGATATGCCGCGCGCAACAACCGTGTCGAGCAGCTCGCCGCAAAGGATTCGAACGAGTGCTCGCGCTTCGCGTCCAAGGCGGCGAGGAGGCTCATGTCCGATTAAACGCCGCCACAGCGCTTTCCATTGCCACAAGGCGCGGAATGTTTGATGTCTCCGTCGTGGCTCGACCCGCTTTGCACGGGACGTCTCTATTGGCCGGGGTAAGGCCCGGCCTGAAAGATCCAAGTGATCGCGTTGCGCCCGACCGCACCCGCCACCTCCCAGCACCCTTGGATCGGAACCGCGACGTAGCTGGGCTCCATCCGGTTCGCCGCGTACAGAGCGTCGTTGGTCACCAGATGGCCGAACGTGGCCACCCGCCTGTCGATGCGCCGGGCCTGGATCTGCAGTGCGCCTGGAACATCGATCCACCATGCCACCTTGGCGAGGAGCCAACCACTCGAGTCCCTGCTCGAGTTGGGAGGCTTGGAGGGCAGCAGCGCCCACACCGGACCGCGGCCGTACGCGCCCCGCAGGTCTCCGCGGAGCACCGCGCGGAGGGCGGCTGGCACCCGCGACGGCGGGGGATCCGCGAGTGTGATCGGGCACGCCTCTCCTGGCCGAAGGAGCGGGTGCCGCAGCTGAGCGCGCAGGTGGCTGACGATTGCAGAGACCGGTGGGGGGACTGCGTTAGCAGTCGTTGGCGGACCAGACGCCTCAGCTAGCGCGTGTGTGCCGACGCCGCAGCCGGTGAGCAGCAACCCGACTGCAAGGGCCAGGAGCCCGATCGTCAGGAAGCCTCGCACCCGAACCATGCGACGCAGCCTAACCCCGGCTTTGGCACGGCGAACCGGCAGTTATTGTCGGCTGCGTGAAGCCCGTCGCTGGCTGGCCCTCTGCGGAGTCGATTGAAACGGCACGCCTGAGACTCGAGCCGCTGCGCGTCGCGCATGCGGAAGAGATGGCGAAGCTTCTTGCCGACATCAGCCTGTACAAGTTCCTTGACGAGCAGCCCGAGACGGAGGATCAGCTCCGTAGCCGGTACACCCGGCTTGTCTCAGGGCAGTCACCCGATGGCCAGAGGGGGTGGCTCAATTGGGTCGTGCGCGATCGCGAACGCGACGACGCGGGCGGGACGGTCCAGGCGGAGGCTCGCCACACAGGCGCAGTGATGTTGTCGGCCGAGCTCGCATGGGTGATCGGCGCCCGCTACCAGCGGAAGGGTTATGCAAAAGAGGCGGCGAGCGGCCTGATAGCGTGGCTCCGCCAGCGCGAGTTTCGCGTCTTCATCGCCCACGTGCACCCCGACCACATGGCATCGATGGCCGTCGCCAGACATCTCGAGCTAGAGCCAACCGACGTCATCTTCGAGGGCGAAACGCGTTGGGCCCGGGATGAGCGGTAGCAGCCCGGGTGGCCGAACGCACGGCTGCGCACCGTCACGCACTGGTCACAGACGGCACCGAGCCTGGCTCTCGCCGGGCCTCCAAAGCGCCGGCCAGCGCGAGCGCCACGTCATCCCGCCACGGGCGCGCGACGAGCTGGATTCCGATCGGTAGCCCCTCGGGCGAAGCGCTCCAGGGCAAGACGACGCACGGGGCGCCCACGAGGCTGAATGGGGTCGTGTAGCTGATCGCGCCGAACCGGTCCGGATTGCTCATTCCGGCGCCGGCGGTTTGGCCGTGAAGCGGCGCCGGGGTGGGGTATACGGGACAAAGGATTGCGTCGTACCGGGCCATGAACGCAAGCATTTCCGCGCGGTATGCGTCCCAGCGGCGAAGTAGCTGATACAGGTCAACGCTTGAGGTCCGACCCTGGTAGGAGGCCCAGATCTCGAGCGTTATCGCATGCCCGTCGCCTGGCAGCAGCGCTTGATCAACCGTGGCGCCCTCGCCGCCGAGCGCCGCTGCAGCGTTTCCGACCGCCGCGACCGTCGCCGAGGTCGGGGATGCGATACCGCCGTCGGTGAACACGGCGATGCGGAGACCCCCGATCTCTGTCAGCCGAGGATCGCGAAGGCTTACCGGAGCCACGCCACCGTCACGCCCATCGGGGCCCGCCAGCACGTCCAGCATCGCCACGAGGTCCTCGACGCTTCGGGCGAAGGCTCCGATCTGAGTGCGCGGGTCGCTGATCGACCCGATCGGCCCCTCGTGATCGATCACCCCGCTGACCGGCACGAGTCCCGACGTCGGCTTCAGCGCACACACCCCGCAGAAGTGGGCGGGAATCCGCGCGCTGCCACCCGAATCGCTGCCCAGGCCGCAGGGAGACCCACCAGCAGCGACGATCGCGGCCTCGCCGCCGCTGCTTCCGCCCGGTGTCCGCGCCAGATCGTGGGGGTTGTTCGTGCGCCCGTATAGGTCGTTCTCGGTCTCGAGGCCGCTGCCCCACTCGGGACAGTTGGTCTTGCCCAGCAGGATCGCGCCGGCTGCCCGCATCCGCGAGACCACCGTCCCGTCGAGCGCGGGGATCACATCCCGGCGCTCGCGAGCACCGGCCGCGGTGACGATCCCGGCCGTTTCGATGTTGTCCTTGGCCGTGAATGGCACGCCGTGCAGCACCCCGACGGGCTCCTCCCCCCGCGCGAGCTGGCGATCAGCTGCACGGGCCCGCTCGCGAGCATCCTGCGCGAGCTGCACGACCGCGTTGAGGTTCGGGTTCACGCCCTCGATCCGCTGTAAATGCGCGTCGAGCACCTCGCACGCCGATACCTCACGCCGTGAGATCATGCGCGCGACCGATAGCGCCGACCCCGACGTCAACCGGGCCGCGCTCTCTCGCCGCCTCACAGGCCGCCCCGTCGCAGTCAGCCCATCCCATCCATCGCCAGTTCCGGCCACCAACCGGGCAAGCCTAATCCAACCCTCCGGCGCTGGGAATTGCCTGCGGAAACCCGGGGAAGGGATCTCGGATGTCCGGACTCATTAGAACCGTCCCGTGGCTGTGAGAAATCGGTTAGGTTTGCTTCCGGACGTATCAACAACTCACGTGGGAGGGGTAGTGCACTTAAGGATTCCTCGGGGAAGCATGCTGGTGGCCGTAGCCGCCGCCGCGATCGCAGTCTCAGCGATCGCCGCGTCGAGCGCTTCGGCCGTGTTGCTGAAACTCTCGAACGGGCAGGTGGCGTCCTATCAGCCGCTTCGCCATGCGGC
>JALYZY010000213.1 GCA_030948665.1 Actinomycetota bacterium | reverse complement strand
ATCCACTTGCGAACCCCAGCGCGCGAGGCCTTCAGTTGTCCCCTGCTGACCCACTGCCGGACCGTCGCCGGGTTGACGCGCAGCTCCTCTGCGATCTCAGCCAGCGTCAGCCACGTGTCACCTGCGTCCCGCTCTTCCTCGGTCAAAGCTTCCCTCTTTCGCTTAGTGCTTCCGCTCTTTCGCTTAGTGCTTCCGTCCGTATCGCAATTAGAGTATCTTAGATGCAGGTTGCCGTGAGTACCGCGTCTCCCAATGTCCCGCGTGTCGCCCTTAGCCGCCAGGAGGCCGCGATGTCGCTCGGCATGTCGCTGGACTCGTTCGAGCGGCATGTCCAGCCCGAGCTGCGGCTGATCCGACGGGGGAAGCTGCGCCTGATCCCGGTCGCAGAGCTGGAGCGCTGGGCGAACGAGAACGCCGAGTCGGTGTTCCGACGCCCACACCGCGCGTAGGATCGGCGGACATGACGACCGGGATCCGCACTCGGCACGCTCGCAGTTGCAAGTCGCGTGAGGGCGGGCGGTGCACATGCACGCGGAGCTACCAGGCGCAGGCCTACGACGTGCGAACAGGCCGGCAGGTCTGGCGCACCTTCCCCACGCTGAGCGCCGCCAAGCTGTGGCGGCAGGATGCTCAGGTCGCACTCCGCCGGGGCACCATGCGCCCGCCGACTGCCAAACGATCGCCGAGGCGGCCGAGATCCTAATTGCCGGCGCGCATGACGGCACGATCCTCGACCGCGGCGGCAAGCCGTACAAGCCGTCGACCGCCCGTGGCTACGAGCAGCTCCTCCACACATACGTCGTCGCCGCGCTCGGCGATTGGAAGCTCTCGCACATCCAGCGGCGCGACGTCCAGGACTTCGTAGACGACCTCCGCAAGCGGGGGCTCTCGCCGTCCACTATCACGAACATCCTCGATCCGCTGCGCGTCATCTTCCGCCGCGCGATCCGCCGAGACGAGGTGTCGATCGATCCGACCGAGAACCTCGACCTGCCGGCAATCCGCGGACGCCGCGACCGGATTGAGCCGCCCGAGGTCGCGCACGAGCTGATCGCCGCGCTCCCCGATTCAGAAAGGGCCTTCTGGGCGGTCGCGCTTTTCTGCGGTCTCCGCCGTGGCGAGCTCCGCGGGCTCCAGTGGTCGAACGTCGACTTCGAGGCGGGCGTGATCCGCGTCGAGCGCTCCTGGGATCCGGTCAAGGGCCCGGTCGACGTCAAGACCGGCGCCGGCCACCGCGCCGTGCCGATGGCCTTCGTCGTCCGCCGCGAGCTGATGGCCCACAAGGCCAGAACGAACCGCGACGGCCCGGACCTCGTCTTCGGGCGGACCAAGACCGAGGCGTTCTTCGCCTCCACGATCCGCGCCCGGGCGCACAAGGCATGGCTCGAAGCCGGCCTCGAGCCGATCACGCCCCACGAGGCACGCCACTGCGCCATCTCCTTTTTCATCGCCGCCGGCCTCGACTGGAAGCAGATCTCCACCTGGGCAGGCCACGGCGATGTCCGCCAGACGTGGAACCGCTACGGCCACCTCGTCCCCGGCGGCGAAGACACCGCACGCGAGCGCCTCGATGCCTTCCTGACGCCCGCCACCACCGGACCGACTGTGGCGCACACTGTGGCGCACTACCCTAACAACGACGAAACCCCCGCCAGCACAGGGGTTCTGAAGTACCGCTACCGGGATTCGAACCCGGGTTTCCGCCGTGAGAGGGCGGCGTCCTAGTCCCCTAGACGATAGCGGCGAGGTCCGCGGAAGCAGGGTAGCGGACGTCAGCCTGCGCCCCCCGGACCATTCTGGACAGGTTCCCAAGCCAGTTGCTACCTTGGGGGCCTCGCGGCTGTGGCGGAATTGGTAGACGCGCAGGCTTCAGGTGCCTGTGCCCTTCGGGGCGTGGAGGTTCAAGTCCTCTCAGCCGCACTGGACGGGAGGGCGCGAGACGCGCCGGCCTGCACACCAGGGCCTAACTCGATCGTCGTCGTCGCCGCCGCCGCCGCCGCCGCCGCCGAGCGTGGATAGCGCGTCAATCGCCCTAACCGCCGGCACGACTGCCGCACCATCCTCCCCTGGCGTGGATAACCCGGCACGCGCCTTACGAGCAACAGCGAGTGACGCGAAATGCACGCTGAGCGACCACCCTGGCGCAGTGCGCCCACCGGCCGGCGACGAGGCGGACGTTTCATCGCTTCATGGCGCCGCTCAAGTACCGCGCGCTATCCCGCTGGTCGATCGGGATGGACTGCGGCGCAGATCCACCGCCGGCCGGGGATGGACTGCGGCGCGGTCCACCACCGACCGGAACCGGCCCAGCGGCCGGTATCAGCCGAGCGTCAGCCGCACCCCGTAGCCGATCCGGCGGGTCACCTGTGGCCGAGGGGCCTGGCTGATGACGTGCAATCCACGGGGGTTACGGCGGCGAGGCATGTTCACCTTCCCGAGCCGGCAGTGCGACCGGCGCAGCGCCCGTCGTGCCTGGCGCAGCGTCCGGTGCTTCAGCTTCGGCACGACGCATCTGACCGGCGGCGGCAGGACCGCGAACGCGTTCAGGGACGCGTCGTCAACCGCGACCGCCCCGGGAGTGACGCCGACGGCCGCCCGCCTGCCGCCCTTGAAGAGCCAATAGGTGCGAGACGGAATGCCCTTCACCACGGTGCCGTCGAGGGGTGTCGCCAGCAGGTGCGACTGCGGGCTGGAGATGTTCTGGATATTCCAGGGGTCGATCGTCACCGCCGAATGGACCCGGCCGTATGGAGTCCTGCTGGCGACCGGGAACGGGGTCCCGCCCGCCACGCGATAGAACTGGCCCGCAGGAGTAATCAGCCAGGTCCCGTTGGCCGGGACGGGTTCCAGGTGGGCCAGCGGATTGGTGATGTTGTCGATATCCCATTGGTCGATCTGCACGTACGGCTGCACCCCGCCGAACACGCCCCAGTCGCTGACCCGCAGCGGTGCTCCGCCGGCGACGCGGTAGGCGCCTCCTGTCGAGGTCATCAGGAACGTTCCGTCGGCTGGCAGGGGCTTGAGCGACGCCCACTGCGAGGCAGTCAGCGCGGTGTAGCTCTGCTGGCCCCCCACCGCGTTCCAGTCGTTGACGTACAGGGGCGCTCCTCCGGCCAGACGGTAGATCGGCGCCGCGCCGGCGAGCGCGACGAGGGTGCCGTCCGGCGGCGCAATCCAGCTCCCGCCCGCGGTCTGGCCGTCGAGATAGTTGCCGTCGATGTTGAGCGTGACGCCGCCGTGGGTCTCGTTATGGGCGCCCTGGTATTGATGCAGGCGCTGGTGTTGCGGCCAGTCGGCCGCCGGGACGTACGGGTCACTTGTGGACTGCAAACCGTTCCAGTCGGCGATCCAGAGATCGTCGGGTTCGAGGTAGCCGGTTCCATAGGCGGCTGCGAGGTCGGCGATCCCGGACGCTCCGCTCGAGTACACGCCGGACACGTACCCGTTGGCGTGCAGCTGCGTGGTCCAGGCAGCCAGGAACGTGAGCACCGAACTGGTGCTGTTCCCGCCGCGTTGGTAGGCCTCCATGTCGAAGTAGATCGGGCTGCCGGGTCCCATCCCGGCTGCCTGTGCCTGGGTGACGGCATCGATCGCAGCCGCGGTTCCCTCCGATGCGGCGTGCTTCGGAACGATCGTTGCGCACCCACAGGCGCTCGAGGGAGCCTGCAACCCGACGTACGTCGGGATCAAATGCCAGCCCGCGGCAGACTCGGTACTCACCCAGCTGGGCGTGAGGTTCGGTTGTGAGCACGCCATGTTCGTGCCACCGATGTACACGCCCACGCCCCGGTAATGCGAGGCGCCCCACGCTCCCATCTGCGATTGGCTCGGCGCCGAGCACGCGTCGAATCCGAGACCGGTGAACACCGAGCCGGCCGGTCCGGCCGCTCGGGAGCCCAAGGCAGTGCCACGCGCTGCACGGGCACGGCGAGTGGGACGGGCAAACGCGGCCGCTCGGACGAGGCCACCTGGCCGCAGGTGGAGCGCGTGCGCGATCAGACCCGGATCCGGTCCCCAGGTGGCGGTCACCGTGATCCCCCGGGCCGGGACCGCCACGCGGGCCACAGAGCCGCCACCCATCTGGGCACCGGCAACGCTCACCAGCGGCAGCACACTCCCCGTGCCCGGGCCCGCTGAGCCTGCCGCGCGCGCCGACACCGGCGAGACCAGGATCGCCTCAGTGCGGCCAGCGGCGTGTGCCGGACAGCGTTGCACCGCGCTTGGATCGCCCAGATAAACGGCATGCCGATCAAAGCGCACGCAGACCGTAGGGTTGGAGCTGAGGTCGTAGACCGGCCACGTCGAGGGCACCGCGATCGTGTATCCGCGGTATCGCACAAGCTTCGTGGCGGGGCGGGCCGCCGCCACTGCAACGCTGACCCAGGAGCACAGAAAGGCAGCCGCGAACAAGGCAAGAGCCCTGGCCAGCTTGATGCTGATGCTTGTAAGGCTTGCCCTCGTCATCTGACTGCCCCGGGCCGGCCGTGACCAGGGCTCTCCGGCTCCGCACACTGGCGGAGCCTTGCTCGCACCGTAGGCTATCGCCACCCGCCGATAGCTCAGAAGGCGAGATCGTACGGCAATCCCCTCGCCGGGCTGAACGATTCCTTGCAGCTTGTCAGGCCGCCGCGGGCCGACGCCACGCAAGCATCAGCCCGTCGCCGACGGTCAGCAGCACGTTGTCCACGCGGTCGTCCTCGAGCACTCGCCGGGCAAACTTGCGCAGGCCGGTGGTCTGCTCGTCCTCGGCGCTCGGATCGAGCACCTGCCCCGCGCGGAACATGTTGTCCGCGACGATTGCGCCACGGTCGGCGAGCTTCGGCACGACCGCGTCATAGTAGGCCGGGTAGTCGGCTTTCCAGGCGTCTATGTAGACGAGATCGAACGGGCCGTCGAGCCGCCCGACCGTTTCGAGGGCATCTCCGACGATCAGCTCGATCCGGTCCCCGAACGGGCTGGCGTCGATGTGTCGCCGGGCCGCTTGCGCGGTCTCCTCGTTGATCTCGAGCGTCGTCACGCGACCGCCGGGCGGCAGCGCTGCAGCCATCGCCAGCGCTCCGAAACCGGTGAACGTTCCGATCTCGAGGACGCGGCGCGCTCCACCGATGACGATCAGCGCCTGAAGCAGCCGTGCCTCGGGGCCGCCGCTCATCATCTGCGGGGCGTCGGTGTTCGTCCGGGTCCACTGCGCAACCTCCGCAAAGGAGCCGCCGAACGGGCTGGTCTGCTTCTCGGCGTATTCCTCCGCGGCCTGCGCGATCAGCTCAGTCACGGCACAGCAGCTTACGCGCTCAGCCCATGCTCAGGTCAACGCGCCGTGACCGACGATCAGTGCGCCGACGCCGCCTCGCTTGATCCGGCCGTCAGCCCGAGCGCGCCTCAGCCATTCCAGCGACTCAGGACCTGGGTCTCGCGTTCGTATCCGAGGACCCCAATCGCACCGGCGGCCAGCGCAAACCGGGCCCCGGCGGCAGCATCCATCTCCAGCCAACGAGCCGTGAGAACCCGGAGGATGTGCCCGTGTGCGAAAGCCAGCGCGTCACCATCGGTGCTGCGCAACCGCTCGAGCGCCCGGTCGGCACGGCGGGACACCTGATCAGGGGTCTCTCCGCCCGGACACCCGTCGCGCCATAGGACCCATTCCGGGTTCTCGGCGCGGATCTGCGGAGTGGTCAGCCCTTCGTACTCGCCGTAGTCCCACTCGCGAAGGTCATCGCAGACCTCGGCCACATCGCCGAATCCAGCGAGCTCACAGGTCTCCCGGGCCCGCTTCAGCGGGCTCGTGAGCACCAACGAGAAAGCACGCTCAGCGAGCTCGGACCCGAGGGCGCGCGCACGCTCACGACCGCGCTGGGTCACCGACAGGTCGGTCCGGCTGGTGTGCCTTCCGTTTGCACTCCACTCGGTCTCGCCATGGCGAACGACATAGATCGACACTTCGCGCCTCACTAGCTGTCCGTAGCCTCGTAGGCCTCCTGCGCGATCGTCTCGCGAGCCTGCTCCTCGTCGTAGGAGGATGGCTCGTGCTCCTCCTGGATGTGCGCGCGCAGACGGCGCAGAAGTTCATCATCGTCGACCGCCGACAGCGTCTCACCGCAGGCATTGCATTCCACCACTCGCATCCGATCACCGTCCTCGCTCGATTTGCTCACTGGCCCCCATGCGCCCGATGTTGCTCACTCGCCCCCCGTGCGCTCGATCTCGTCCACCTTCGCCCGGCGGCGGACGTGACGCTCCTCGTCACTGACCTGCGCGCCGAGGAAGGCTCTGACGATCTCGGCTGCCACTTCCTCGCCGATCACCCTCCCCCCCAGGCACAGCACGTTCACGGCGTCGTGCTCGACCCCCTGATGGGCGGTATAGGTGTCGTGGATGGTCGCTGCGCGAATGCCGCGGATCTTGCATGCGGCGACCGACACACCGGCTCCCGACCCGCAGACGATCACGCCTCTTTCTGCCTGCCCGCTCACCACCGCCCGGCCTACTTCCAGAGCCTTGTCCGGGTAGTCGATCGGTACCGGGACATCGGTACCCAGGTCGAGCACCTGATGGCCCATCGCCTCAATCTCAGAGAGCAGTCGCGCCCGCAGCGGGACGCCGGCGTGATCGAACCCACATGCGACGATCATTCATCCCACCTCCATGGTCGCGTGAGAAGTCGGGGCCTCGAGCTCGTGCGCCGCCAGCAGCGCGGCCCCAAGTACTCCCGAGCGCACCCCGTGCCAGGCAAGCCGTATCCGCGTGCGCGTACCGAGACCAGGCAGCGCATACTCGCGGGCAACCCGGCTGGCCGGCTCTAGCAGCAGGTCACCGGCGCGGGCAGCGCCACCGCCGATCACCACCTCCTCAGGGTCGAAAGTGTTGATCGCGTTTGCGATCCCGATGCCGACGCGCTGCGCCCACAGCCGAACGGCACGCTTGGCCGGCTCGTCGCCGTCTTGTGCGGCGCGGACCGCCTCCACCCCCGTGCATGGCTCTCCGCTGGCGGCCAGACGACCCAGCTCGGACTCAGGGGTCTCGCTGGCCACCAGGACCGCAAGCCGGTCCAGCGCGTGCCCGGACGCGACCGATTCGAGCGAGCCGGGCTGCGGGAACCCTGAAGCCGCCGGAACCTCAGGCTCGACAGCAAGGCCGACGAGTGTGTGCCCGAGCTCTCCGGCGGCGCCGGTCGCCCCGCGGTAGATGCGCCCGCCGAGGACAAGGCCTCCACCGACCCCCGTGCCGAACGTCAGCATCACGAGGTTCCGGGCGACCATCCTCATGCTCTCGTCGTGTGCCTCGGCGAGCGCCGCCACGGTCGCATCATTGTCGACGAACACCGGAACGCCAAGCCGATCGCCGAGCACCCGGCGCAGCGGCACGTCGACCAGCGGCACATTCACCGAAGAGATCACAGTGCCGGTCTCGAACTCGACCACCGATGGGACGCCAATACCTACCCCTTCGAGCTCTTCGCCACGTGCGCTCTCAACCATCCGGACGAGCTGATCGATCAGTGCCTCGCCGCTGGAGAGCTCGGTGGGCTCGATCATGGAGTCGCCCAGTTCGGAATCGTTCAATCCTGCGATCGCGACCTTGGTGCCGCCCAGATCGACGCCGACGACTGCGCTCATGAATCGCCGGCAGGGACGCTCTGAAGCAGCTTGGCCGCCGGGGGATCGAGCAGCACGGTCACCTCCCGGGCCGCCCCGGCGAGGAGTGAGGAGGGCACGTGGGGATCGGGTCGGGCGGTCGGCCCGAACGCCTCGGCCACCGCCTTCGCCTTCGACTCGCCCGTCGCCAGCACCACGACCTTCCGCCCGAGCGCCAGCGCCGGGAGCGTCAACGACACCCGGGGCACGAAGGGCTCGAGTCCCGCCTCGGGGACCCCCACCGCCAGCCGAGTGCGCTCCGACAACGTCGGCTGGTCGGGGAACAGCGACGCAATGTGGCCATCGGGCCCGATACCGAGCAGGATCAGCTCGAACTGCCGCGGGTCAGCCTCGCGCAGCTCTCGCTCGTAGTCGTCGGCGCCCTCCACCGGTCCGAGCTCCCCCTTGATCCGGCGAACCTGGGGCGGCGAGCGGTCGCCGAGGCGATCGAGCAGCGCCTCCTTGACCAGCCGGTAGTTGGACCGTTCGTCATCCGGGGGGACGCAGCGCTCGTCACTGAACCACAGGGTTGTTCCGGACACGTCGGCCTCGACGGCGCCGACCGCGGCGGCCAGCGCCTCGTATGCCGCCCGGGGGGTCGATCCTCCGGTGATGACCACATGGCCGTGGCCCGCGCAGGCACCCACGAGCATCGCCGCACACGCCCGTGCAGGGTGCTCGAGCACTTCGATCTCAACTCCCATTCACATACCTCCTCGCAGCCTCGAGGGCCGGGGCATAGGTCGGGTCGCGCAGCAACGCCTGCCGTACCCCCTCCCCGAGGATTCCACCTTCCCCGCGAGACGCCCCGAGAACCTGCCAGGTCTTCTCCACGCCATCACAGCGCTCCTTCGCGCACAGTCCCCCCGGGGCACGATCGAGTGACAGCGAAAAGCCCTCGCCGCAGCGGACCGTCACGCCGGCCAATCCGGGAGCGGCCTGGTCGGCGGGCTCGAGCTCCAGCCTGAGCTCCCCTTCAGGCTTCCGTGCTGTCCCCCGGCGATAGCTGCCTTCGACGCCCTCGACCGGCTTTGCTTCCCAACCAAGCCTCGAGGTCAGCCAGCCGGCGAGCAGGAACGCGCTCGCATCCGAACTCGGACGGTGACGGATCGCCAGGCCGTCGAGCTCGCCTAGCCTCGAGCGACGCCGCGGCGGATCGAAGCTCGCCGCTAGCCGCTCGCGCCATGGCGTCGTCCGCAGCCACGCCAGGTCGACGACGTAGGCGCTGTCGAGCAGATCGTTCGCACCGGCGAGCGCCGACCTCAGGTCCTCTTCGTCGTCCGAGTCGAGCAGCATTACATCGAAGATCCCCCGGAGCGCCTGAACCGCCTCCTCGTGCCCGTGTGGGCACCAGAGCACCGTCTGAAGATCGGCGACGATCACGGGATCGACAATCGTCTCGAGGTGCTCAAGGTGCTGGGGGCCCATGTCGATCTCGACGCTTTCGTACATCACGCCCAGGCCATCCCCGGAGGGCTCCTGGTAGCTCATGACGGCGACCGCATCGAGCGTGTCGCGACCCTCCTCCACTGCACACAAGACCGTTCGCGAGGCGTGGTAGCGCCCAACACGCTCGAGCCTGTTTGCGATCTCGCCCTTCCATTCGCGGTCGATGACGACGATCAGGTTCAGCACCCGGGCTGGGGCGAGCGCGTGGTTTGCCGCGTGGCGCTCCCTCAGCATCTCGCGCAGGGCCGCCTCGATTGCG
The DNA here is from genome assembly GCA_030948665.1 of Actinomycetota bacterium. Taxonomy (GTDB): domain Bacteria; phylum Actinomycetota; class Thermoleophilia; order Solirubrobacterales; family Solirubrobacteraceae; genus Palsa-465. The sequence goes on along the minus strand of JALYZY010000213.1, from coordinate 39,159 downwards.
TCGGGCGAGGTGTCGCGCTCCGACCAGACGTCCTCGCTCATCCGCGCTCCGTGAGAGCGATTCCGTGAGGCCTGAGCCTCACAGGCGCCGCCATCGCGCGCCAGGGTGCAGCAGCGCGTCGGCCTCGGCCGGCCCCTGCGAGCCCGCCGGGTACGTGGCGATCGGGGATGAAGTGTCCTCGTGCCACGCGGTCAGGATCGGATCAATGATTCCCCACAGGGCCTCGATCTCGTCGTTGCGGGTGAACAGGGTCGCGTCGCCGCGCATCGCATCGAGGATCAGCCGCTCGTAAGCCTCCGGGGACTGCGACATGAACGAGGTGCCGTAGTGGAACTCCATGTTCACCGGGCGGATTCGCATCGTCGCTCCGGGGATCTTTGCCCCGATCGAGACCGACACTGCCTCGTCGGGCTGCACACTCAGAATGATCTGGTTGGGCTTGACGCCGAGCGAGCCGACGCTCTGAAACGCGAGGTGGGGCACGGGCTTCAGCGTCACCGCGATTTCGGTGACCTTGCGGGCGAGGCGCTTGCCGGTGCGAAGGTAGAACGGCACGCCCGCCCAGCGCCAGTTCGAGATCTCAAGCCTCAGCGCGGCGAACGTCTCGGTGCGCGAATCCGGCGGGACGCCCTCCTCCTCGAGGTAGCCGGGAACGGCCTTGCCGGCCACCATCCCCGGCCCGTACTGGGCGCGGACACTCATCGATCCCACCTGATCCACGCTCGGAGGAACGATCGCCTCGAGCACCTTCAGCTTCTCGTCGCGCAGCCGGTTCGCCTCGAATGCGATCGGCGGCTCCATCGTCAGCAACGAGAGCAGCTGGAGCATGTGGTTCTGGACAAGATCTCGCAGCGCTCCAGCGTGGTCGTAGTAGCCGGCGCGGCTGCCGATGCCGAGGTCCTCCGCAGCAGTGATCTGCACGTGGTCGATGAAGTTGCGGTTCCACACCGGCTCGAACAGCGCATTGGCGAACCGAAGCGCCATCAGGTTCTGGACCGTCTCCTTGCCGAGGTAGTGGTCGATCCGGAACACCTGCGACTCGTCGAATACGCCCAGCACCTGTTCGTTCAGCTTGCGCGCTGAGTCCAGGTCGTACCCGAACGGCTTCTCGATCACGATCCTCGTCTCCGCCCGCTCGCAGCGGTTGAGCTGGCTGTCTCCGATTTTTTGGGCGATCACGGGGAAGAACTGTGGAGCCGTGGAGAGATAGAAGACGCGGTCGAGCGGCTGCCCCGCCTGCTCGTCGAACTCGCACAGCACCCGATCGAGCTCCTTGTAGACGTCGTCGTCATCGAACGTCCCGGGCACATACCGCATGTCTCCGAGCAGCGCGGTGAGCACGTCCGGATCAGGCGTGCGGCGGGAGAAGCGCTCGATCGACTCGCGCGCGACCTGCTGGAAGTCCTCGTGCTCCTGGTCGCGGCGGGACACGCCGATCAGCTCGAAGCGCTCTGGCAGGGCCCCCTCGTGGGCGAGGTTGTAGAGCGCCGGGAGGAGCTTGCGGTGAGCTAGATCTCCGGTGGCGCCGAAGATCACCAGTGCGGTCGGGTGCACCGGCAGCCGTTCGAGTCCCTCTACGAGGGGATTCTCATCGGTGTCCGGAATGGTCTCGAGGTGCCCGGCGCCGTCGTCGAGCGTCACGGCGCCGGACCCTGGTCGCTCCTCCGTGTGGGGGTGATCCGCGCTCAAGACAGTGCGAGGGATCCGATCTGCATCGTCGGTCAGCGACTACCCAATATTGAGGCAATCCGCTCAGTCAACTGCTTGACGCCCGCGACCGGATCGCCTCCCAGATTCACACGTTCGGCAGCCAGATCGTGCGAGCGCAACGTCTGGAGGTCTCCCGCCGACTGTGCCGCGATCAACTTACCGAACGAGTATCCGGCGCCGGGAATCTCGGCGTCGCGCTGCGGCTCGGAGGTCAGCTGAAGGAAGCGACCGGTCGGGGGTCCGCCTTTGTGAAGCTGACCGGTGGAGTGAAGGAACCGCGGTCCGTACCCAAAGGTCGTCGCCGCGCCCGTCGCGGCGCGGATCGTCGAGCGCAGCTCGCCGATTGCCCGGTCGAACTCGTCTGAAGGTGGCACGTAGCCCATGATCGCGACGTAGTGGGGGGGCTGCGCGTCCTCGAGCAGCGCCCGCAGGCGCTCGTCGTCGGCCACATCGAGCTCTGGGATCTGCCCTGAGTCGAGGACGCGTTTGGTGTTGTCCTTGGCCTCTTGCACGTTCGGCTGGTCGAAGGGGTTGATCTCGAGCCCCCAGCCGGCGACCGCCACCGCAAACTCCGACAGGAAGAAGATTCGGCCCAGGTCGACCGCGCCGTGCGCTGGCACCGTGATCGTCGGGTGCCCGGCATCCGACAGCTGCGCGATCGCGTGGTCGAGCGCTTCGTCGGGGTCCTCGACGTGTCGAAGGTAGGCGAAGACCCGGTCCTGGCCGTATTCCGCGGGCGAGCCGAGCGGCTCGTCGGCGACGGGGAGAATCCCCCTCCCGTGCTTGCCGGTCGACTCCGCGATCAGCTGCTCGACCCACAGCCCGAAGCTCTCGATCGGCCGTGAGACGAAGAACGTCAGCTTGTCGCGCCCCTGCCGTGCGAGCTCGCCGATGGCGGCACCGAGCCACAGCCCCGAGTTGGACTCGCTCGAGTCGTAGTGAGCACAGTTCTGCTCGGCGACCTGACAGCGGTGAAGCAGGGCCTCGATGTTGACCCCCATCAGCGCGGCGGGCACCAGCCCGAACATCGATAGCACCGAGTAGCGCCCGCCGATATCCGGCGTGTTCAGGAAAGCCCGGCGCAGCCCGTCGTCGTCGGCCAGCCGCTCGAGTGGACTGCCCGGATCTGTGACGACCACGAACTGCTCGGGCTTGGCCAGCGCCTTGAAGTGGCGGTAGTGAGACAGCGTCTCGATCGTTCCGCCGGACTTCGAGGAGACGATGAAGATCGTCCGCTCGATGTCGACCGACTCCTGCACCGCCAGTACCACGTCCGGGTGGGTCGAATCGAGGACCTGAAGCGACAGGCCATCGGGAATCTCGCCGAACGATCGCCTGATCACCTCGGGCCCGAGCGAGGACCCTCCCATCCCGAGCAGGACCGCGTCGGTGTATCCCTCCTTACGACACTGATCGGCAAACTCGTGAAGCTCGGAGGCATGCTCGAGCATCGTCTCGGACACGGTGAGCCAGCCGAGCCGGTCTTCGATTTCCGGAACTCCCGGACCTCCCCAGAGGGAAGGATCCCGGCGCCAGACCCGCTGCGCGACGCCCTGAGCGACGGCAGCCTTGACCCTTTCGGCGAGCGGGCCTTGCAGCTCAGACGGAATCCTCCCCTGGATCGTCGGTGGTCGCCCAGTCGCGACCGCAGCACGACGCTCGTCGATCCCCGCCAGCAACCGGTTCATCGCGTCCTCAAACTGCTTCACCCCATCGACGAGCAGCTCGTCGGTGACCTGATCCATGTGGATCCCGGCCTCCGCGAGCGCGCGTAGATCCTCTGTCGGGTCCTGCTCCGCGGTCGGGCCGGTGACCTTGCCGTGGTCGGCCACGGCATGAAGCGTTGCCATCGGGATCGTGTTGACCGTGTCTCGGCCCACCAGCCCATCGACGTACATCGTGTCGGGGTAACTGGGGTTCTTCGTGCCGGTGGATGCCCACAGGGGCCGCTGCACAGCCGCGCCCGCGTGGCGCAGAGCCTCCCAGCGCGGACCGGCGAAGATCTCCTTGAATCGCCGGTACGCGGCACGCGCATTCGCAAGCGCGGCGCGACCGGCGAGATCGGTGCGTCCGAGCGCTTCGAGCTTTCGGTCGACGTTCGTGTCAACGCGCGAGACGAAGAAGCTCGCTACCGACGAGATGTTCACGGGAAGGCCGTCAGCCTGCCGGCGCTCCAGGCCGCGCAGATAAGCCTCGGCGACTGTCTCATACGCCGACACGGCGAACAGCAGCGTGACGTTGACGTTGATCCCTTCATAGATCGCCTGCTCGATCGCCTGAGCGCCTTCAGGCGTGCCGGGAATCTTGATCATCACGTTTGGTCGGTCTAGAGCCGCCCAATAGGTGCGGACGGCCTCGATCGTCCGATCCGAGTCGTGCGCGATGTCCGGGGCGACCTCGAGCGACACGAACCCGTCGCGGCCATTGGATTCACGGTGCACGTCGGCGAGTACCTCAGAAGCGAGCTGGACGTCGCGGACGGCAATCCGGTCGTAGATCGCCTGTGCATCGAGGTTCTGGTGAGCGAATTCAACCAGGTCCTCGTCGTAGTCCTTGGAGCCGAGGATCGCCTTCTCGAAGATCGAGGGGTTGGCGGTGACTCCCCGCAGGCACTCCTCGGCCACCATCCGAGCGAGCTCCCCGCCCTCGACCAGCGAACGGCGGATCTGATCAAGCCACACGCTGACGCCGGCGTCGGTGAGCGCTTTCAGGCGCGGACTTACCTCGGTTGCGGTGCTCATCTAGGACGATCCTCCCTTGACACGACTTACCACGTCGCGGCCGGTGTCCGCCACGCGCTCTGACGTGAAGCCGAAGTGCTTGTACAGAACGCTCGCGGGCGCGGATGCCCCGAATCCGTGCATCGCGATGACCTCGCCCGCATCGCCCACCCAGCGGTGCCAGCCGAGCGGTCCTGCGGCCTCGACCGAGACGCGGGCACGGCATTCCGGCGGGAGCACCGCGTCGCGGTATTCCTGGTCCTGGGCGGCGAAGTGCTCGACACAGGGCATGCTCACCACCCGGGTAGCGATCCCGTCGGCCTCGAGCAGGTCGGCGGCGCCGTTGCAGATGTGGACCTCGGTCCCGGTCGAGATGAAGATCAAGTCCGGCGAGTCCGGCTCGCGGAAGGAGTCGCGCAGCACGTACGCACCGCGATCGATCGCGTCGGGCGGGATCGCCGCCGGGTTCCAGGTTGGGACCCCCTGGCGCGAGAACACGAGCGCGCACGGATGGTCGCGGGAGGCGACCGCGTGATGCCACGCGAGGGCCGTCTCGTTCGCTCCCGCGGGCCGGATCACCGACAGGCCTGGTATCGCACGCAGGGCCGCAAGATGCTCGATCGGCTGATGCGTCGGGCCGTCCTCACCGAGGCCAATCGAGTCGTGGGTGTAGACGAAGATCGACGGCAGCTTCATCAGCGACGCGAGCCTGACCGCTCCGCGCATGTAGTCGCTGAACACCAGGAAGGTCGACCCGTAGCCCCGCATGTAGTGGACCGTCAGCCCGTTGACGATCGCTCCCATCCCGTGCTCGCGGATGCCGAAGTGCAGATTGCGTCCCGCATAGGACCCTGCCTCAACCTCCTCCGCGTCATCGATCCGCGTGAGCGTCGACGGGGCCAGATCGGCCGAGCCACCGACCAGCTCCGGAACCTTCGCAGCCGCCCACTGGAGCACCGTGTGGGAGGACTTTCGCGTCGCGGTCATCGTCCCCGAGGCGTGGAAGCGCGGCACTTCCGCATCCCAGCCGTCCGGGAGCTCTCGCCTGAACAGCCGCGAGAGCTCGTCCGCAAGCTCGGGGTGCTCGTCCGCGTAGGCATCGAAGCGCTCCTGCCACTCCGACTGCTGCTCGGCCCCGCGCTCGATGCAGGCGCGGAAGTGCTTCAGCGCCTCTTCGGGGACGTAGAACGGCTGCTGTGACGGCCAGCCCATCGCCTCCTTGGTGAGCTTGATCTCCTCCTCGCCGAGCGGCGACCCATGAGCGCCGGCGGTGTCCTGCTTGTGTGGCGAACCCTGCGCGATGTGCGTGCGGATCACGATTAGCGACGGCCTGTCTTGCACCTCGGCGGCGCTCCGGACCGCATCTTCGAGACGGTCAAGCGCGATGTCTTCACCAAGATTCTGGACGTGCCAGCCGTACGCCTCGTAGCGCGCCGCCCGGTCCTCGGTGAAGGCGAGCGCGGTGTCACCCTCGATCGAGATGTGGTTGTTGTCATAGAAGGCGATCAGCCGCCCGAGCCCGAGGTGTCCGGCCAGCGAGGACGCCTCCCCCGAGATTCCCTCCTCGAGGTCGCCGTCGGAGACGATCGCGTACGTCCGGTGATCCACGACCTCATGCCCCGGGCGGTTGAAGCGCGCCGCAAGCATCCGCTCCGCCAGCGCCATCCCCACGGCATTGCAGATTCCCTGTCCGAGCGGACCCGTGGTGACCTCGACGCCCGGGCAGTGCCCGTACTCGGGGTGGCCCGCGGCCTTCGATCCGAGCTGCCGGAAGCGCTTGATGTCCTCCTCGAGGCTGATGTCGTAGCCGGCGAGGTATAGGGTCGAGTACAGCAGCATCGAGGCGTGCCCACACGAGAGCACGAACCTGTCGCGGTCGGGCCACTGCGGATCGCGCGGGTTGTGGCGCATCACCCGCGCGTACAGGAGGTAGGCGACAGGCGCGAGGGCCATCGGTGTCCCCGGGTGCCCCGAGTTCGCCTTCTGGACGGCGTCCATCGAAAGCGTTCGGATGGTGTCGATGCAGAGCCGGTCGAGGGTGGTGGCTGTATCGGTTGCGGTCACGAGCGCCTTATGCGAGCCGTGGAACCCACCGCCGCCAGGATAGACGGATCGAGCGCGGGGATGTGAACGCCCGAGAACCCCGTGGCTACCCGAACAGCACGCCGTAACGCTGATACTCGGGCCCGGGAACGCGGCGTACGTCGGCGACGGCATCCTTCAGCCTGACGAGCTTGATCTCCGTCCCCCGCAGTGCGGTCATCGTTCCCCAGGCGCCCTGATGCGCGGCGTCGATCGCCGCCAGCCCGAGCCTCGTCGCGAGCACCCGGTCAAATGCCGTCGGCGTGCCGCCGCGCTGGACGTGGCCGAGGACAGTGGCCCGCGTCTCGTAGCCGGTGCGCTCCTCGATCGCCCGCTCGAGCTGGCGCCCGATCCCGCCGAGCCTGACGTGTCCGAACTCGTCAACCGACGCGCCCTCGTCGACGCTCATGGTCGTCCCCTCCTTCGGGGTCGCGCCTTCGGCCGCGACGACAATCGAGAAGTAGCGACCCCGCTCATGGCGTCGGCGGATCAGCCGGCAGACCTCGTCGATGTCGAACGGCACCTCGGGGATCAGGATCACGTCAGCTCCGCCCGCGATCCCCGCGTGAAGGGCGATCCACCCGGCGCTGCGGCCCATCACCTCGACCACAAGGATCCGGTTGTGGCTCTCCGCGGTGGTGTGGAGCCGGTCGATCGCATCGCTGGCGATCTGCAGAGCGGTGTCGAAACCGAACGTGACATCTGTGCCACCGAGGTCGTTGTCGATCGTCTTCGGCACGCCGATCACGTTCACGCCGTCTCCGCACAGGCGGTTCGCCGCGCCGAGCGTGTCCTCGCCACCGATCGCGATCAGACCGTCGAGCTGCCGGGCGGCCAGCGTCTCGCGCACGACCTGGGCTCCGTCATCGCGCTTGTACGGGTTGGTGCGGGAGCTGCCCAGGATCGTGCCGCCGCGCGGCAAGATGCCGCGAGTCGACTCGATCGTGAGCTCGTCGGCGGAGCCCTCGAGCACTCCTCGCCAGCCATCCCGAAAGCCGACCACCTGGTCGCCATAGCCGTCGATCGCCTTGCGGACGACAGCCCGGATCACTGCATTGAGCCCTGGACAGTCGCCGCCACCGGTGAGCACGCCGATACGCATCGCCGCGGAATGCTACGTGGCCCTCGCAGCTGGATTAGATCATCGGACCCATTGATCAGGAGCCTGCCGCCGAGCGCGAGACGCGACCGTCTCGGTTTCGAGCCACATCTCTGCTCTGACACAGTGTGCTGGTGGGCACCGATTCTCGGACGGTCTGTCACGTGCTGCGCGAGGCGCCCGAGCTCGCCGAGTGGATCCCAAGTGAACGCCGTGAAGAGGCGATCGCACAGTGCGTGGCGCCCGAGCTACGCCTTGCGCCTGGAAGCTGGCAGGCCGCGAGTAGCGTCGCCCCGGAGGGGACCGTCGGGCTTCTCGTGCTCTCCGGAGTACTCATCCGGCTGGTCGGGGTCGACGGCCGCAGGGGCGCCGAGCTCCTGGGAGACGGGGACCTGATCCGGCCATGGCAGCCCGAGCCCGATGACTCGACGCTCCCGCTGAGGAGCGCGTGGACGATAGTTGAGCCAACCCGTCTCGCCGTCCTCGACGAGCGATTCCTGGCGAACGCGGTCCACTATCCCGAGCTCGTTGGAGGCCTGCTGGCAGTGGCGATCGAGCGATCCCGCAATTTCGCGGTCCAGCTCGCGATCATCCACCAGGCGCGCGTCGACATACGGCTGCACATGCTGCTCTGGCACCTGGCCAGTCGCTGGGGACGAGTTCGGACCGACGCTACGGTGCTACCGCTTCGCCTCACCCACACAGTTCTCGCGGACTTGGTCGCGGCCCGGCGCCCGACCGTGACCAGCGCCCTTTCCCGGCTCGGGAGGCTCGGGCTGGTCCATTTTGACGGCGAGGTCTGGGTGCTGTCGGGCGGTCCGCCAGGTGAGCTAGCGGATGCTCCGGCCGTTAGGGTTGCCGGCGACTGACGCCGTGCACGTCGATCCGTACATAGTCCTGGGGAGCGCCATCGTCGGCTTGCTGGTCGGAATGACCGGCGCCGGCGGCGGCGCGCTCATGACCCCGATGCTGATCCTGCTGTTCGGAGTCAAGCCGAGCACCGCGATCTCGAGTGATCTGGTCGCTGCGGTCCTGATGCGCCCAGTCGGGGCGGCCGTCCATCTGCGCGCGGGGACGGTCAACCTTCGCATCGTCCGCTGGATGGTCCTCGGAAGCGTTCCGGCTGCCTTCTTCGGCGCATACCTGCTCCACCTGCTGGGACACGCAAAGTCTGCCCAGCACCACATCGAGACGGTGCTGGGCACCGCACTGCTGATCGGCGCTGCGGCGATGGCCCTGCGCTTCCTACTAGATCGCCGGAGCGGCAACGCTCGGACTGCGAGGATTGGCGAGCTCCGCGAGCGGCCTCTGCCGACGGTCGCGATTGGCGTCGTGGGCGGGATCATCGTCGGGATGACCTCTGTTGGCTCGGGGTCACTGATGATCGTCCTGCTCCTGTTCCTCTATCCGATGATCGGCGCGAACCAGCTCGTCGGCACCGATCTCACCCAGGCAGTACCGCTGACGCTGTCCGCCGCGCTGGGGGCGCTTCTGTTCGGTCACGTGCAGTTCGGACTGACAGCTTCGTTGATCATCGGAAGCGTCCCGGCGGTGCTGGTCGGATCGTTGCTCTCCTCGACCGTGCCTGACCGTTACGTTCGCCCCACGATCGCGTTCGTGATCTTCGCCTCGGGCCTCAAGTACGCCGGCCTCGGTACGACCGAGCTGGGCTGGACCCTCTGCGGCGTGCTGCTTGTTGGCGCAGCGGCGTGGCTGCTGCACGCGCGCCCATGGCTGCGGCAGGGCACTTCGGGGGCGGTTGCTGACGTTGTGATCGACCCGCTCGAGGATGAGCTTGTCGGTGATCGCGAGAGCTGATGTGGTCGTCGAGGGCGGTTCTCTGGCCGTCTTCCGATTCGGCGATCCCGACCCCGCGGGAGCGCCGGCCAAGGTCCTCGCCGTCCACGGCATCACGGCCAACAGCCGAGCGTGGCTGGCAGTCGGTCGGCGGCTCGAGGGCCGGGCGGAGCTGCTGGTGCCTGACCTCCGCGGCCGCGGGCGCAGCAGGGCCCTCGGCGCGCCATACGGGATGGCAGCCCACGCGCGTGACATGCTCGCAGTGCTCGACCACTTCGGGCTCGAGAAGTCCGTCGTCGTGGGCCATTCGCTTGGGGCCTACATCATCGCGCGGCTCGCGGTGGATCATCCCGAGCGAGTCTCGTCGCTCGTCATGGTCGACGGCGGCCTCACCATCCCCGGGATCGAACGTGTCGACCCGCAGCGTTTTATCGACGGGTTCCTCGGGCCTGCGCTGGCGCGCCTGCGCTTGACCTTCCCGGATCGCGAGGCATACCTCGAGTGGTGGCGGGAGCATCCGGCGATCTCAGGGAGTGACATCGCCGACGAGGATCTGATCGCCTACGCGGACCACGACCTGGTCGGCGAGGAACCGAACCTCCGCTCCGGTGTGAGCGAGGAGGCGGTCCGCGGTGACGCGGCCGAGCTGTTGGGGATGGGCGAGCCCGCGCACCGGTTGACGCATCCGGCCCGCCTGCTTTGCGCCCCACGCGGGCTCGTGAACGACCCTAACCCGATGCAGCCGATCTCGTTGGTGAACTCCTGGGCCGCCGAGGCACCGGAGCAACGGCAGGCGGCCAGCGTCCCGGACGTCAATCACTACGCGATCGTGATGGGCGAAGCAGGCGCCAAGGTGGTCGCAGGCGCGATCGCGAAGGCGCTCGGCGAGGGGCTCTGAGCCCTCGTCACAGGATCCGGAGTCCGAGCAATCTAAGGGCGATCATGGCTGTGGAACCGGGGGCTCTGGAGAGGTGCACCGATACCGCGGTGCTGGCGTTCGCGGCCGGGTTCCTGGTGGTGGCCGCGGTCGTAGGCGTGCTGCTCAGCATGCACGGGTCCCCGCCGCCCCACAAGCGGTTCACCCGTCTTCGTCTCCTCACGCGGTTCACCATCCGCCGAGGACCTCCAAGCCTCCGAGCCAGCCCCAGACCAGCCATACGAAGACGTCACCGAGCACGTCGAGCACGGGCAGCACACCGCCTGGCGGGCCGGTCCCCGCCAACTTCGCGCCACAGTCGTTCACCGCGATCAGTGAGCTGACCTGGTGGATGCTCGGCTCAGCTCCGTGCTCGCACCCGACCTGCACATCGATCGTGCGGACCAGCGACGGAGGACAGACCTTCGCCGGGATTTCGGCGCCTGTCGCCCCGCTGGCGAGCGGCCCGCAATCGCCGAACAGGCCAGGCCCGTCTTACAGTCGGCGCTGGTGTCGACGGTGGCGCTCTCGTGCGCGGACAAGCCGCCGCCCCGGCAGGGTCCGCAGGCCTGGCCGGCGGTGATCGGCCGGCTCACAGGGATCAGCCAGATCTCCGGACCGGTGCAGGGCTGGTGGCTTTGGCCGTGCGCCTCGTGGCCCGTGGCGAGCGCGAGCCGCTACACCGGACCGTGGAACGCGACGACCCGCCACCCGATCCTGGTGATCGGCACCCGGTTTGACCCACAAACGCCGTTCGCCAACGCCCGCCGGGCTGCGCGCCGGCTCGGCAACGCAGTGCTGCTGACCCACGATGGCTACGGCCACATCAGCGGCACGGACCCCAGCCAGTGCATCGAGCACGCGACCACCGCCTACCTGGTCCACCTCATCACGCCGCGGCAGGGAACCGTGTGCCGCTCAGACCGACAGCCCTTCGACCCGAGCTTCGGGCAACCACTCCCCGGCGCTCCCGCTCCGTGAGCGCTGAACGCGACGGCCGGCGCGTCACTAGGCCTGGACTACACCGCGCTGTCTCTCGGACCGTCCAGACGGCACTCTGCTAAACCAGCAGCAGCGGGCCGAGCCGGGAGCTCACACCCCGGGTGGTCGTCCAATCCAGGGCTTGCAGGCACGCTCCGCCGCCAGCTCATTACTTCGATCCGATCGTCAGCGACGAGACCGGAGACCGGCCATCAGATGCCTCGTTCGGAGGCACCGGGCACGTCTCAAGCGCTAGGCCGTGCTTTCTACATTGTCGCCCTCGCGGCGACCTCATGGAGAGGGCTGCACCCCGGGTATAGCGTGATCCCGGGGATGAGGGCGAGCCTCAGCCTTTGGACCAGTAGCCATCGCCCGCCGCTTCGGCGAGCTTTGCGCCCGCCCGCTGGAGCTCCTCCCGGGCTCGGTCGAGGCCGATGCCTCGCAGCTCGGCCACCTCGGCGGTGGCCAGCGGATAGGGCGCCCAGGCCAGTACCTCCTCGACCGTCTCGGGCGGCGGCCGGCGCTCGATTTCGGGGGCCACGTTTGCGACCGCCACCTCGTACACCGCGAACGGCTGAAACCCCGGCATCACCACGCGCCGATCGCCGCGCTCAAGCACTGCCGAGGCGGTCGAGTAGCGCAGGCCGCCGTTGCTGCGGGAGAGCCGATGGGCGAGAGCGAGCGCCTCTGGCAGCGGAGCCCTGGTTGCGGCCATGTCCTCGCGCAGCTGTCTCTTAACCTGCTCGTCAGCCATCCACGCATCGATCGTGTCAGGCGCAACGCCTGCGTCCGCGCCGGCCGCGTGGATCGTGTCGAGTTCATCGAGGCGCTGCCCCTCGGAGAAGGCGCGGCGACGCAGGCAGCGAAGCAGCAGGTCGGCGCGTGCAGGGTCGTGGATCCGCGCGCCGACGTACACGCGGCAGGCCTGAATCGTCGCAGGGAGCCGATCCGGCGGCTCCGTCAGCATCGGCATCCCGTACTGGGAGCGAAGGCGCTTCGCGTTACCCGCGACCATCTCCCGGCTCAGCCCGCGCTCCTCGAACGATGAGCTTTCCTCCGACAGCACGATCATCCTTCGCCTGGTGTCCAGACGCTCCCCGTAGTGCCACTGCAGCTGCGTCTCCTGGCGCTGCGCGTTGAAACCGAAGGGGCAGCCGGGGTCGGTGTAGATCGTGACGCCGACGCGCTCCACTGACCCAAGCCTACCTGGCGCCGCAGGAGCCTTGAATGAGGAAACGGCCGCGCGGCGCTTCTGGCTCCCCACGCGGGCAACGCTTCGGCTCCGCGGCGGCGGTCGGCGCAACACCAGGATGAGCGATGAGACTTGGCCTCACGCAGTAGCGTCCCCGTATCCGCGCAAACGAGGGCGGCCGCGTTGGGGGGCCGGATGCCCGCGGCATGGCAAGAGCAGGTCTCGGCGCTGCCGGCTGCCGGACTGGGCGTCCCGCAAGGCGGCACTTCTCGGTGGATCGCAGTGTTATTGCCCAACGCTCACCGCACGGGAGCTGGATCCGCGGTAGCGAAATCCCACGCCGGGCGCTCCGGGTCGTCGCCCGGTCGAAGAAGAGCACGCCTGTTGACCACGCTGCCGCGTCCAGCCGAAGCGTGGTCGAAGCTCCGAAGCTCAGGCTCGGGCGGTCGACGTTACTTCGAGGTTGTTCTCGAGCACTTGTAGCGCCTCGGGCATGTTGGCGCGCCCGAAGCCGATTCGGACATGGGCCGGCTGGTCGTAGACCGAACCTGGGAGTAGGAGAACTCCCAAGCCGGCGAGCCGCTCGCAGAATTGATCCACGTCTCCGACGCCATTGACGCGCGGGAACCCGATCGGACTAGCAATCGGGCGAGTCCACTCGAACGTCTCGACATGCCGCTCGAAAAAGTCGTCCAGCAGCGGCAGGTTGCGCTCGACAATCGCGAGGTTGCGCTCCAGCAGCACGTCACGGTGCCTGAGCGCGACTGCAGTAAGCACCTCGCTCGGAGCGCTCGAGCAGATAGTCGTGTAGTCCTTCACGCGCAGGACCGCCTCGCGCAGGGCCGAGTCACGGGTGACTAGCCAGCCGATCCGCAACCCTGGCAGGCCGTAGCTCTTCGAGATGCTGCCAAGCGAGACTGCGCGCTCGTCGAGGTCGCAGGCCGCCGGAAGCCGGTCGCTCGAATCGTGCTCAAGCTCGCGGTACACCTCGTCGCTGAAGGTGACGACCGCCCGTGAGTGCGCGAGCTCGACAACCCGCTCGAAGGTCGGCCGGTCCATCAGGGTCCCCGTTGGGTTGTGCGGCTGGTTGAGGTAGAGCAGGCGCGTGTGCGGGCGCAATGACCGTTCGAGCGCGTCGATGTCGTATGCCCAGCCGTCCTCGTAGCGGCGATGCCACTGGCTTACCTCGGCGCCCGTGGTGCGTGCAAGCTCGAGCGCGGACTCGTAGCAGGGGGTTTCCACGATCGCGTGGTCGCCGGCGCGCAGCAGCGCGTGGTAGAGCAGGAAGATGCCCTCCTCCGCGCACGAGGTGACAATCACCTCGCCCGGGTCGATCCGCTCGTAGAGAGTGGCGATCGCCTCGCGCAGCTCCGGCGCCCCCGCCGACTCCGTGTACCCGCACCATGTTGCGAGCAGTTGAGAGCACGCCTCCGGCTCCAGCTCGAGCAGCTCCCCGATCGTCCGCGACTCGCAATCGCTGCTCGAGAGCATGTAGCGGGTCGCGAACTCATACCGGGCGTAGTACCGCTCGATCCGAAACGGCCTCAGCTCCACGGCATCAAATCCTCCACGGCGTCAAATTATTCCCGAGACGAAGCAGCTCGACGGATCAGGCCAGATCGTCGCGGACGACTGAGCCGACTCGCTGAGATCACCTGTTCGGTTGACGATCGATAGCCGCACGCCGGCGACGTGCCCAACGGCGCTGAGGAGCTGGAGTTGGCCGGAGGACTCCACATCGGCGCCCGGGCCGGGGCTGATCAACGGCGTTCGTAAGCGGAACGCTTTGCGGACGTCGGGGCCGGAAACCAGACGCCGAGCGCCGGGATAGCGATCTCGCTGGCGCGGGAGTAGCCCGCTCGTCGTTCACGTGGAAGGCGGGCCGCCGGTCCACGTGCGGCTGCTGGTGGGGCGCGGCGCGCCGGGCGGGGCCGGGTCGCTGCGCAATGATGACGGGCGTGGAGATCGCGACGGTAGCGGAGCGGCCAGAGCTCACCGAGCTTGCCTGGGAGCGGACGCGCGACACGCTTCCTGAGTACAACAACCACGGCGACGTCCTGAACCGCTATTGGGGACGGTTGACAGACGAGCGGCCCGATTTTCAGTTTCACTTGCTCGGCGGCGACGGTGACATCGTCGCGCGGGCGCGGTCGATTCCGGTGCGTTGGGACGGCAGCGTCAACGACCTGCCGGTAGGGATCGACGGTGCGATCGCCCGCGGCTTCGATGAGGGCGGAGCGAACGTCCTGTGCGCGCTGGTGATCATGGTGCCGCGCGACATCCAGGGCCGCGGCGTCAGCGCAGCCGCCGTAAAAGCGATGGGCGAGATCGCGCGCCGCCACGGGCTCGGTTCATTGATCGCGCCGGTTCGCCCGAGCTGGAAGGACCGGTATCCGCTCGTCCCGATCGAGCGATACGCCCAGTGGCGGCGGCCGGACGGCGTCCTGTTCGACCCGTGGATGCGCGTCCACGAGCGGCTGGGCGCGGGGATGCTCAAGCCCGAGCCGCGATCTCTGCGGATCACTGGCAGTGTCGCCGAGTGGGAGCAGTGGACCGGGATGTCGTTCCCGGAGAGCGGCGACTACTGGTTCCCCGGCGGCCTCGCGACGGTCGCGATCGACCGCGAGGCAGGCACCGGCGCCTATTGGGAGCCGAACGTGTGGATGAAGCACACGGTCTGAACGGTGGCGGCGACCGCGATCGTGGTGCCGGTCCCCGAGGCCGAACGGCGACGGAACTGTGGCGACGCCGGTACACACAGACGGCGCGGACGGGACGCCGCCGCGCGTGAGGCTCGTGGTTACGAACACCGGGCGAAGCGCGCCGCGACACCTGCGCCAGCACGAATGCAGGACCCGGCTCGCGACCCGCCAACAGCAGGACCCCGGCGTTAGCCACGATTCCGACCTGGCGGCAAGCCCGCTGGCGTGGAAGCGGCAGTCTCCGATCCGGGGGCGAGACGCCCCCGTCGCCGCTGTTGCAGCAGACGTCAGGTCAGGTGCCGGCGGCCGCGATCAGGCTGCCGCTTTTGCTCCGGCGCCTCCTGAAGCAGAAACGGCCTGCTCGTGGCCGCTCGGGCGACAAAGGAGGAGTGGCGGGACCACGGACCCTTTGCGGATTTCTTGGGCCGGGGCTGGGAACGGGAGATGCCTAGATCGCTCGTGGCCGCGCTGGAGCGGGTCAAGCTCACGAGGGCGGGCCTGCGGTTGGCAGCCGTACTCGGAGAGGTGCGTGGTCCGCCAGGGTTCAGTCTTGGCCGGGCCGAGTGGCGAGCGTATGGATGACGGTGCCCAGCCGGCCGGACCAGTCAGGCGCCGCGCGGATCATCACAAGCGAAGATCGGTGATCGCGGGCCTGACGTCGGGGGCTGCGTTCCGGATGCACGAGTGTGAGCTGCATCACACATAGGAGAACATGTGTTCGGTATGATCGAGGGCGGTTGAGGTAAGAATTTCGCCTCGGTCCACCGGCGCCGACACCGGCGCATCTCAGAGCATTTGCCGCCCTGAGCCCCTTCTCTCGATCGGATGCTGTTATGAACGCTGCTGCTGAACAGAAGGTTGTGCAGTACCTGGGTGAGGCGCGGGCGAGTGAGAACGCTCTGGTTCGCGTGCTGCAGTCGCAGATCGCGATGACCCCGCGCGGGTCCTATCGCTCTGAGCTGGAGACCCATCTGCGCCAGACGCGTGAGCACGCTTCGCGTGTCACCCGTCGCCTGGAGGCGCTTGACCACGGCTCCAACCCAGTTACCTTGGTGATCGGCTTTTGGCAGAACGTGATCGGGCAGACGATCGCTCTGTCCAAGACGCCGTTTGATCTTCTGCGCGGCTCCGGGGGCGAGGAGAAGGTGCTCAAGAACGCCAAGGACGCCTGCGCCACCGAGGCGCTGGAGATCGCCACTTACACGGCGATCGAGCGGCTCGCGCACTCGGTCGGTGACGAGGAGACCGCCAAGCTGGCCGCTTCGATCCTGGCTGACGAGCAGAAGATGCTCGAGCGCATCCTGCACGAGATTCCCAAGCTGTCCGATGCCGTCGTCGGCGCGGACGTCCAGGGGCAGCCGTCCTATGACATCACGACCACCGGCGCTGCTGACGCCGTCCGCGAGGCCGGCGCGGCGACCCAGAAAGCAGCGCGCAAGACCAACGCCGTCACCCGGCGCACCGCGCGTCAGGCCCGCAAGGTTCCCGGCGTCGCGCAGGCCGAGGGTCAGATCAAGGGAGCTGTCGCGTCTGAGGATGACCTGGCGATCTCGCACTACAACGACCTCACCGCCGAACAGATCACCAGCAAGCTGAGCGGCCTCTCCCAGATCGACCTGGCCAAGATCGACTCCTACGAGCGCAAGAACCAGAACCGCACCACAGTGCTCAGTCGCATCACCTCGCTGCGCGGCAATGAGCCGTGGGCCGGCTATGACGAGCTGACCGCGACCGAGGTGCAGAGCGTGCTGTCAGACAGTGACGAGGAGCGCGCCAACGAGGTGCGCTCTTATGAGCGCGCGCACAAGAGCCGCGCCGGCGTCCTGGACGCCGCCGAGCGCGAGCTCGCCAACGCCTAAAGCCATCCATCGGCCGCGGGGCCGGCGAAGCCCCGCGGCCGTCATCTCCGACCGAGAGCCCCAGAAGTCACGGGTTACGGCGAGATCGCGATCAGGATCGCTTGTGCTGACGCTCTCCGGGCGTCTACGAGCAGCTCGCTCGGCGAGGCGGGGTTCACCACCGTTCCGTCCGCCACCCCGATCTCCTCATCGCTGCGGGGGCCCAGGCCGCCGGCATCCCGGTGCTGCACTACGACCAAGGCTATGACCGCATCGCCGCCATCACCGGACAAGAAGTGCGGTGCCTCGCGCCACGCGGATCACCCGACTGAAGTCGAATCCCCCCGACAGCGACGCCAAGGCAAGCGGCGCCGCAGGTGATCGGCTGATCCATGATGGCGGCACACTCGGGCTGCCGCCCGCAGCCGGAAGTGGACTGAGGCCGTGGAGCAGGCTTGTTCCCATTTGTCCCCCGTCGGGACCCCGAGCGTAGTTGCGGATCTCGCGGAAACGCAATAGGAGCAGTAGTTTCTAACTAATCGGGGAGACTGGATTCGAACCAGCGACCGCCCGGCCCCCAGCCGGGTGCGCTACCAGACTGCGCCACTCCCCGTGGTGCGGCGATTCTACGCCGAAGCAGAGAGCGGGCGACGGGGGTCGAACCCGTTCTTAGAGCTTGGAAGGCTCCCGTGCAACCGTTGACACCTCGCCCGCAAGCGAGAGCAGATGGTACTCGGGGCACTGGCTCAGACGAGCGGTCGGCGCTCCTCGGTCGGCACCTCGCCGTCTCCAGCCAAGCCCGCCGGCGGCCACGGACCGGTCCAGTTGTCGAGCGCGCCGTCAAGCGTGAGCACTGATCCCGAGAGCGCCTTGCCGAGCGGGGAGGCGAGCAGCGCAACGAGCCACCCGTATTCCTCGGTCCTCCCCAGCCGCTGAACAGGAACGGTTGCAGCGGCGCTCCGCCACAGCTCGGCCGGATACTTGCGCAGGGACTCGGTGTCGAAACGCCCGAGGGCGATCGCCAGCACCGATACGCCATCGGCGGACCAGCATGCCGCAAGCTCGCCCGTGAGCTCCTCCACCGCCGCGCGCGCGGCGCCCGTGTGGGCCATCGCCGGCATCCCCTGGTGAGGTGAGACTGTGACGTTCACGATTGTGCCGGCGCCTGCCGGCTGCATCGCGAGGTCATGTGCCGCCTCAGACATGTTGAGCGTTCCGTCGACGTTTAGGCGCTGCACCGCTCGCCAGCCCTTCGCCGTGATCGCCTCGGCTGCCACGAAGTACTGGCCGCCGGCGTTGTTCAGCAGAAAGTCGAGGCGGCCGTGGCGCTCGAGCACCTCGCTGACGATTCGCCGCGCCTCTGCCTCCTCGCGAATGTCCCCGGCTACGCATGCGCAGCCGATCTCACCTGCGGTTTCCTCGAGCACCTCGGTGCGCCGCCCAGCGATTACCACCTGCGCACCACATCTCGAAAGCTCGTGGGCAGCCGCCTTGCCGAGATTTGTCCCGCCGCCGGTGACGAGCGCGACGCGGCCTTCCAGCACGCCGTCGGCGAACACGTCCGACGGCGACACCGCTATTCCCCGAGCACCTTGATGACGAGCCGCTTCGAGCGGCGGCCGTCGAACTCGCAGTAGAACACCTGCTGCCAGGGCCCGAGATCGAGCCGGCCATCGGTCACGGGCACGATCACCTGATGGTGAACCAGAAGGTTCTTGAGATGGGCGTCCCCGTTGTCCTCCCCGCCCCGATGATGGCGGAAGTCGCCCGGATTCGGGAGCAGCTCGCGAGCCACATCTCCATCAGCCTCCTTCCAGCTTGGCGGCGCCAGCTTGTCGAGCCATTCGAGAACGTCAGCCTGCAGACCGGGCTCGTCATCGTTGATCCAGACCGCGGCGGTGATGTGCATCGCGCAGACGAGCGCCATCCCCTCGGCGATCCCGGCATGGTTTACCGCTTCCTGGACATCCTCCGTGATCCGCACGAACTCCCGGCGCTGTTCGGTGCGGAAGGTCCGGTAAACGGTATGGGATTTCAAGCGGGGGAGCCGGGATTCGAACCCGGATTCACGGTTTTGGAGACCGCGCGAATGGCCATTATCTCACTCCCCCAAGGGGGCCCGATGCTACATAGCGATGGGCACGTCATCCATCGGCCTCCTGACGGATGGACACTTAGGGTGGCGTGCGACCAGCGCTATCCAGACATCATCAGCGAAATTCTTCGAGCGATGGCGACTGTCTTCCCAGGAAACGCATCACGGCGCGCTGATCCGGGGCCTCATCCACTCCGACGGCTGCCGCGCGGAGAACCGATTCCGGCACCATGCTTCCCAGCGGGAGGACCGCCGAGTATCACTACGTCCGCTACTTCTTCAGCAATCACTCCGACGACATCAGGCATATCTTCGCCGAGCACTGCGCGTTCCTCGGGATCCGGGTCACGCAATCCAGCCACCGGAACCTGTCGATATCGCATCGCCACAGCGTTGCGATCCTCGAGCGCATCGTCGGCCCCAAGACGTGAAGGAGACGGCGGCTCGACACCCAGACGGGCCGAGAACTAACCATGCGGGCGGAGGGACTCGAACCCCCAAGGGCGTTAGCCCACCGGCACCTAAAGCCGGCGCGTCTGCCAGTTTCGCCACGCCCGCGAGCGCCCGCCGATTCTAAGCCGGTGCATCCGAGCGCGGCACTAAGTATGTTCCGCGTCGTGGCTGTCTCGCGGACGCTCACGCCGGGCTACGTGGTGGTGTATCCCAACCGCGAGAAGCCCGCGAGCGTCACCGTCAAGGCGGTGGTCGTAGCGCTGCTGCTGCTCTCGGTGCTGCTGATGCTGATCGTGACGATCGGGGGCTGGTCGAAGCTCGAAGGGATGAAGGCGGTGAACTTCGTCTGGTGCCTCGCATATCTGCTGCTCGCGTTCTACATCGCGACGCGCTGGGCGCGGGGACTTCTCCCAATCGCGGCAGCGCTGGCGATCCTGCTGCTGCTGATGTCGCTGGTCGCAGGAATCGGAGTCACGGGCACCAGCTGGTTTGACCGGAACAGTTTCGGATTCGGCGCGCCCCACACCCTGTTCGGTGGCCAGGGCCTCGGTCCAGACCTGCTTGGTCTGATCACGCTGCTCCTCGCGCCGATTCAGGCGCTCCTGATCTTCTTCGCGATGATGGGCTTCGCCCAGGGATGGAACATCGAGGTCGAGGTGCCCGCCGACGAGGCCAAGCGCCGCGTTCAGACCCCACGCGGTCCGCGGCCCAGGCCTGCGCAAGCCTGAGCGCCGACAGGTCGCTAGAGCGGCGGACCGAGCTGGGGCAAGTGCGGCGGGTGGGACTCGAACCCACAAGCCCGCAAGGGCAATGCCTTTTGAGGGCACCGCGTTTACCGGTTTCGCCACCGCCGCGGCAGCGGGGTCAGTGTATTGAGACCAGAGCGAACAACTCGTCGATGAGCTCCCTGGGCGCCACGAGTACCCCTGCCGCATCCTCCCCGGTGGCTGGCAATTCCCGTACCTCGAGCCTGCAGCGAGCGGCGATCAGGGCGCCGGCAGCCATATCCCATGGATTCAGGCCACGCTCGTAGTACGCGTCGAAGCGTCCGCACGCGGTCCAGGAGAGGTCAAGCGCGGCGGCGCCGACTCGCCTGACGTCCCGCACTCGGGGCAACACGCGTGCCAGCACATCCGCCTGGCGTGCACGAGCCCGCGCGTCGTAGGCGAAGCCGGTCGCGACCATCGCGAAATCAGGGCCTCCGACGCGCCGTGGCCGTTGTATCGGCTCGCCGTTCAGTGTTGCCTCGCCCGACCGTGTCGCCGCGAAGCACTCCTCTCGGACTGGATCGAGCACCACCCCGGCGAGTGTCCCCGTGGCGTCCTCGCAAGCGATGCTCACCGCAAACGCGGGGATTCCGAACAGGAAGTTGATCGTGCCGTCGAGCGGATCGACAAGCCAGCGAAGCTCGCCCGAGCCACTCGCGCCCCCCTCCTCCCCCAGGATCGAATCGTCCGGGCGGCGATCGGCGAGCAACCGGCGGATCGCTCTCTCCGCCGCAACGTCGGCATCCGAGACCAGGTCTGTGGGAGTGCTCTTGGCGTGCACCCCCTGTTGCACCAGGCCGAAGCGGTCCATCAGCTCGCTCCCTGCGGCATCGGCCGCCTCGACGGCCACGGCGAGCAACTCGGCCTCGAACGCGTCGCTCATAGCTGCTCTAAACCGGGGTGATCGGGTTGTGCTTCGCCGGCCACTCTCGGCTCTTGCCGGCCGCAAGGGCGAACCGCCGGATCAGCTCCCGGCGTAAGTCCTCGGGCTGGACCACCGCATCGACCACCAGCTCGGAGGCGAGATGCAGGATGTCGATGTCCTCGGCGTACTCCCGCCGCAGCTGCTCGGTCTTCTCGGCGCGCTCCGCGGGGTCCTCAATGGCCTGAAGCTGGTTGTAGTAGACGGCGTTGATCGCCGCCTGCGGGCCCATCACCGCGATCGACGCGCTTGGGAGCGCGATGCAGCAGTCAGGCTCGAACGCAGGGCCGGCCATCGCGTATAGGCCGGCGCCGTAGGCCTTGCGCACGATCACTGAGATCTTCGGGACGGTCGCCTCAGAGACGGCACTGATCATCTTTGCCCCGTGCCGGATGATTCCCTCGCGCTCGACCTGGGTGCCGATCATGAAGCCCGGCACGTCGGCCAGGAACAGCAGCGGGATGTTGAACGCGTTGCACGTCCAGATGAATCGCGCCGCCTTGTCCGCGGAGTCGACGAACAGCACGCCACCTTTGACCTTCGGCTGGTTGGCGACGATCCCGACTACTCGTCCATCGAGCCGCCCGTAGCCCACGATCAGCTCTTTTGCCCACCGGGCGTGAACCTCGAGGAACGAGTCATCGTCGATCAAGCAGTCGATCAGCTCGCGCATGTCGAACGGCTTGTTCTCGTCCGCGGGGAGCAGCTCGCCCATCGGGCGCTCTGAGCCCGCGGGCGCCGGGAGCGCGGTCGGAGGCTCGTCATCGAACGAGTCGGGGAAATAGCTCAGGTAGCGCCTGGCCAGGTCGATGCCCTCCTCGTCGCTCGCCACGAGCGCATGGCCACACCCGCTCTTGGAGGTGTGCATCCGCGCCCCGCCCATCTCCTCGAGCGTGACCTTCTCGCCGATCACCATCTCCGCCATTCTGGGAGAGCCCAGGTACATCGACGCGTTGCCGTCGCGCATGATCACCAGGTCGCAGAACGCCGGGATGTACGCCCCCCCGGCGGCGCTTGGGCCGAACAGCACGCAGACCTGCGGCACGACCCCAGACAGGCGCACCTGGTTGAAGAAGATCCGCCCAGCGTGCCTGCGACCCGGGAACATGTGCACCTGCTCGTTGATGCGGGCTCCGGCCGAGTCGACCAGGTAGACCAGCGGTACCCGCAGGGACAGCGCGCGCTCCTGGATCCGCAGGATCTTCTCGACGGTCTTGGGCGCCCACGAGCCCGCTTTCACGGTCGGGTCGTTCGCCATCACAGCCACTGGCCTGCCCCCGACCGTCCCCAGCCCGGTCACAACTCCCTCCGCACCGAGTCCCTCCTGCTCCCATCCTGCGAGCAGCCCCTCCTCCGAGAACGAATCTGGATCGAGCAGCCGCGCCACCCGCTCGCGAACGGGGAGCTTGCCCTGCGCGGCGGCCTTGTCTCGATGCCGCCGGGGCCCGCCCTCCCGCGAGCGCTCGGTCGCGGCGGCCAGCTCGTCCGCGTGCTCGCGCTCGCTCACCGCTTCTCACCCGACGGCGTCAGCGCCACTCCACAGGCCCCGCTGATAACACATGGCTCCCCAGCGACCTACCCAGAACGGCCTGTGCGGCTCGCGAGGCTTCGATCAACGCACTCAGCTCGACGCCGGTCTCGATTCCCATCTCGTGAAGCATCGAGACCAGATCCTCTGTGGCGATGTTCCCGGTCGCCCCGGCCGGCACCGGGCACCCTCCGAGCTCACCGAAGCTCGACTCAAAGCTGTCGACTCCCGCGTCGAGCGCCGCCACCACGTTAGCTAGCCCCTGACCGCGAGTGTTGTGGAAGTGCGCGGTGAGCTCGACCTCGGGCAGCGCGTCGCGCGCGGCCGCGAAGAACTCCCGTACCTGGACCGGGTTCGCCATCCCGGTCGTGTCACCGAAGCCCACCTCCTCGCAGCCCGCCGCCGCCAGCTCGCGAGCGATCGACAGCACGCGCTCCACCGGGACATGACCCTCGTACGGGCACCCGAACGCCGTCGAAATGACTCCCTCGCAGCGAAGTCCTTCACCGCGCGCCCGGGCGAACGTCGCCCGCAAGCCAACCAGCGACTCCTCGATCGAGCGCCCGACGTTCGCACGGTTGTGGGTCTCAGACGCCGACAGAAAGCCATTGACCTCCTGAAAGCACTCGCGGTGGGCGAGCGCGCGTTCGAGCCCACGCTCGTTCGGGATCAGGACGCTCACAGACAAATCGTCCGGGAGCCGAACCGCCTCGAGCACCTCCTCGGCGTCGGCCAGCTGTGGGATCACGTCCGGCCGGACGAAGCTCGTCACCTCGATCCTGCGAAGCCCGCTGGCGCCGAGCAGCTCGATCAGCCGCACCTTGTCGGCGGTCGCGATCACCTCGGGTTCGTTCTGGAAGCCGTCGCGTGGCCCTACCTCCCTGATCCGGACGATGGCGGGTAGCTCGCTCACCCTCCTACTTATAGATCAGACGCAGACCGAGGAGCTGTGCGACCGTGACGAACTTGTAGCCGCGGGACCGCAGCGTTGCGATCTCCTGCGGAAGCGCCTGGAGTGTTTCGTAGCGGGGACCGCCGCCGAAGTGCTGGAGCACGATCGCGCCGCTCCGGGCGTTGCCGACGACATTGCTGTAGATCGCTCCGACGCCCGGGAGCGCCCAATCGCGCGGGTCGACATCCCACACGACGGTGATCAGCCCGAGGGAGCGTGCGAGCGATTCGAGCTGCGGATTGGTGGCACCGTACGGGGGACGCCACAGGCACGGCGTGAATCCTCCGGTGGCGCGCCGGATCGCGTTGGCCGTGAGCTCGAGCTGCGAGGTCTGCGCTGCGGGCGAGAGTTGATTCATCTGGGGGTGCGACCAGGTGTGATCGCCGATCATGTCGCCGTCGGCGAGCATCAGCCGCTCGAGCGATCCAGTCGGGTCGAACTGGCTGATCTGACGGCCGATCTCAAAGAAAGTCGCCGGAACGTGCTCCCGAGCGAGCAGGTTGATGAAGTTGATCGTCGGCGGGCTGCCCCAGGGCCCATCGTCGAACGTGAGCGCGATCTCGCGGACCGTACTCGGGCCGCCGTACACCAGCGAGGGGCCTGCCGGGACGCACCCGATCAGCTGCGGCGTATGCAGCCTTGCCAGCGTGGGCTTGGCGGGGAACAGCGCATAGCAGCCGACGCGGCCCTGCGCCGGCCCCGTGCAGCCGGTGGTGCTGACCGCGCTCAGCACCTGCCAGCGCAGGGCGCCGTACTTCCAACCGGCATCGGTCGGCAGGAAGCTCGCGGTCAGTTCACTCGCGTGCGGACGGGTCACCGTGGCGGCCATCGCCACCGCAGCGCCCGGCCCGCGAGCGCTGATCGGCATGTACTCCACTCGTGGCGTTCTCCCGCCGCGCCGCGGTCCGAGCACGCACACCTGTCCCGCCACCGAGCCATTGCCCGGACGCTCGATCAGGAGGCACAGCGACCGATGCTGGCGGCCGAGGGCGCCGGGTGAGAACGAGTGCGCTAGCTGCACGCTCCAGACAACGTCTTGCCCGGCCTGGCTCAGCGACGATGAGCGAACCGGGAACGGGGCCTTTGGAGCCGTCTGCGCCCCGGCGGCCCCGCTCAGAACGCCAAGCACGCCAAAGACCAGCAGCTGGATTGCGAGCAGGTAGCGCGCCACCGAGACACCGATTATCCACCCGCCACATAGACTGCGGCGCGTTGCCCGAGCCCGTCTGCATCGTCGGTGGTACAGGAGCGCTCGGATTCGGCCTGGCCCTGCGCCTGGGACGAGCGGGCGTTCCGGTGGTGATCGGGTCGCGAGACGCCGACCGCGCCGACGAGGCAGCGCGGAGCGCAAGCGCCCGCCTCCCGGAGGGATCGTTCAGCGGCCACCAGAACAGCGAAGCGATCCACGACGCGCGGATCGTCGTCCTGGCGGTTCCGTTCCGCAACCAGTCGGAGACGCTCACAAACCTCAAGCGGGCTCTGACCTCGGGTCATCTGCTGATCGATGCGACGGTACCTCTTGCCGCAGCGGTCAGCGGCAAGGCGACTCGGACGCTCGGCGTCTGGCAGGGCTCCGCGGCGCAGCAGGCCCGGGAGATGGTGCCGGAAGGCGCGGGAGTCGTCTCGGCGTTTCACACGGTCAGCGCCGCGTGCCTCGCCGACCTCGATCATCGCCTCGACGAAGACGTGCTCATCTGCGGCGACGACCGCGACCAGAAGCGCACCGTCGCGGAGCTTGTTGAGCGGATCGAAGGGCTTCGTCCTGTCGACTGCGGACCGTTGGAGATGGCGCGGATCGTCGAGCAGCTGACGCCGCTGATCATCTCGATCAACGTCCGGCACAAGGTGAGGGCCGGGATCAAGATCACCGGGCTGTGAGCGGCCCCGTCGTCGTGCTCGCCGGGGGGACCGGGGGCGCAAAGCTGGCCCGGGGCATGCTCGACGTGGTAGGTCCCGACGACCTCGTGGTGATCGCCAATACCGGCGACGACATCGAGATTTACGGCGCCTACGTCTCGCCGGACCCTGACCTCGTCACGTTCTGGCTCGCGGATCGCATCGACGAGCGGGGCTGGGGACTGGCCGGCGACACGTTCAGAGTCATGGACGGGTTACGCGAGCTCGGCGTGGAGGTCTGGTTCAACCTCGGCGACCGCGACCTGGCGATCGGGCTCGAGCGCGCCCGCCTGCTGAGGGAAGGCGCGCGCCTGACCGAGACACACTCCGCGATGGCGGCCTCCCTCGGAGTGAGCGCGCGGGTGCTGCCGATGACCGACGCTCCGGTCCGCACGCGCGTCAGTGCAGGCGGGGTCTGGTGGTCCTTTCAAGAGTTCATGATCCGCGAACAAAGTCGGGGAACCGTGGAGGGAGTCGAGTTCCGGGGCGCGAAGGCGGCCCGTCCGACGCCCGAGGTGAGCGCCGCGATCCAGTCCGCAAGCGCGATCGTGATCGGCCCGTCTAACCCCGTCGCGTCGATCGGGCCGATCCTTGCTGTGCCAGGGATCCGCGAGGCGCTCATGAACAGCCTGGCGCCGGTCGTGGCGGTTAGCCCGCTTGTCCGCGGCGCGGTGCTCAAAGGCCCCACAGCCGCTTTCCTAGAGCTCGAGCGCCAACCGCCGAACAGCTCCGGAATCGTCGCTTGCTACGACAGGCTGCTCGATGGCCTCGTCGCGGACGAGCGAACTGACGGACTCCCGGTGCTCGAGACGAACATGCTGATGGACACCCCCGCCGCCAGGGCCAGGTTGGCCGGCGAGACGCTCCGGTTCGGGCTCGCGCTGGCGGACAGCCGATAGCGTTCCGGACCTATGCGGACGCACGCGATCCTGCCGGTCAAGACCTTCGCTAACGCCAAGCAGCGGCTCGATGACGGCCTGGACGCGGTAACGCGCCGGGTGATCGCCCAGGCGATGTTCTCGGACGTGCTGGTGGCGCTTCGCCGCGCGAGGGAGATCGACGAGATTTTGGTCGTCACCGCCGACGACCACGCGGCACAGATCGCCGGCGGCTACGGCGCGAGCGTGCTGGTCGATCAGGAACGAGGACACAATTCGGCGGCAGCGGTCGGCGTGCTCGCCGCCTCGAACGCCCAGGCAGGCCGCGTCCTACTGATCCCCGGTGACTGTCCCCTGCTCGACCCTGCCGAGGTCGACGCGCTGATCCGCCGGTCGCCGGCCGCTGCCGTGGTGATCGTTCCCGACCGCCACCGAACCGGGACGAATGCTCTGTTGCTCACGCCGCCTGACGCGCTGAAGCCGTCCTTTGGTCCCGACAGCTGCGCTCGCCACGTTGCCACCGCCGAGCACGACGGATCGGCGGCGGAGGTGGTCGAGGTCCCTTCCCTGGCGCTCGACGTCGACACTCCCGATGACCTCGAGACACTCCACGCCACGCTCGAGGCCACGCACGGGAGAGCCGCCCACACCCGGGGCGCGTTGCGCCAGCTCTGGCGGAGCCGCACCTAGTGCTCGGACCGCGAGCCGTGACCGTCACGGCGCTCGCGGGCCTGGCCGAGATCGCCCCGGGGGATGACCTTGCGGCGATGATCGCGACCGCGGCGTCCCCAACCGACGAGCTCGGTGGACTCCGCGACGGCGACGTCCTGGTCATCGCCCACAAGGTTGTCTCGAAGGCCGAGGGCCGAATCCGCCTGCTCTCCGAAGTGCAGCCGGGCGAGAGCGCCAGGGCGCTCGCCCAGGAGCTCGGGAAGGACGCCCGGCACGTCCAGGTCGTACTCGACGAATCACGCCAGGTGCTTCGCGCCGCCCATGGCGTCCTCATCAGCGTCACGCGCCATGGCTTCGTGTGCGCCAACGCCGGCGTCGACGCGTCGAACGTACGCGGGGACGATGCGGTGGTGTTGCTGCCGGCCGACCCGGACTTCTCAGCGAGAGCGCTGCGTGACCGGTTACGCGAGCTCCTGGGCGCCGCCCCCGCAGTGGTGATCACCGACTCGTTCGGGCGGGCCTGGCGCCACGGTCAGGCCGACGTCGCCATCGGCTGCGCGGGAGTCGGCCCGCTCGAGGACTGGCGCGGACGCACCGATGCGTTCGGCCGCGAGCTGAACGCCACATGGATTGCGATAGCCGACGAGATGGCAGCGGCTGCGGACCTCGCGCGAACCAAGGATGGCTCTGCCCCGGTGGTCGTCATACGCGGAGCCGAGCGCCACGTCACCACCGAACATGGACCCGGCGTCGCGGCAATGATCCGCCCTGAGTCCGAGGACCTGTTCAGGTAGGAGAGGACTCGACGACATCTGCGCCGGGGATCCGGCGCCGCGCCCGGGCGGGGGCGGTGGCGACCAGGAGCCCGCCAAGCACGAGACCCACGCCGACCAGCTGAAGCGCACTCGGAGACTCGCTGAAGATCACCGCCGCGAGCGCGACCGAACCGACCGGCTGGATCGTCAAGAGCAGCGAGACAAGCGCGGCCCTCAGTCGCGGCAGCGACACAGTGATCAGCAGCCACCCGAGCACCTGGGAGGTCAATGCGAGCGTGATCAGCCAAGCCGCACCCGGCCACTTCGGGACGAGATACGCATCCCCGATGATCACCCCGGAGACGATGCACAGCACCGTCGCAATTGCCGTCGAGTCGAACAGCGGACCAGCGGGCCGGCGAAGGTCAGCGCCGCTCCGCCGCAGCAGCAGCAGGAACCCGACGTACGCGATCCCCGCGCACAAGCCGAAAATCGCACCGCGCGTGGGATTGCGACCGTATGCTCCTGCCTCGAGGGCCCCGGAGATCAGGAGGACGCCGAGCAGCGAAATCGGGAGCGCGGCGAGCACCCGGCGTCCGGGACGCTCGGACAGGATCATCCAAGCGACGAGCGGCACCAGAACCACTTGCACGTTCGCGAGCACTGTGGCCAGTCCGGCGCCGACATCCGCGATCGAGCGATGCCAAAGCATCAGGTCGGCCGCGAAGAACACGCCGGCGAGGAGCGCTATTTGCCGGTCACGCCGGGACCTCGGACCATGCTTGCGATCCTCCAGCCAGGCGAGGAGCCCGAGCACCGGCAGTGCGTAGGCGCAGCGGAAGATCGCCGCGGTCGACGGCGACGCGTGACTCAGCCGCACGAGGATGCTCGAGAAGGCGATCGTGACTGCCCCGAGCACCGCGCACAGCCGTACGTTTCGCTCGCTCGAGAGCCAGCGCTCCATCGGTTGAGCGTAGCCGCCGGGCGGTCTAGCTCGGCGGCGCGCCCACGGCGTGAAAGCCGCCGTCGACATGCAGGATCTCCCCGGTGATCCCGCGCGAATGCTCGGAGAGCAGGAAGCAGACGGCGCTGGCGACAGGCCCGGGATCTTCGACATCCCATCCGAGTGGCGCCTGCGCGCGCCACAGGTCGGCGAGCTGCTCGAAGCCGGGGATTCCGCGAGCCGCGATCGTCCCCAGAGGACCGGCGGACACAAGATTGACCCGAATGCCCTTGGGCCCCAGGTCACGTGCGAGGTAGCGCGAGACCGACTCGAGCGCTGCCTTGGCGACCCCCATCCAGTCGTAGATCGGCCACGCGACACCGGCATCGAAGTCCATGCCGACGATGCTCCCGCCATCGCCCATCAGGGGCTCGAGCGACGCCGCCAGAGCCTTCAGCGAGAACGCACTGGTCTGAAACGCCTCGATCGCACTGGAGGCAGGCGTGTTCATGAAGTTGCCACCGAGCGCATCCTGGGGCGCGAACGCGATCGCGTGAAGCGCCCCGTCCACCGAACCCCACCGTTCTCCGAGCGTGTCCGTCAACGCCGCCAGGTCCTCGGCCTTGTTGACGTCGAGCTCGAGCACGTCTGCCGACTCGGGCAACCGCTGCGCCGCGCGCTCGGTCAGTCGCCGAACGCGCCCGAAGCTGGTCAGCAGCACCTCCGCGCCCTCGCGCTGTGCTCGGTCTGCGACGTGGAAAGCGATCGAGTCCTTGGTGATGACGCCGGTTATCAGCAGGCGCTTGCCGTCGAGGCTCACGGGCGCGCGGAGGCGCCGGACATCGTCCTGAGCGCCCAGGTGAGGCGATGCCGGGTTTCCGACGGTTCGACGATCTCATCGACAAAACCGCTGGCCGCCGCTGCGCTAGCCCGAAGGTGCTCATGGGCGTACGCATCCGCCAGCCGCGTGCGCTCTGCCTCCGGATCATCCGCCCCGGCCAGCTCGCGGCGATTGACGATCCCGACCGCGGCGCGGGGGCTCATGATCCCGAGCTCCGCGTCGGGCCAGGCGAGCACCAAGTCGGCGCCCAGGTCGCGGGAGTTCATCGTGATGAACGCACCGCCGTATGACTTGCGCAGAATCACGGTGAACTTCGGCACGCGCGCCGACGCGAACGCCCGAACCAGCGAGGCGCCGTGCCTGATGACGCCCGCGCGCTCCTGCTTGGAGCCGGGCATGAACCCTGGCGTGTCGACGACCGCGACCAGCGGCAGCCCGAACGAGTCGCAGAATCCCACGAATCGGGCAGCTTTCTCAGAGCCGATCGCGTCGAGAACGCCGCCCAGGTAGTGCGGTTGGTTGGCGACGATACCCACGGGCCGGCCATCGATTCGCGCTAGCGCGGTGACGACGTTACGGCCCCACCGCGGCCACACCTCGAGCAGCGAACCCGAATCGATGATGCCCCGGAGCGCCTCGCGCACGTCATAGGCGCGTCGAGCCTCGATCGGAACGACCGCCGCCGGATCGTCGAACTCAGGGGCCAGCGGCTCGGAGCGGGGCAGCGGCTCGCCGGCACACGACGGCAGGTAGGACAGAAGGTCGCGGACGCGCGCTGCCGCGGCTCGATCGTCGCGCTCCACGAGGTGACACACCCCGTTGTGCTCATGGACCTTCGGACCGCCCAGCGAGGCGGCGTCGATCTCCTCGCCGAGCGCCTCGCGCACCACTGCGGGGCCGGTGAGGAACATCGCCGCGTCGGCTGTCATCACGATCAGATCGGTCAGAGCCGGCGAGTAAGCGCCACCCCCGGCGGAGGACCCTGAGACGACCGAGATCTGCGGAACTACTCCGGTCAGCCCGACCGTGTGGCGGAAGATCCGGCCATACCCTCCAAGCGCGGCGGTCCCCTCTTGCATGCGCGCGCCACCGGATTCGACGAACCCGACAACGGGGATCCTGGCGCGCTCCGCCGTCTGCAGGACGCGCACGATCGTCTCCGCGTGGCGCTCGCCGAGCGACCCGCCGAGATATGAGCCGTCCTGGGCGTAGCAGGCGATCGGACGGCCCGCCACGGTGCCGGTCCCCCCGATCACCCCGTCGCCGTCGCGCGCCCGGTCACCCAGCACCCGTGAGCTGACTCGCGTGCGGATCGGCTGCACGCTGCCGGCATCGCAGAGCGCCTCGAGGCGCTCCAGCGGAGTGAGGCGCTCGGCTCGCTCGGCCGCGACCGACTCGGGTCTTATTGCTGTCGCCGACATCAGGGGGCTCCTCGCAGCGCGAGCGCGACGTTGTGGCCGCCGAACGCGAACGAGTTAGAGATCGCTACGGGCGGCCCGCCGTTGGCGGCGATCAGCGGGCGCGCCTCGCCCGGTACGTAGTCGAGGTCGAGCTCGGGATCGGGAACCTCATAGCCGAGTGTCGGCGGGATCACCCGCGTACGAAGCGTCTCCACGGTCGCCACCGCCTCGACGGCCCCAGCGGCGCCCAACAGGTGGCCGATCGCCGACTTAGTCGAGGACACCGGCACCTGCTTGGCGCGCTCCTCGCCGAGTGCGCGCTTCAGCGCGGCTGTCTCCGTAGCGTCGTTGAGCGGCGTTGAGGTGCCGTGGGCATTGACGTAGCTGATGTCCTCTGGTGTAAGCCCCGCGTCGGCGAGCGCAAGCTGGATCGCTCGCGAGCCGGGAATTCCGCTCGGCTCGGGCGCAGTCAGGTGGAAGGCGTCGGACGTCGATCCGAAGCCAATCATCTCGCCGAGGATCGTTGCCCCCCGGGCCTGTGCCGCCTCAGCCTCCTCGAGCACGAGCATCCCCGCACCTTCTCCCATCACGAACCCGTCCCGCCGAGCGTCGAATGGACGCGAGATCCCGGTCGGCGATAGCGCCTGCATCGCGTTGAAGCAGGCGAACCCGAACTCGGTGAGGGTCGCCTCCGCTCCGCCGGCAACGACCGCCTCGGCGTCCCCGTACTGGATCATGCGCATCGCCGACCCGACGGCATGCGCGCCGCTCGCGCAGGCCGAGACAATCCCGTAGGACTGGCCCTGGAGGTGATACTTCATCGACACGGCGGCAGCGCCCGCGTTTGGCATGTACAGGGGGATCCCCAGCGGGGAGACCATCTTCGTCCCGCGGTCGCGCATCACGTCGTGCTGGGTTTCGACCGTGCCGATGCCGCCGATTCCGGTTGCCACCACGCACGCGACTTTCAGCGGGTCGTAGGGAGAATCCTGCTCCCAGCCGGCGCTCGCCAGCGCCTCGCCGGCAGCCACGACCGCAAGTTGGGCGAAGCGATCGAGCCGGCGGACCTCCTTGACGGACAGGTGGTCGCCCGGCTGAAAGGCATCGCATGGCCCCGCGCCATCGTGGATTCCGCACTCGCCGGCAGCCCACCGCTCGTGCAGGATCCGCGCGCCGACCCCAAGCGGCGTGACGGCACCGATCCCGGTTATGAAGACCCGTCGCCTCACAGCGTCCTCAGGCCGATTGCGCCCGGCTGGCGATCAGGTCGACAGCGTCGCCGACGGTGCGAAGGTCCTTCATGTCCTCGCCCTTCAGCACGACTCCGTATTCATCCTCGACCACCTGGGCAAGCTCGACCAGGTCGAGCGAGTCGATGTCGAGCTCCTGGAAGGTCGACTCGCGGGTGATCTGATCCGCGTCAGGACCGAAGCTCGCGAGCGTCTCCACGACCCGGGCCTCGACCTGCTCGTTGGTGACTGTTGACATGTACTGCTCCTTTTCGGATTTGCTGATTTTTCGTTTTCAGGCGGCCAGGCCACCATCGACTGAGAGCACGGCGCCTGTCACGTAGCTGGCCTCATCCGAGGCTAGGAAACGCACGCACGCCGCCACCTCCTCGGGGGTTCCGGCGCGCCGCGCCGGGACGGAAGCAAGCAGGTCCGAGGCCACGCCTGCTGTCATGTCCGTGTCGATCCAGCCCGGTGCGACAGCATTGATCGTGACGCCCCGGCGAGCCACCTCGACGGCTGATGTCTTGGTAAGCGCGATCAGGCCGGCCTTCGCGGCAGCGTAGTTGGCCTGGCCCGGATTTGCTCTGAGCCCGACGACGGATGAGACGTTCACGATCCTGCCGGCGCGTGCCCTGAGCATCGGGCGGAGCGCCCGGCGGGTCAGCCGGAACGCGGCGGTAAGGTCGGTCTCGATCACGGCGTCCCACTGCTCGTCGTCGAGCGAGGGCGTCAGATCG
This sequence comes from Actinomycetota bacterium, assembly GCA_030948665.1. GTDB lineage: Bacteria > Actinomycetota > Thermoleophilia > Solirubrobacterales > Solirubrobacteraceae > Palsa-465. The sequence continues at coordinate 6,051 of JALYZY010000213.1, read as the reverse complement.
TCCCGGCTGATGCCGGCGTTGTTGACGAGGACCAGCACCGGGCCTTCGAACCGCGACTCGAGGGCTTCGAACAGCTGGTCGGGGGTCGTCGGGTCGGACACGTCGCCGACGAGCGCCACAGCCTGGCCTCCGCCCCGTTCGATCTCATCCACGACCTCGCCGGCTCGCTCTCCGTCGGTCCGGTAGTTGACGCCCACGGGCCACCCGTCATTTGCGAGCGCGCGGGCGATCGCCGCCCCGATTCCACGGGACGCTCCGGTCACGAGCGCCGACCCGGCACGCTTGCCGCCCGCGTCAGTCACCCGATGCCCCTCCCCACTCGATCACTCCGGCACCCCAGGTGAAGCCGGCGCCGAACGCGCACAGCAGGACCCGAGCCCCGGGGCGCAGCCGCCCGTCGCGCTGGGCGGCTACCAGCCCTAAGGGCAGCGTCGCCGCGGACGAGTTGCCGAGCCCCGCGATGCAGTCGACGACGCGCCGGGGATCTAGGCCGAGCCGCTCACCAAGCGCGCGGGTGATCCGGCCGTTGGCCTGGTGGTACACGAACAGGTCGATGTCCGCCAGCGTCACTCCTGCCGAGCGGACCGCTGCCACGGTGACCTCGCTCATCCGTGTCACGGCGTTGCGATACACCTCCGGGCCGTCCATCCGGAGCAGCCGATTGGAGTGGTCTATCTGGATCGCCTGTGCCTGCGAGCCGTCCGACCCAAGGACGATCGGGCCGATCAGTCCATGCTCACCGTCGGCGACCCCGAGCACCGCAGCGCCGACGCCGTCCCCGAACAGGGGCGCTGAGCGCTTGTCCTCGTAGTCCGTGACCCGCGAGACGAAATCGGCTCCGATCAGCAGGACGCATCGCGCTCTTCCCGCCTCGATCTGCGCGGTTCCGAGCGCCAATCCCGATAGGAACGCGGTGCACGCGGCGCCGACGTCAACCGCTCCGGCGCGGTGCGCGCCGATCGCGTTGGCGACCAGAGGCGCGGTGTTCGGGGTGAGCTGGTCCTGGGTGAGCGTCCCGACGATCACCAGATCGACCTCGCTCGGGTCGACCTCGGCGCTGCGCAGCGCCGCCTCTCCCGCCTTCGCCGCGAAGTCCGACAGAAGATCGTCCGCCTCCGCCACCGGTCGCTCCTGCACGCCGGTCCTCGAAAAGATCCACTCCTCTGTCACTCCCAGCCGCTCAGCCAGCTCCGCGTTGGTCAAGCGACGAGAGGGGAGTTCGGTCGCGATCGAAAGCATCGCGGCACGACGAAGATCGGACGGCAGCGCGAGCGGTTCGGAGACGGCCGCGCGCTCATCGATGATGACCGTTGCGCTCGTCTCAGGCACCGGCGAGCTCCATGTCTCTCAGGGTCCGCTTGACCAGGCCGATCAGGATCCGGCCGGGACCAACCTCGACGAACTCCTCGACGCCGCGCTCGTGCAGAGCGAGAACGACCTCGCGCCACCGCACGCTCATCGTGAGCGCCTGCGCCAGCTGAGCGCGAGGGTCCTCGAACCGTGCCGCTGTCACGGCTGACAGAACCGGCACGCGGGGGTGATCGAAGCTGACCTCCTCGAGCGCGGCGCGGAATTCCGGGACCGCCGGGGACATCAGCGGCGAGTGAAACGCTCCCGTGACAGGCAGCTGCCTCGCTTTCAGGCCGATTTCCTCGGCATGCTCGGCCGCCGCTGGAAGCGCTGTGCGCGCCCCCGAGAGAACCACCTGTTGCGGGGAGTTGTCGTTGGCGACGGATAATCCGTGCGCCTGCGCGAGCTCCGCCGCCTGCTCGGCGGCGCCAGCGCCGAGCAGGGCCAGCATCCCGCCCTCTTCGGCTCGCGCCATCAATCGTCCCCTGAGCGCCACGAGCTCGGCTCCGTCGCGCTCGCTGAGCGCTCCAGCGGCAATCAGCGCGGCCAGCTCACCGAGTGAGTGTCCGGCCATGAAATCTCCATCCGGGCGTCCCAGGGACTCCCAGCCCGCCAGGCTCGCGGCGAAGATCGCCGGCTGGGCGAACTCGGTGCCCTCCTCGACCCGCGGGAACGGGTCCTCGCCGACCGCGGCGACGACAAGCTCGAGCAGGTCCGGGCGCACTTCGGCGACCAGATCTCGCATCTCGGGCGTCTGGCTGCCCTGGCCGGGGAACAGAATCGCTGAAAGTCCCATCACCGAGCGTACGCCGGGGCCCAGGCGCCGATACAGCCCGAACGCCTACTTCCCCCCGTTCGGGGGGCGGATGTGGTCCAATTGGTCGAGCGGTGAGCCTTCCGGACCCCTCCCCCTCTTCAGCAGCCCTGGTGACCGGCGCTTCGGCCGGGATCGGGACGGAGATAGCGCGCCAGCTCGCCACTCGTGGCCACGGTCTGTTGCTTGTCGCGCGCCGCAAGGACCGACTCGTGGCGCTCGCGCGAGAGCTCGAGGAGCAGCACGGGATCCGTGCCCATCCGCTCGCCTGCGATCTCGCGAACGCCACTTCGCGGGCGAAGCTGCCCGGCCGCATCGCCGCCCTCGAGATCGATGTCGAGATCCTCGTCAACAACGCGGGATTCGCGACGGGTGGCCCGTTCCACGAGTCCCCGCTCGAGCGCGAGCTCCAGCAGGTGCGCCTGCTCGTCGAGGCGGTCGTCGCGCTCACCTCTGCGTTCGCGCCAGCGATGGTGAAGCGCGGACGCGGCGCGATCCTGAACGTGGCGTCCACCGCGGCGATGCAGCCGATGCCCTATTCCGCTGGCTATGCAGCAGCAAAGGCGTATGTGCTCAGCTTCTCGGAGGCGATTCACCAGGAGTGCAGCGGCCGGGGGGTGACTGTCACGGCGCTCTGCCCGGGCCCTGTCGCAACCGATTTCTGGGATCAGGCCGGATGGCAGCTCAAGGGTGGCAAGTCGTTTGAGAAGGCGCTGCCGCGCCCGGCTCTCATCTCCCCTCTCCAGGCCGCCCAGGCGGGTGTCAAGGGACTCGAGGCCGGCCAGCGGGTCGTGGTTCCCGGGCTGCCGATGCGCACGGTGATGCTGGCGTCGCGGTATCTGCCCAACGCGGTCAAGCTGCCCGTGATGGAGTGGGTGATGAGGGGCGATTGATGGCCCGGCTCGTCGGGATAAACCACGTCGCGCTCGAGGTCGGGAATGTCGACGAGGCGCTCGAGTGGTACGGGCGCTTCTTCGAGCTCGAGCTCCGCGGCCGGGCCGCAGCGCGGATGGCATTCATCGATATGGGCGACCAGTTCATCGCGATTGCGGCGGGCCGCTCGCAGCCGCCAGATGACGCAAGGCACTTCGGGCTCGTCGTCGACGGCAAGGAGGCCGTGCGCGAAGCGCTGCGGCGCGCGGACCTGCCGGTTGCAGCCTCGGGCCCGGTCGACTTCGTCGACCCCTGGGGCAACAACGTTCAGGTGGTCGACTACCGCGAAGTTCAGTTCAAAAAGGCGCCGTCGGTTCTTCGAGGGATGGGCCTGCCCGAACTGGCCAAGACTGACGCCGCCGAGCGCGAGCTGCGCGAGAAAGGGCTGGGCGACTAAAGCCCAGCCACCTGCCGGGTGCGCTCGGTGGCCGACGCGGCGCCCGCCCCATGCTCGCTGACGAACTGCTCGTATTCCTCGACGGTCTCGCCGGCAGACCGCACTGCCAGGCGGTCCATCGCGGCTGATGCAAACGCCTGACGCACAGGCAAGAGGCCGAGCAGCCATCTCGGGTAGGCCACGCGGCGGCGACGCTCGGCGATCCCCGTGGCCAGCTGATCGATCGCGGGCGCGAGTGGGTAGGTACGTCCGAGTGCCCGCGGCATTCTCTCCCTGATGCGGTTCATGACCGGCATCTCGCGCTCGGTATCCCTGACCATGTCGGTGTCCAGAAAGAGGAAGTAGGCAACGCCAACCGCGACTCCGAGCGGCGCGAGCTCGACCCGCAGGCAGTCGCTCATCGCCTCGACACCCGCCTTCGCCGCGCAGTACGCGCTCATTCCGCCGCCGTGCACTATTGCGGCCCCCGAGGCGATGTTCAGCAAGTACCCGCTTGAGCGCTCGAGGTGGACAATAGCCGCCCGGTCGGTGTACATGACGCCCATCAGGTTGATCTCGATGACCCGCTCCCAGGAGCGCAGATCCTGATCGCGCAGAGGCCCTCCGGTCGCGATTCCGGCGTTGGCCACCACCGCGTCGAGCCCTCCGAGGGCCTCCGCGGCGGCGTCGATCGCCGCGGTGATCTGAGCCCTGTCAGAGACGTCGCATTCAGCCACGAACGTGCCCTCCCCGCAGCGCTCCGCGACTGCCGCCAGCCCGCCCGGCTCCAGGCCGGCGAGCGCGAGGCGCGCGCCGTTGCGGGAGAGCTCGAGCGCGAGTCCCGCGCCGATCCCACGGGCCGGACCGGTGATCAGTACGCGCTTTCCACGCAGCGCAGCGGCGAGGTCGGCCATGAGCGGACGATAGGGGTCCCGCCCGGGACCCGCAACCTCGCTTCCGTCAAGTGACGAGCGCCGCGAGCCGATCGCCGAAGAACTCGAGCGCCAGCGCTCGCTGATCGTCCGCGCTCAGCAGCTCGGCGTAGGACATTTCGGCGCCGTTGAAGCCCGTGGCCTGCCAGAGCTCGCCCGGGGCCCGCGCCACCCACGGGGCGACGTACAGGTATGGCTCCGGGTGGTGCTCGTCCCCGGGCGAGCACCCGTATCCGGCGCGCCGCCCGGCGTCCTCGCTCCCGAGCTCGACCGCGAGGTCGAAGTGCTCGGCCCACAGCTGCACTCGCGACGGATCGGCTTGCTCAGCTGCCCCGCCACGCAACGTCTCGAGCACGTTGCAGGCGAATCCGTACCAGTCGCCCAGGAACCGCGCCGCCGCTGGATCGACTCCGAGTGGAGAGTCGTCGAGCGCGAGGTCGTCTGGAAGTAGATCGCGGCCGACGTGATCTGCCGCCGCCGCGAGCGTCGAGATCTTTGCCGCGCGCTCCCGCCCGGCCTGCTCGACGATCAGCTCGTCGCCCGCGACCCTGATCTGCACGTCTTCGCCGAAGAACGGCGTCCCGAGTCCGCCGCGGGTGTAGCGCAGGGCGATCTTGCCGTTGGCCTTCGCCCGGGCCGGTGACATCAGCTGCTCGGTCAGCCGGTGCAGCCCCAGACGAGTCTGCTCGAGCGAGCCGGGGGCTGGTCCCAGCCTGCGATACGCCGCCAACCAGCGCTCGGCGCACCACCCCGCGAGGTCCTCGTCCCGCGCCGCCAGCTCTTCCCACAGCACGTCTCCGGTCGCTACTGGCGAGATGACCAGGCGATCGGGCGGGACCTCTCCGCGGGCCACCGGATCGTCGGCAAACCAGGGTGGGTCGTTGACCGCCGGCGGGGAAGGTTCGAGAACACGGACCTCATAGCGACCGCCAACCCGCTCAAATGCTTCGGCCCCGGGGTGGCTCATTTCGTGCCCGTCGCCGGCAGACACAGCGCTCGGTCCTCGCTGCCGAGCACCGGGGTGGCGGGAGTCGGCATCGCGTGCGCCACCCTTTCTCCGGACAACGCTGCCGCGATCTGCTGGCGTCGCGGCAGCAGCCGGCCGTGGAGCAGCGCGGGCACCCCACGGACGGCCACCAGCGCAAGCAGGAACAAGGGCACCCGCGCAATCGTAGTTTGGACCCCACCGTGATCGCAGCGGCGATCAGCTCCGGTCAATGCCCCGCGAGCGCGGACCCTATTGCCCTTTCCGGATCGGTCTGCCATACTGAACTCAATGGTTCAGTATCCAACGACCGTCGACCGAGCGTTCGCGGCCCTCGCCGACCCCACGCGGCGCGCCGTACTCGAACGGCTCGGCGCCGGCAGCGCGGCGATCAGCGAGCTTGCCGAGCCCTTCGGCATGTCGCTGACCGGGATGAAGAAGCACATCCGGCTGCTCGAGGAGGCGAACCTCGTCGCCACGGAGAAGGTCGGCCGTGCCCGCAGATGCACACTCGTGCCCTATGCCTTCGAGGGCATCAGCACATGGCTGGAGCGGCTCGACCGCTTCGCGCAGGTAGTCGAACGCACGAAAGGAACACCATGAGCACCACCGTTACCACCCCGAACGAGCTCGAGATCCGCGTCGAGCGGGTCTTCGACGC
>JALYZY010000211.1 GCA_030948665.1 Actinomycetota bacterium | reverse complement strand
CCCGGCAGCGCTTGGCCTCATAAAGGGCCGCGTCGGCGCGACTGACGAGCTCGTCGGCATCCTCGCCGCCGGTCAGTGTGGCAATGCCAACCGAGCACGTCTGGCCGTCCGGAGTGCAGGCTCGCACTCGCTCCAGGACCTCGACCGCCTCCTCGGTCGGGCAGTCGTATAGCGCGATCGCGAACTCCTCGCCGCCGTAGCGGGCGAGCAGGTCCCCTTCTCGAAGCTGCGAGCTCCAGGCCGAGGCAGCCTGCCGGAGCACTCGATCCCCCGCCTGGTGGCCGAGCGTGTCGTTGACGGACTTGAAGTGATCGAAGTCGAGAACCGCAACGGATAACGGCTTCTCCTCACGCCTGGCCTGCGCGACCATCCGGGGCAACACCTCCTCCCAGAGCCGGCGGTTGGCGATGCCCGTCAAACGGTCGGTGGTGGCCTGCTGGTGGGCACCCCGCCAGCGCGACACGGTCAGCCCGAGGACGGCCGAGAAGGTGGTCAAGAGCAGCGCGCGGCGCCAATCCGCTGCCGGGTAGCGCGAACCGCCCACCACCAGGATCGGCACGACGACCACTAGGCCCGCGCAAATCGTTCCGATGATCCACTGGAACGGACTCTCATATAACGAGAGCCAGAGAACCGGGAACAGCACGAGAACCGCAAGTCCGGACGTCGAGCCGCCGGTACCTTGGCGCAGGATCGCGATCACCACGAACAGGGCAAAGGGCACCAGTCGCCGCACGGGTGCCAGCCACGACGGAACCGATCGCCATCCGACCAGGACAGCCAGGACGACGGCAAGCGAGGTTCCAGCGAGGAGCTCAGTCGGATCCCTTCCCTGAGCCGGGAGGGCTGTGATCGACACGAGCACCAGCAGCGCCATGCTCGCAATAAGCGTCATGAGGCGACGCTCTTGCGTCAATCAGCCGCCCCCCTCGTAGTGTAGGAATCCGATCCTTTAGGTAAATGTAGAGCACGCGCATGAGGTTTTGCTAAGAAGCCGCAGCGTCCCCGGCCCTGTTCAATCCGGCCGCTCCTCCAGCAGCAGCGCCAGAGTCGGGCAGGCATCGACCGCTCGGCGCGCCAGGTCCAGCAGCTCGGGCGGCACGTGCTCCTGCTCGAGGATCGGATACCCCCAGTCGTCGAGCCGGATCAACTCGGGTAGCAGCTCAGCACATAGGCCGTGTGCTTCGCAGGTGATGGGGTTAACCCGCAGGCGAGCGCTCATCGCCGCGCCCCCACAGCGGCTGCGGTATCGAGCCGAGCGCGCGCGACGCCGAGCGGAAGTCCCACGGGAGCCGCGCTGCAGCGCCCGTGGCGGTGGGTTTCGATGTCCTGGGCAAACACCGACAGCGCGCTTTCGACGAACCGCGCTGCTCCGTTCGGGTGATGACAGGCCCCGCGACCGGTGATCTCACTGGACCATCGCAGCACGCGGTCGTGCTCCCTCGGGTGTGCGATCCCGTCCGCCAGCGCCACCACAGAATCCGCGACGGCGCGGAGGCCGTGCAGGCACGGACCGCACTGCCCGGCAGACTCCGCGGCGAGATATGAGATCACCCGAGCGCTCTCGTGCAGACCGCAGGCGCTCTCCCCCAGCGCGATCAGGACGCCGGAGCCGAGCGAGCAACCGACCGATCGAAGATCCTCGCGCGCCAGCCGCAGCCTGAAGGCCCGGGAGCTGTCGACCCACGTCCCGAAGTAGCCACCCACAAGGAGCGCCTGAAGCGGTTCCGCGGAACCGCCCGCAGCCGCGAGCAGGTCCGTCAACGGCGTGCCGAACGCAAGCTCGTAGACGCCCGGCGCCTTGACCGCCCCGGAGATCGTCACCAGCGCCGAGCCGGGGTCGGCCGGGGTTCCGAGCTCCCGGAACCAGTGCGAGCCGAAGCGCGCGATCAGCGCCATCTGCGCGAGCGTCTCCGGGTTCTGAATCAGAGTGGGTCGCCCCTTATAGCCGCGCTCGAACGGGCGCGGGGGGACGAACGTCGGCAAGGTGTGACCCGAGTTCAGATAGTGGATGACTGCGCTCTCCTCCCCGGCGACATAGCCCTCCGGCGCTCCGATTACACGAATCGGCACGGGATCCGCGCCGCGCACTGCGATCGCGACGTCGAGCGCCCGCAGCGAATTACGCGCGGTCTCTCCGACCTTGACGATCACCTCGCGTGCGCCGACGGCAGTGGCGGCGAGAACCGCGCCGTCGAGGACCAGATGCGGCAGCCGCGAGAGCAGCAGCCGGTCCTTTCCGCTCGCCGGCTCGGTCTCGCTGCCATTGACGATCACCGCGCTCGGCCGCCCCGCTCCTCGCCGCCGAGGGCCCTCCCCGGCCACTGCCCGGAGCTTGCGAGCGGCCGGGAAGTCCGCCCCGCCGCGGCCTCGCAAGCCGGACTGCTCGACCTCCTCGATCAGCTCGTGGGCGGCGGGTCGTGGCATCTCCCCGTGGATGCGAACGTGCTCGGCGAGGGTCATCGGGCCGGCGCCGGCGTCGAGTCCGGCGAGCAATCGCGGAAGCAAGCTATGGCCGGTGCTCATTGCCCGCCTGACCCCGGGCCGCTACCCAACAGCCGACCGGTGACCGCGCCGCTGTTCTGGTCTATCTGAAGGTTCGCGTGGAGGTCGATGACAGTCCGGGAGGCGTCGCTGACGCGAGCCACGATCTGCTGCCCCTGTAGGGAGACGACCCGCCCCTGTGCGACCGAGCTCAGACCACGAGCGATGAGGTCGACCTGGCTGCCGGTCATCGACACGCCACCCCCCGGATTGGCCGCGCCCCCCAACCGGATCCGCAAAGAACCGTGGGCGCCCCCGCTGAACTGCAGAGAAAGGTTCACGATCGATCCGCCGGCGACTGAGGACTGGGTGAG
>JALYZY010000166.1 GCA_030948665.1 Actinomycetota bacterium | reverse complement strand
GTGGATAACCGCACCACCGGACACCTGCCCACCGCCCCGGCCCGACAGGTAAAACCTCAAGCGTGCTCGCGCGCCTCGCTCACGCCGTCCACGGACACCGCAAGCTGGTTGTTGGAGTCTGGATCCTGCTCACCGCATTCGGCCTCTTCGCGACGGCGCGCGTTTCCGGCCGCTGGTTCGAGTCGTTCTCGATCCCCGGCTACTCCGCGTACGAGACGAACCAGAAGGCGCTGAAGACGTTCGGGACAGGCGAGCAGGCACCGCTCGTCGCAGTCCTCAAGTCGGCCGGCGACGTCACGAAGCAAAACCTGGCACCGGCGATCGCCAAGGCCGCGGCAGTCAACCCGGGCTCGCGCGTCAGCTCGTACTTCGACACGCACAGCAGCGTCTATGTCTCGCGCGACCGCCACACGATGTTCGCCGAGATCTATCCACCGGGTCAGAACACCTTCTCGAAAAGCCCTCGCGTCAAGGCGGTGAGAGCTGCGCTACGGGCGAACGCGCCGCCGGGCGTCGAGACGCATCTCACCGGCCTCCTACCGATGGTCGACGCGTCGAGCGGGGGCGGAACCGGCCCGAGCGTGCTGACGGAGGCCCTGATCGGCGGCGTCGGCGCGTTGGTGATCCTCCTGTTCGTGTTCGGAACGCTGCCGGCGGTCGCGATCCCGCTCGCCATTGCCGTGACCGCGATCCTCAACACGTTCACGCTCGTCTGGCTGCTCACGTACGTCACGGACGTCTCGGTCATCGTCCAGTTCCTGATCGCGCTCGTCGGCCTCGGCGTCGCCATCGACTACGCGCTGCTGATGATCTTCCGGTTCCGCGACGAGCTGCGCGAGGGCAGAGATGTGGAGTCGGCTCTGGTCGCGACGATGAGGCGTGCCGGGCGATCGGTGATCGTCTCCGGCTCGACGGTGGCGGTCGGCCTGCTTTCTCTGCTCGTACTGCCGGTGCCGTTCATCCGCTCAATGGGGCTTGGCGGCATGCTCATTCCTGCGGTGTCGGTGCTGGCCGCGATCACGTTGCTGCCGGCGATGCTGGCGGTGCTCGGCACCAGGATCAACAGCGTGCGTGTGATGCCCAAGCGCCTGGTCGATCGCGGCCATCCCGAGGACGGTCCCTGGGGCCGTTGGGCGCGGCTCGTGCTGCGCCGTCCAGTGCCGGTGGCGATCGTCGGCTTGGCTATCGTCGCGGTGCTCGCGACGCTGGGGACACAGCTGAACCCGAGCGAGTCGCAGCTGAAGAACTTCCCTGGTAGCGGCAGTGCGATTGCCGGCCGAGACCAACTTGCCTCCGCTGGGATAAGCCCGGGAGTCATGAAGCCGCTCGACGTGCTGGTGGAGAACGGCGGAAACGCGCAGGCGATCGCCGCCAAGGTGCGCGGCGTGCCGGGCGTGGTCGGCGCCATCGCGCCGGCATCGTGGCATCGTGGTGCGGACTCGCTCGTCGAGGCGTTCCCCGCTGTCGATGGGTCCTCCTCCGGAATCCAGGGGATCATCGACCACGTCGACCAGACGCTGAGGGGCGGCAGCGGCACGCTCACCGGGGTTGCCGCAGTTGACCGCGACTTCGTGCACGCCATCTACGGCAACTTCCCGTACGTGCTCGCGTTCGTGCTGATCCTGACCCTGATCCTGCTGGCGCGTGCGTTCCGGTCGATCGTGCTGCCGATCTAGGCGGTGATCCTCAACCTAGCGTCCCTTGCCGCCGCATTCGGGATCGTCGTCTTCATCTTCCAGGAGGGACACGGCTCTTCGCTCTGGGGAATCAGTGCCACTCAGTCGATCACACCCTGGATCCCGATCATGATCTTCGCCTTCCTATTTGGGCTCTCGATGGACTACGAGGTGTTCATGCTCACCCGCATGCGAGAGGCGTACGACGAGACGGGTTCAACCAACCGCGCGATCGAGCTCGGCCTCGCGCGAACGGGGAAGCTCGTCACGAGCGCCGCGCTGATCCTCATGTGCGCGTTCCTCGTCCTGTCGTCGAGCCCGGGCTTCGAGGTCAAGGTGTTCGCCATCGGGCTCGCGGCGGGGATCATCTTCGACGCGACGGTGATCCGCGCTCTTCTCGTACCGGCGATAATGCGCTTGCTCGGCGACGCGAACTGGTGGATGCCTAAGTGGACGCGAAGCATCCTCCGCCTCCCCGAACCGCGCCCTCCCGCCCCCGAGGTTGCGCTCGAGCGCTCTTAGAGACCTCGTGGACGAGCGTGATGATATGAATGCGACCGCTGGCTATCCCGTCCAGCTCGGCGTCGAGTATCCGGACCGCCCGCTGAACCGGCTGACGACCGCCCTCCGGATCTTCACGATCATCCCGATCGCAATTGTGCTCGGCACGGTAGCGGGCGCGACTTGGAGCACCACGGTGGGCAGCGGCGCAACCGAAACGACGAGGACCGTCGTCGCGGGCGCCGGCGGCATTCTCTTCGCCGCGCCACTGCTGATGATCCTGTTCCGCCAGAAGTATCCGCGCTGGTGGTTTGACTGGAACCTCGAATTGACGCGCTTCTCTACGCGCGTCGCGCTGTACGCGGCACTGCTCGACGACCGCTACCCGTCGACCGATGAGCGTCAGTCGCTGCGCTTGGACATCCCCTACCCCGACGCACGGACCGATCTGAACCGCTGGCTGCCACTCGTGAAATGGTTCCTGGCTATCCCGCACTACATTGCGCTCTTCTTCCTCGGCATCGCCGCGCTCGTATGCGTGATCATCGCCTGGTTCGCAATCCTGTTCACCGGCCGCTACCCGCGCGGGCTGTTCGACTTCGTGGTCGGAGTGGGACGCTGGAGCGTGCGCGTGCAGGCGTATGCGTTCCTGCTCGCAACCGACCGCTACCCACCCTTCTCCCTGCACGCCTAGGCGCTGCTTGCGCCGCGGGTCTCGTGCGCAGCCACCGAGACGCCAGCAGCCGCCGTTGGAAGCTCGCACCTGCCGGTCGCGCGCGACTGCGTGCGCGCCGTCAGTTCGGACGCAGGCTTGCGACACTCGTCGCTCGTAGCCAGTTCGGCGTCAACTGATGGGCAGTTCCTGGCCGAGGTGCTGCCCTCCGGACCGTGAGACCCGGGCCACGCTCCGGCGGCGGTCGCCGCGGGCTAGTGCCGTTCGCAGGCTGGCAGCCATAGCCGCAATCGCTGCCTCGATCGCGGCGTGCGGCACTTCCGGCGGCGTCTCCCGCGCCGCCACTGCGTCGCCCGCGAGAGCTGCGCAACCGGGCCGCATAGTGCTCGTGCTCACGCAGACGCTCGGCTACCACCACGCCTCGATCCCGTGGGCCATGGCCGGGCTCCGTCGCGTGGCCGCCCGCGACGGGCGCTACCGCCTGATTCTTATTCCGAGCGCGGCGACGCTAACCCCGACGGCGCTGAAAGGTGCCGCCGCGGTCATATTCCTGCTGACGACGGGCGAGCTCCCACTCAGCAGCTCAGAGAAGTTCGCGCTCGTGGGTTTCGTGCACCGTGGCGGCGGGCTGATCGGCTTTCACTCCGCGACGGACACCTTCCACCACTGGCCGGCGTACATCAAGCTGATCGGCGCTGAGTTCAGCCACCACCCAGTGCCACGCACCGAGCGGGTCGTCGTCGAGGACCGCAGCACCCCCGCCACTCGAGCGCTCCCGTCGAGCTTCAGGATCCATGAGGAGTTCTACGTCTTCAAGCACGATCCGCGTCCCCATGTCCACGTCCTCATCCGGCTCGCCACGTCTCGCGGGGGGCCGGACCGCCCGCTTGCCTGGTGCCGGCGCAGCGGCAACGGCCGCGCGTTCTACGACGCCCTGGGCCACTTCCCCCAGACCTGGAGCGACCGTCGCCAGCTCGAGCTGGTCTCGGGTGGGATCGCATGGGCGGCCGGTCTGGCCAGAGCCCCGAGTTGCTGAGTCGAGAGCGGTTTTCGGCGCAGAAACGACGCTGGCACGAGCGCAAACCCGCTGCCGTGGAACTACGGCCGGAGCTCCGCAGTCACGCGGTCTTTCGTCCCGCGAACCAGCCAGCCGTGGCACCGACGACGCCGCCGACTGCGAGCAGCCCGGCGCTGCGCAGGGGCCTGCGTTTTGCCTTGGAGGCGAGCCCGCGTGCGGAGTGTCGAACCGTCGCCTTCGTCGCCTTCCTTCCGATCTTACGGCCGAGCGTTGACATAGATGCCTCCCGAGGTTGGGTCCGACGTCGTCTACACCTATTACCCGTCTGGCGCTTCTCGTGGTCGATCAGAGTGATAGCGAAATGGCTGGCGAGATCGCGGCACGACGCGTTAGGCGCTCGCTGGCGCGGAGAGGAGCACTTCCGGCACCAGAAGCCTCTGATCTTGAAGCGTCTGCTTGACATCTCGTATGCGCACATATAGTATGCGCGCATGTCTCCTTCATTCACATATACCCACGCCGTTGAAGCCGACGTCACCGCCGAGGCGATCTGGTCGCTGTACGCCGACGTCACAACTTGGCCTAGCTGGGATGCACAGGCTGAGCACGTCACGCGCGACGGACCGTTCGCGGCAGGCACGACCGGCACCATGAAGTTCGTCGGTCAAGAACCGCTGCGCTACCGGCTGGCTAGAGTCGACCCGCGGCGCGAATTCGTAGACGAGACGCCGGTCGGCGCGCTTGTTGTACGCGTCTCGCACCTATTGGAGCCACTGCCGTCGGGTCGTTTGCGGATCACCTACTCGGCAGAGATCGACGGCCCAAAGGATCAGGCTCAGGATGTCGGGCCGATGATTACGGCTGACTTTCCCGACACGATCGCGTCTTTGATCCGTCAGGCGGCGGAGCGCTCCTCATAGCCACCTCGCGGCCAAGCTCAAGGTTCCAGACGCCAGAGCAGAGCCCCGGTTTTCTGCTGTGGCGCACCACCCTCGCGTGGCAGCGAAGGATGCGTCTCGTGTTGACGCCGCATGCCCTCACGCACGTGCAGTTCGTGCTTCTCGCGTCGCTCTGGTGGTTAGAGGAGCACGACGGTCAGCCGCCCACCCAGGTTCGACTCGCCGCGCAGGCCGGAACTGATCCAATGATGACCAGCCAGGTAATCCGCAAGCTTGAGGCGCGCGGATTGCTGGAGCGAGCGATCGACCCCTTAGATGCCAGGACCCGTCGGCTGCAAATGACGGCCCGCGCTCGCGCAGGAGTGGCGAGCGCGCTAGCCGATGTCGAGGCCGCAGACGACGACTACTTCGCCCCGATCGGTGACGGGCGCGATGCATTCCTTGACGCGCTCTGCAGGTTGGACGCCGCGGACCGTGTGGCCGGCACGGTTGTGCTCGTCGACCCGTGACCGGCCATGTTGGTGCGCTGGGGCGTCCTCGGTCTGGAGAGCTACTTCATACCGGCCCGGATTCGGTAGCAGACAGTCATCGGATGTTCCTGCTTACCGAGTCTGCGAGCCGCGGTCTCGCGCAGACCCCCGAAGGTGCTGGTGACCTCGGATGCTTTGTCGCCGAAGATCGTGCGGGGTCCGCCGATGCTCTCGGCCATGCCAATGACACGGTCAGCGTCGGCAAACCCAAATCCGTGGCAGACCAACTCGCGGGTGTGCCGGAAGAGTCCGATCCGGCGGATCTGCTCGACGTGCTGCTCCTTTGGCCAGGTGGCAGCGCCCGCTTCCAGTCCGAGGCGAACCCGGGCGGCTCGGCGGGCTTCGAGGTGCGAGGCGAACGCCCGGTCGACCTCAGGCTGAACCACCGGAGGGACGTCGTAGTCATACGCGGCGAAGACGCCACCGGGCCGCAGGATGCGAGCCGCTTCTGCGAGCACCGACGCCGCGCGGCCTCCGATCCCGGTCACCACCGTTTCTCGGCGCCAGCGCGGTCCCGCCGGCGATTCCGGCGTGAAGAACGGCACTGAATTGCGCCTCTGCCAGCATCTGCGCTGTCGCGACAGCGGCCTTAACGGGCCCGATGCCACAGCAAAGCTGATCGCTCCGTCGACAGCGACAGCTCGCGCTCGGTCGCGCGACCAACAGCAGATCCGCCATCAACAGAGCGAAGCAAACTCGCTGGCGGCCTGCAGCGGCCTGCCCAGCGTCCGCTCGCCTGAGGGTGCTGCGTTACCTGCGATTGGTCGAGCGGGCCGTCAACCACACCAAAGACCCCAAGAGAACCGGCGCAAGGGTGAGACTGGGGATCACATCGCCGTGGCCAACACCGGAGGCGCCGATCGCCACGACCATCGTGGCCGCGAGTAGCGCCGAAACGGGCACCACCAGCGACCTGGCGATCAGAAGTACGCCACCGCCGACCTCGAGCACGCCGGCGAACAACTCCGAAACATCCGGCCACGGCAGGCCAAAAGCGCGAAACGCCTTCAACTCCCAGGCGTGAAAGACAAACTTGACCAACCCCGCCACGACGAAGAACACTCCCGTGATCACAGCGACTCGGCCAGCGGCTCGATCACGTCGCACCGCGGCGTCGGGCAGCGCGATCAGCTGCTGCCTGAGCTCAGCAGCCACAGCCGTCTGCCGGAGATGCTCATCGCGACCGCTCCTCACCGAGACAGGCTCGCAGAACCTATAGACCTGCACGCCGAGCCGCTCTCTTTTCGGTGGCTCTAAGCCTTGTGGCGGCCGGCCAGAGACTGCCCTTCTCCTCGGGTAAAAGCCCTGTTTGCAGGTTCGTTCCGTTCTCTACGGGCGTATGAGTCTTCTGTGTCAGTCGACCGTACGCGGGCCGGCGTCCCAACGGCCCCTCGGGCGGAGGGATCGGCCCCACCCACGACCGGACCGACATCGTGGCGTCACGGAACACTTGCACATCGCATTTCCGGCTCCAGATCGCACCACCGCCGATCAGTTCCACGCCTCGGCCATCGCGGCCGGCGACCGCGACAACGGCGGACCGGGTGAGCGCCCGCGGTACGGCGCTGGCTACTACGCGGCCCTTCGTCCTCGTTCAGGACAGCACTAATGTCGAGTCTGTCCGGCACGGATCGGCCTGAAGCGTCAAGCTGGACCCGCGTACCGGCCGCGGCGATTGGGCCGGCACGCGCCACTCCCTTCAGATCTTCGAGACGTTGCGCGGGTGATGACAAGCGGCGAGGTGGTCCGCTGCGCGGTGCGGGACGAGCGGCGGATCCTCAGTGCGACAAATGTCGGTGGCGTGGCGACAGCGGGGATGGAAGCGACAGCCGGCCGGCGGTGAGACGGGGCTGGGGACGTCACCGCGCAGGACGATCCGCTCACGGCGGACGGCTATGTTGGGGTCAGGGATTGGGACCGCGGAGACCAACGCCTCGGTGTAGGGATGCGTGGGGGAGGCGGTCACCTCCAGGACAGGGCCGACCTCGACGATGCGACCGAGGTACATGACCGCGATCCGGTCCGAGACCTGACGCACGACCGACAGGTCGTGGGCGACGAGGAGGCAGGCGAGGCCAAAGTCGTCGCGCAGATCGGCCAGCAGGTTGATCACCTGTGCCTGCACCGATACGTCGAGAGCGGACACGGGCTCGTCAGCGATCAGCAGTCGCGGTCGAAGCGCCAGCGCTCGCGCGATGCCGATGCGCTGCCGCTGGCCGCCGGAGAACTCGTGCGGGAAGCGGTCGGCGTGCTCGCGGCGCAGACCGACGACGTCCAGCAGTTCGTGGACGCGGGCGTTGATCTGGCGCCGGGGGACAGCGTGGTGGATGCGCAGCGGCAGTCCGATGATCGTGCGCACGCGCTGGCGAGGGTTCAGTGACGCGTACGGATCCTGGAAGACCATCTGCATCTCTCGCCGCACCGGGCGAAGGGCGGCGCGGGACATCCCGGAGATGTCCCGGCCGTCGACCTCAACCTTTCCCGCGGTGAGGTCGGTCAGGCGCATCAGGCAGCGGCTTAGCGTCGACTTCCCGCATCCCGACTCGCCGACGAGCCCGAGCGTCTCTCCCTGGCCGACCTCCAGGTCGACGCCGTCGACGGCTTTCAGCTGGGCGACCTCGCGCCGCAGCACCCCCGAGCTGCGCACCGGAAAGTGCTTTCGGACACCGGTGGCCCGCAAGAGGACAGGCGCGTCGCTCACCGCGCGGCCTCGAAACGCGCCAGGGCGCGCTCGCGCAGCGTGGGACGCTGGTCGACCGGCAGATGGCACGCGTCGAAATGCTCGTCGCCGCGCCGGTCAACGAGGGGCGGCATCTGCGCGCACGGCTCGAAGCGGTGCGGGCAGCGCGAGGCGAAGACGCAAGCCCCCCGAGTGTCGACGCCTTCGGCAGATGCGGGGGCAATCGCACTCAACCGCCGCGGCCGGGGGCCGCCCAGACGGGGGATCGAGCCCAGCAGGCCCCACGTGTACGGGTGAAGCGGGTCACCGAATAGTGAGGTCGTGGTGCTCTGCTCGACGACCTTCCCGCCGTACATCACGATCACCCGCTCGGCCATCTCGGCGATCACGCCCATGTCATGCGTGATGAGGATCACCGAGGAGCGATGTTCGACGCGCAAGATGCGGATCAGATCGAGGATCTGCGCTTGGATCGTTACATCAAGGGCGGTGGTTGGCTCGTCGGCAATTAGGACCTTGGGGTCACACGACAGGGCCAGGGCGATCATCACCCGTTGGCGCATGCCACCCGAGAGCTGATGAGGGAAGTCGTGCACGCGCTGATCGGCGTCGGGCAGCCCGACCGACCGCAGCAGCTCAATCACACGGTCCTGGATGGCCGCCTCGCTCAGCTGCGTGTGCTCACGCAGCTGCTCGGCAATCTGCCAGCCGACGCGGTACACCGGGTTGAGCGAGGTCATCGGGTCCTGAAAAACCATGGCAATCTCGCCGCCGCGCACCCGACGCAGCTGGGCCTCGCTCACCTCCAGGAGGTTGCGAGCGCCGAACAAGACCTCGCCCTCGGTGGTCGCGCTCGGATCTAGGAGACCGATCATGCCCATGACCGTTGCGCTCTTGCCGGAGCCCGACTCGCCGACGATGCCGAGCACCTCGTCGGGGCGCAGGTCGAAAGACACACCGTCCACCGCAACGGTGGTCCCCGCGTCGCCGCTGAAGCGGACGTGCAGGTCACGCACAGAGAGCAGCGACTCGGACTCCATCACACCTCTCTGATGCGCGGGTCCAGTCGCGCATAGAGCATGTCAACTAGAGCATTGACGACGACGATGAAGAAGCCGCCGTAGAGCACGGTGGCCATGATCACCGGCAGGTCGAGACCTTGGAGTGATTGGTAGGTCAGCTGGCCGACGCCGGGCAGACCGAACACGACCTCGACCAGGAGCGCGCCGCCGCCTACGAGCGCTCCGAAGTCCAGCCCAAAGACGCTGACGAAGCCGATCATCGAGGTGCGCAGTACGTGGCGGATGAGTACCCGGCGCTCCGAGATACCCTTGGACCGCGCCGTGCGCACGAAGTCCTGGGTCTCGGTGTCGATCACCGCGGCACGAAGGATCCTGGCGTAGAGCCCGATGTACAGCGTCGCGAGGACGAGCCACGGAACGACGAGGTGGCGCATCCACAGCACAGGATCGGTCCCAAACGGGGTGTAGCCCAAGGGCGGGATCCACGAAAACAGAAAGAAGCCGTGCCATCGGTCTTGGGTGAACAGATTTGCTACCTCGCCGAGCCAGAACACCGGCATCGAGATCCCGATCAGCGCGAGCGCCATCAGGGCTTTGTCCCAGAGTGACCCTCGGAGCACGGCGGCAGCCACCCCGAGGGCGACGCTGACCACGATCCATACCACCGCGGCACCGAGAACCAACGACAGCGTCACCGGTGCCGCTGTAAGGATCTCCGGGATGACCCTGACACCGCGGTTTGAGTAGGACTGCAGATCCCGGTCGATGACCAAGTGCTTCATCAGCAGTAGGTACTGCTCGGGCAACGGCCGATCGAGGCCGAAATCGTGACGGATCGCCGCCACAGTTGCCGGGTTCGGATCCTTGCCGGCCAGCTGCCGGGCGGGATCGATCCCGGGCGTGGCAAAGAAGATGAGGAAGACGATGACGCTTAGGCCGAACATCACCATCACCGCCGCGGCCAATCGTCGAATCGCGAAGGCGATCATCTGAGCGGACTTCCTCCCGCGGACAGACCTGCTCGCCGGCGGCGACGACGCAGGTCCCGGCGGGTGGGCAGGCCACCGCGCGGGTCAACCGCGTCGCGGACTCCGTCGCCGAGCACGTTGAGCGCGACGACCACGATCACGATCAGCAGACCCGGCCCGATCGAGACCCACGGCCGGGTGTAGAGCTGGCTCTGACCGTCTGACACCATCGTGCCCAAGCTGGCCTGGGGGGCCTGGACACCGATCGACAGATAGGAGAGAGCCGACTCGGTCAGGATGTCGGTGGCGATCAAAAGCGGGAAAAAGACGATCACCAGCGGCAGGACGTTGGGCAGCAATTCGCCGAACACCAGCCTCAGCCAGGACGCGCCCTGCGCCACGGCAGCCTGCATGAAATCCCGCTCCTTGGCCGCCAGCACCTCGCCGCGGACCGGGCGGGCGAGGTAGGGGATGTAGACGACGCCGATGATCGTAATCGGTAGCCAGATGCTGTTTGGGCTGACCGTGATCGGCCCAAGCTTGATTCCTTGCAGCAGCAGGACCGTCGAGAGGCAAACGGCCAGAAGGTAGACGGGAAAGGCCCAGAGCAGCTCGAGCAGTCTGGAGAGAATCGCGTCGATCAGGCCGCCCGCCATCCCCGCGATCAGCCCGATGATGGTGGCCAGCACGGCCGTGAGGATCGCGGCTCCGAATCCCGCGACGAGCGAGATCCGCCCGGCGTAGAGCAGCCTGGCCGCTACGTCTCGCCCCTGCGTGTCGGCGCCCAGGAAGTAGTGACCCTGAAGCGTCGGCCCGATCGGTGTGGAGCCCAGCCCGGAGGGATCGGGCACGATCACCGGCGTCAGCTTCCCGTTGACGATCGTCGTGCCGCTGAGACTTGAGTCAAACGGGTTGGTGTGGGCGATGTCGTGGGCGTACAGCGGAGCCGCCACGCAGCTGAGGACGATCACCACCAGGATGACGAGCGAGGCGACCGCGGCTCTGTTGCGCACCAGTCGCCGAGCAGCCAGGGCTGAGGGGCTGCGACCCGGGCGGTCGGTGAGCTCACCGACGCCGACCACGGGCGAGGCGGAAGGGGAGCCGGGGGGCTCCGCCGGGACCGCCGTGCTCACTTCACCCAGGCCTGATCGATCATGAAGCGCCCGGTCACGGAGGGGTTGAACTGGTAGTTGCCGACCCGCTTGGCCAGGAAGTCCAGCTTGCCGGCCACGAACAGCGGCACTTCGGGTGCCTGGTCGGTGACGGCCTTGTCGATGGCTGCCCATAGCGGGTTGGCTGCCGTTGGGTCGGTCGTCTGTACCTGCAGGGCGTGCTCGGTCTGCCTCTGAATTGCGGGATCGCAGAACTCCGAGAGGTTGGGGCTCGCGGTGGACCCAGGGGTGAACCCGCTGCATCCGACGGACACGTTGAGGAAGTTGCTGGCCGCGTTGTAGTCCGGCGCCCAGTAAGTCTCCGATATCTGCGGCTTGTTCTGAGAGTTCTGGACGTACGGGTACTCCACTGATGCCGAGAGTGTCTTGAGCGAAGCGCGGTAGCCCAACTTGTCGAGCAGCGAGACGAAATACAGGGAGATGCTCTTGGTCGTCTCATCGGGGGTGGTTATGACCGCGACCGTCTGTCCCTGGGTGTGCGATGCCGCCACTAGCTGCCTGGCCATCGCCAGGTCGGGCGCCGTCCACTGGCCGCTCCCCGGATTCGCGGTGTACGGACAGTAGGCCGAGTAACCAGGGAAGTTTGGCGGCAGTGTCTGACAGGTGGTCTGAGCCAGCCGCGGGCCCCCGAACAGGCCGACCACGGCCCTTCGGTCGACCGCGTAGTTGAGTGCACGGCGAACCAGAAGGTTGTTGAACGGAGCGACTCGGGTGTTGAGCGCCATGTAGTAGACCTGCGGCGTCGAATTGATGTGGATCTGGGACGCGTACTTCGTGGCCAACTCGTTGAGACGATCGGCCGGTGGGATGTCGTACATCCAATCCGCCTCGCCCTTCTCGACCTCAGTCGTGGCGTCCTCGAGCGGGAGCCCGAGCTTCATCACGATTTTGTCCGGATAGCCGTCCGGTTGCGCTTCGGTCGACCATTGCTTGAAGGCCGGGTTGCGCACGAAGATCATCTGCTGATTTGGGGTGTAGCTCTGGATTTCGTACGGCCCGGTGGCCGGCAATGGCGTGGTGCCGATGTCGTGGTTGGGGGTGCCGGCGGGAACGACGTACCCGAACGGCGAGGCCAGCTCCTGGAGAAAGTTGGGGTCTGGCTGGGAAAGGTGGAACGTGAGCGTGCTTTGCGCATCGTTGGCCACCACTCCGTGAGAGAGATCGCATTTCTTGGGCGAGTTCAGGCACACTGAGCCGCCGACCAGGTGCGAGAAGAAGCCCGTTCCCGGCCCCGGAATCTTGAACTCCCGGGTGTAGGTGTAGGCGAAGTCGCTGGGCTTGACGATCGTCCCGGTCGAGAATTTGATCCCCCGACGTACGGCCACTACATAGGTCAAGCCGCCATCTTGCGGTTTGGGAAGCTCCGTGGCCAGATCGGGAACCAACTCGTTCCCCTGCGGCCCGCTCACCTGCTTATACGCGAGCAGTCCATCGCTGGTCATCCGCAGGAGGAACCAGTTCTGGTCGTAGTCGGTCGCAGTATCGATCGACGAGCCCGCGCCGTTCCATAGCATCGTGAACGTCCCACCCCGATGCGGGGAATCCGTGGCCGACCCGGCCGTCGCGGTTGAGCCCGTGGATTGCGTGGAGCTGCTGTGCGATCCCCCGCCGCACGCGACGGCGGCCAGGGCGAGAGACGCCGTGAGCAGGGACGACGTGATGGTGCGAGGGGTCACAGTGCCTCCGATGGGTTGACATTCAGGGCGCGCGCCATGGCCTGGGTACGCAGACGCAGTTCGCGCTGCACCTGTGCGCGATGGCGGCGCAGCGATGCTTCCAGCCACGGTCCGCTCGGGCGACTGCCGCGCTCGCCGCGCAGCGTCGCCAGCTCCGCCCAGAGATTCGGGCTGACGGTGAGGTGGCTCGCGGCAGCCCAGGAGAGACGCGGTGCATCGGGCTGCTCGCGAGCCTGGTGAAGGGCGAAGGCCTCGGCACCAAGGACGCGCGTGAGTCGATTTGAGCCGACTGCCTCCAGAGCTCGAATGGCCCGGCGGTCGTCCCCGTCGCGCACCGCCACGAGTGCCGCGTCGAGGTGCGAGGCATCGGCGGCGGCCTGAGTGTGCGGATACGCGATCTCGCCGTGAGCGTCGATGGCGTGCAGCTCCCGTCCAACTGCAGTGAAGGTTTCACGCCCGCGCCGGTGGCCATGAATGTGTGCCGCCCTCGCCAGTGACTCGCCGTCGGCTCCCAGGGCGGCAGCCACCTTGACGATCCGGCGCGCCCGCGCGCCGTGGTCGTGGATCGCCTCCGGATCGGTGTCGGCCTCGATTAGCAGCAGCGCGTTGAGGCGGATCAGACGCGCGAGGTGATCGAAATCGATCAGGTCGGGTGTGTCGAGCGGGGTGTGGTAGGTGTGACGGCGAAACGCCGTCTCCCAGCAGTAGGAGGCCACCCCAGGGACCCCGGCCACCAAGAAAGGCCACTGCTCGGTTCCGGTCACGGGCGGCCCGACCCGCCACCCCGAGGTCAGCCACCCTTCCGCGTCGGCGGCGCGACAGACCGACCGAGCCCAGCCGGCGAGCTCGACCGGCGCCTCCACGATCGACCGCAGCGCCGGGTGCCCGCTGGCTTCCAGGCAGAGGTGAAATGGCGACTCGGCGCCCCACTCCGGGTGTCGCTCAGAGACCTGCAGCCACGCGCCCGCGCACCAGTCGAAAGGAGCCTGCGCGAGGCCGTACTCCTCGGCGGTCCGCGAGGTGAAGCACAGGGTATGGCGGGGCCGATAGCCGAGATCAGCAAGTCCCGAGGCCAGAGCGATGAGTGCCGCCACGCCGCTGGCGTTGTCAAACGCGGCACTGAACCAGCCGTCGTGGTGTGCGCCGATGACTATCGGCGCTCCAGAGTCGGTGCCCTCCATCCATCCGAGGGCATTGGTCCCCACGGCGCCGTAGGTGAGGGTGACATCTATCTTCAGGCGCCCGCTGACCGGCTGACTGCGTAGCTTGGCACGCAGTAATGCTGCGTCCTCTCGCGAGATCGTGAGGATTGGCGGGGCCCCGGAGTGCCAATGAGAGTCAAAGCTGCCGACGGCGCCGGGGGTCTGGTAGAGCGGTCCGCCCTCAAAGGATGCGACGACCAGCCCAACCGCGCCGCGCAATCCCAGTTCGAGGGCCCGATCGGCGGGCGTCACCGACAGGCTGTGCCAGTCCATCAGCGCTATCCGCCCCGCCACATCGAGCCGGTCAAGGTGCCGGCGCTCGCCGGTAGCCACGTCGACCAGCGGCGCGCTAATGCCTCCTTGATGGGTACCGGGAGTACCGCCCAGCGAGGCGCCCAGGATCACCCGCTCATCGTTCAAGGTGAGCGACGCATTACCTAGACGCCAGCCATCGACGGTCACCTCCTCAAGCTCGACCGCTTGCAGCCCGGCTTCGCGCATCCATTCGCTGGCCAGCGTCGCCGCATGGAGGTCCTCGGGCGTGCCGGTCACTCGGAAGCCATCGGACCGCGAGCCGATCGTGCTCAGCTCTTGGACCATCCTGCGCAGAGCAGGGACGTCGATCGGGAGCGCGCGAGCGACCCCGAGAGCATGCTGGCGGCGTGCCCGGGCGAGAACACGCGGACCGCTCGACTGCGTCGCTGTGCTCATAGGCACGCCGCGTCCGGGGTTGCATTGGTTTCCGCACCAGACCCGAAGAGCGAGCGACTCCAGACGTCGCCCTCGCCCTCGGCCTCGGGAATCGTGTCGGCCCAGACACTGACGCAGGGCTCATCCCCGACGGGTACGAACGTGTGAGGCTCCGTGCTGAGAAACCAGATCCCATCGCCGCGCCCGAGCCGGTGCGCTTCTCCGGCCACCACCACCTCCATGCAACCGCTCAGCACCAGCCCCGCCTCCTCACCAGGGTGGCGCACCAGGTCACGGACCGGTCCACGGCCGGGTTCCAGTCGCAGGATGAACAAGTCAATAGTGCGACGAGAGCTCTGGGCGATGGCCTCGTAGCGGAAGCGCTCGAACTCGACGACGGTCCGAGCGTCAGCCCGAGTCACATCGACCGAGGCGAGCCGGTCGTGAGCGAAGAAGTCGAACAGCGATGCCTTGAGAGCGCCGCCCAGCCGCCAGAGGGTTCCCAGCGAGGGCTCGTTCTTGCCCCGCTCGATCTGGCTGAGTGCCGACGGGGTCACCCCGATCTGCTCGGCCAGCGCCTTCAACGTGAGATCCTGCGCTTGGCGGAGCTGGCGCACGTGACGTCCGAGCTCCAGCCGAAGCTCATCATCCAGGCTGCTCACGCGTCCTCACTCGTCGCACGCTGAAGTGGCGCTTCATTCGTGGGGAGTCTATGGTGGCTGTCAACACGCGAATGACGGTGCTAACCGCATGCACCGTCCCGTAAAGAATGAAGTACCGCTTCAATCATTGCTGCCCGTGAACCCACCTAAGCAGAGTCAACGCGCGGGCACGACCCCGAACATCGAGGACGAGGTGCTCGGTGTGATCAACCCAGCACACCTCGCCGCCGACGTCGCGCGAATGGTGCGCGCGGCGAGTCCCACGGGCGCCGAACGTCCGGCCGTGGAAGAGTTGGCGACGATCGCCGAGCAGCACGCCCTCGCCCCCCAGATCCACTTGCACGATCTCGCTGCTCTACGCGCGCTGCCCGGCTACCCGGGTGAGGAGGCCCCCCGCGAGGAGCTGGTCGGGCTCACGGCTACGCTTCCGGGCACCGGCCCGCAGCGACTGTGCCTCAACGGGCACGTCGATGTGGTTGGGCCTGGATCCGCGCCTTGGCAGCGCCCGCCATTCGAGGGGAAGGTCGCTGGGGGGCAGGTCTACGGCTGCGGCAGCCTGGACATGAAGGGCGGGGTGATCGCCGCCCTGCACGCGATGAGCGCCGTGCGACAAGTCGTCGGGCGGCCCGTCGCAGAGGTGGTGCTGCAGGGGGTCAGCTCCGAAGAGGACGGTGGCCTGGGAACGTTCGCCGCGCTCGAGCTCGATGACCGCTTCGACGGATGTCTGATCCCCGAGCCAACCGCCTTCGACGTGGTCGTAGCCCACGGTGGCGCGCTCACGTTCATCGGAACTGTCCGCGGCGTCAGCGCGCATGCCGCCGTCAGGCTCGAGGGGATCTCGGCGATCGACCGCTTCATCTCCGTACATGCTGCTCTCGCCGAGCACGAGCGTGAGGTCAACTCGGATGTTGCCCATCCCCTGATGGCACGGCTGGAGCTCCCGTATCCACTTTCGGTCGGCCGAGTGACGGCCGGGCGGTGGTCGAGCCAGGTTCCGGATGAGTTGGAGTTCGAGGGGCGCCTGGGCGTCGCGGTCGGTGTCAGTGTCATGAACGCGCGCGCCGCGCTGGAGCAGGCGGTTGCATCGGCCCACGACGGCATCGGACCGGCGACGGAGATCCGCTGGGAGGGTGGGCAGTTCGCCCCCGCTCAGACACCACCGGAGCACCCGTTCGTGGAACTGGTCCACGCCGTCGCTCGCGAGCAGTGTGATCCCGCATCGTCGCTCAGTGGGGTGCCCTATGGAGCCGACATGCGTCACTTCTGCGCCCGCGGGATCCCCTGTGTGATGCTCGGTCCGCCGGGACTGGAGCGAGCTCATGCCGCCGACGAGTGGGTATCGGTCGACGACCTCGTGCGTGTCGCCCGAGCCATCGCGGTGACGATCCTGCGATTCAGCTCATAGCCATACCGACGGCAACTCGCTGCCGGTAGCCTCGCGAGATGCAGCCCCCCCGCGTGCGTGTCAGAGCCTGCAGCCTGCTGGCGGCCCTAGTAGTGGTCGGTATCCCCGGAGCGTCAGCACTCGCAGCTGACTCAAGCGGGTGGACGGTCTATCACCACGACGGGGCGGGCAGCGGCGTCGCGTCGTCCGTTTCTCGAGTTGACACGTCGGTGCAGGCCTGGAGCTCGCCCAGGCTCGATGGCGAGATCTTCGGAGAGCCGCTCGGTGCCGCGGGAAAGGTTTACGTGGCAACCGAGAACGACACGGTTTACGCCCTTTCCGCGGCCACTGGCAAGATGGTGTGGTCGAGGCACGTCGGGGCCTCCGTTCGTTCGCAATCTCTCCCGTGCGGGAACATCTCCCCCACCGTGGGGATCACCGGCACCCCGGTGATCGACCAGGCTCGCTCTGAGATCTTTGTCGTGGCCGATGAGCTGGTCAACGGCAGTCCCGCCCACATCCTCGTCGGACTGAACACCGGTTCGGGCCGTATCGAGATGACCCGCGCCGTCGACCCGGCAGGGGCCGATAGGGCGGCGCTGCTGCAGCGCACGGGACTGACCCTCGACGCGGGCCGGGTGGTCTTCGGTTTCGGTGGCAACTATGGGGATTGCTCGACCTACCGAGGATCACTGGTGGCCGTCACCGAGGCTGGCGGCGATCTGACTCGATTTACGGTCGACGCCGCGAGGGGCCAGAGCCAGGGCGCAATCTGGATGGGTGGCGCTGCGCCGTCCGTCGACAGTGCGGGACATATCTGGGCTGGCGTCGGGAACGGGTCCGTGATGTCGTCCGCGGCCGCGTACGACTACAGCGATTCGGTGCTCGAACTGTCTTCCTCGCTGCGTCTTCTCCAGTACTTCGCCCCCAGTGCGTGGGCCTCCAACAACGCCAACGACCTCGACTTGTCGACAGAACCGGCCTTCCTGCCCGGTGGTTACGTGTTGGCGGCCGGCAAGTCGCACACGGCCTACCTACTCAGGAGCAGCCATCTGGGGGGTATCGGCGGACAGGCCGCGCGACAGGCCTCCGCCTGCAGCGGCGATGTTGCCGGCGGGACAGCCGTAGTGGGCACCACCATCTACCTGCCCTGCTTGTCCGGCATCGTTGGGTTGAACGTAGGCATCTCGCGGGCGTCGCTGCACGTGCTCTGGAGATCGCATGTGGGTGGCGGGCCCCCGATCGTCGCGGCCGCCCGGGTGTGGACCATTGGCCAGAACGGAACCCTCTACGGTCTCAGTCCCGCCACGGGCGCCATCCAGCAGGAGACATCGATTGGGGTGCCAGCCAATCACTTTCCGACCCCCAGCGTGGCCGATGGCCTCCTGCTAGCAGCCTCCGCCGATCACATCGTCGCGTTCAAGGCCTCTGCGGCTCAGAACGCGCCGTCCACCACCACAACCGTCAAGAACCCGGCCACCACATCCGCAGTCACCTCCATATCCACCGCGCCCCCGGTCGCGGGTAGACGTAGCGGGGGAGTTGCTGCCGCACCGATCGTCGCGCTGGTCGTGGGTGGCGTCGTCGCCACCGGCGTCGCCGTCTGGCTCGTGCGCCGGCGCAAGACCACCTGATCTCGCCCCGCAATTGTGATGCCCGCTCCTGCGAAGACATGCGTTCAGAGCTGGACGGCCGCGCTACTGGCGTTGCAAGTCCCCTCGGTGTCCGTTGTTCGAAAGTGTCGCGCTTGGTCCTGAGTCTGGTTGGCTTGATCACAGTCTGGATCCTTAAGGCCCCAGGGCGATCGATTTAGTGGACTACCCCCAACCTCGATTACCTGCCATCTATACAGACGCACGAGTCGTAGCTGTGCATAAGTTCAACGCTGGGGGCATATTTCGGTTCCGCGGAACCGCGTCCCCTCGTAATTGCCCCTGTCTGGGCTTTCTGATGCCGCCGGTGGGGCTCGAGCCCACGGCCTTCGGATAGAGGTGTTCAATTGCAGACCTTCTGTGGTGTCCTCAGGCAGTCATAGTTCGTTTGGCTCAGCTGAGAGCGGTCAGATCTGCGCAGTTCGGGCCATGTATGGGACACCCTCGGCTGTGAGCACTCTGGATGCCAGCGTCCGGCACGCAGCTTCGCGAACGTGAATAGCACGGACGGCGTCGAGGACCCCGACGTGCGCCTACGCCCTGCCTTGCGGCACGGATCGGCCTGAAGCGTCAAGCTTCGCCATCCGGGTGACGAATCCGGACTCTCGAGCCTCCGGTCGTCGGCCGCCCTGTGACGTCCACAGCGGCGGAGGCGAGGGTTCTCGCCAGGCGGCGCGGATCCTATGCTTGCGCCGTGAGCGAACCGGATACCGGCGCAGAGCTGCAGGCGTTCCGCTGCGCAGCGCAGACGCTGGTGGACGGCGTCGCCGACTATCTCGCAGCGCTGCCGTCGCGCCCCGTCTGGCAGCCGCTCCCGGACGTCCTGCGCGAGCGACTGCTCGACCTGCCCCTCCCGGAGCGCGCGGCCACGCTCGATGATCTGGTCGCGACCGCGTTGCGCGACGTCCTGCCGCATGCCATGGGCAATGGCCACCCCGCCTTCTTCGGCTGGGTCAACCCGCCGCCGTCTCCGGCGGGGATCGCGGCCTCGCTGGCCGCCGCCGCGATGAACCCGAGCGTGGTCGCCGGCGACCATGCCGACGTCCACCTCGAGCGCGCGGTGGTCCGCTGGCTGGCCGAGCTCGTCGGCTTCCCCCACGCGCCGGGAGACGGCCTGCTCACGAGCGGCGGGTCTGCCGCGACGATCGTCTGCCTCGCCGGCGCTCGCGGGCGCGCGCTGGGGGCGGTCGGCCACGACGTCCGTCGCGACGGCCTCGCTGGCGCGCCGCGGCTCGTCGCCTACGTGCCGGCCGAGGCCCACAGCTGCGTGCGGCGCGCACTGGAGCTGCTCGGGCTGGGCAGCGGGGCGATGCGTGACGTGCCGCTCGACGCAGGCCGGCTTGACGCCGCGGCCCTGCGCGCCTCGATCGCCGCGGATCGCGCGAACGGCGCCGTGCCGGCGCTGCTCGTCGGCTCGGCAGGGACCGTCAACACCGGCGCGATCGACCCGCTCGAGGCGCTCGCCGACGTTGCCAGCGCCGAGGGCCTCTGGTTCCACATCGACGGCGCCTACGGCGCGTTCGGGGTGCTCGACCCGGCCATCGCGCACCGTTTCCGCGGCATGGAGCGGGCCGACTCGCTGGCGCTCGACCCGCACAAATGGCTCGGGGTCCCCGTCGACGCCGGCTGCGCGCTCGTGCAACGCGGCGACGACCTCCGCGACGCGTTCAGCCTCATCCCGCCATACCTGCGCCAGGACACCGGCGCGCCGGTCGGCACGTTCGCCGAGTACGGCCCCGAGCAGACGCGACCGTTTCGTGCGCTCAAGATCTGGGCGACCATCGCCGCGCGCGGGCGCGTCGGCCTCGCCACCCAGGTCTCGCGCGCGAACCGACTCGCTCGCGACCTCGCGACGCTGGTCGAGCGCGAGCCCGAGCTGGAGCTGGCCGCCTCGCCTGAGACCTCTATCGTCGCCTTCCGCGCCCGTCCAGCGGGCTGTCCACCAGCGAGGTTTGACGAGCTCAACCACGCGCTACCCGAGGCGATCCAGGCGCGCGGGCGTGCCTTCGTCACCGGCACCATCCTCGGCGGCCGCGAAACGCTGCGCGCCTGCATCCTGCACCCGGACACCGCCTCCGAGCACCTCGCGACCCTCGTCTCCGAGGTCGTCGCGACGGCCCGTGAGCTGGCCGGGGCCTAGCAAATCGTCGCCTCCAGCGGAAGCCCTCCGTGCTGGACCCCCGCCGAACGGAACACAGGCGCGCCCCAACCGGTCCCACCTGACCCCAAACGTCGCCGGCGCACCCACCGTCGGCGCTCGCAACAGCGGCGCCCGCTCTGGCCTTGCCATCGGCTCGGCCCCGGTGACGCCGGTCCTAGCCGTTGCTCACCGTTCGAGCGACCGTGAATGGCTTGAGGTCTCGCCTGGGCACCCGGGCTTCACCGGCCACGCTGAGGCGGCCGCGATCTTCGCCCCCGGCTCGCGAGCGCTCGTCGACGCCTCCGCCGCCGCGATCAAGCGCGCAGCAACGAACTCCGGGGAGGTGCTCAAACCACTCGACCCCACCGCCTCCGGCGTGGCCGGCAACCCCGCCTGGCCCGGCGAGGGCCAGTACCTGTTCGCCGTCGGTGGGATCGCCGACGCCAATTACATCGCCGGGCCGACGTACCTCCTTAACTGGGGCATCAGCACCGTGGACAAGCTCAACCATCACGCCATCCGTGCCCATGCGATCGCCTTCACCGAGATGATCCTCCGGCTCGGCCGCACCCCGCGCGACCAGCTGACCACATACACCCTCTGACGGCGGGCGTCGATCCGTCGCAGTTGATGAGCAATCTTCAAGGCACGAGAACGAGGAGCTTGAGATGAGCGGCGCAAGATGGGATCTTCCGGCACTGTCGCGCTCAGTACGGTGGCCCACGATCGCCGCCGTGGTTGTCTCGGTGATCGCCGCCACTTTGGGGGCGACAGCGGCCGTGGGTGTCCCGCGCGCGCAAGCGAGCATCACGCAGCGGCCGCAGCCGAAAACAGGGCCGGGCGGCGGTCAGACTCCGTTCGGGAGCGTCAAAGTGACGGCCGGCGGAAGCGGGAATGACGCGTGGTACATCTTTGAGCCCGTCGAGCCAACGCCGCCTTCCGCGCCGCTGGTGATAGTCAACCACGGCTACTTCGAGTACTCCGGCTACAGCACGATGCAGGCGCTGATCCGTCACACGACCTTGAAGGGCAACGTCGTGATCTACACGCGCTGGCAGACAAGCATCGCCAGCCCCTGCCCGGGGCCGATCAGCATCGATCCCTGCGTCACCTCATCGGCGAACGGCATCCGTGGCGCGCTGGCATACCTGCACGCCCATCACAAAATGGTCCAGCCGCGGCTTGGGGAGACGAGCTACTTCGGCTTCTCCTTCGGCGGCATCATCACCGCTAACGAGCTCAATCGCTATCAGGCGCTGGGTCTGCCGAAGCCGAGGGCCGTGTTGCTAGATGATCCGGAGGACGGTGGCGTCGCCGGGCCTGGCGAGCCGGCGCTGGATGACTCGCTCTCCGGCATTCCGCGGACCACCCGGTTCGTGTGCCACTCCGGTGCCGGGGGCGCGCTCGTTCTCAACCAGGCTGGCGTCGCAAACTCCAGTTGCAACGTGGTCTTCGCGAGGCTGGGGCAGATCCCGACCGGCAACAAGAGCCTCGTTTTGACCAGCAGCGACTCGCACGGCTCACCTCCGCTGAGGGCGATCCACGGCGTGTGTGCCGCCAACGGAATCGCCGGAACCGGAACCTTCGGAGCACCCGACACCTACGACTGGGGCTTCTGCTGGAAGACCTTTGACGCGTTGCGCAGCTGCGCCTACTACGCGAAGGGCTGCGCCTATGCGCTGGGTGACAACCTCGAGCATCGCTACATCGGCACTTGGAGCGATGGCGTGCCGGTTATCGGACTGAAGATTCAGGAGTCCGCGCCCATCAGACCGGCGCCGACGCCGCCGCGGCAGACCGCACCCAGCCCGTTGCCGAACAACCCACCAGTGGCCAGGCTCGGGAAGATACGTGCCGTCTACGCGGCGAGCAAGCCGCCAACGGTGATTAGCGGCAGCGCCTCGGGCGACAACGGTGCACAGTTCGTCCAAGTCGCGATCGTCCGCCGAAGCGGCGTTGGGTGCACCCAGATGATCGCAACCGGAGCGTTCGTGCGACTCGCGGGCTGCGGGCGGCCGAGGTCATTCCTGTGGGCCACGGGAGACAGTCGCTGGTCCCTCACACTGCCCGTGCGCCTCCGCAAAGGCTCCTACCGCGCCTACACGCGCGCCATCGACAGCTTCGGCCAGACCCAACCCACCTACACCCGGGCCAGCATCAAGGCCTTCACGATCAACTGAACGTTCACACGACGTCGCGGCGTCGGGGGCCGCTGCGAGCGCGAGTTGTACGCAGGCGGCTCGGACCTGCTCGGTGCTGACCGGGAAGGCCTCGGCCGCTCCGGGTGCGATCCCGCGCAACCCCACGCCTGAGCGGGCGAGATGCAAGACCCCGATCGCTTGGAGGTAGAGCTGGTTCGCGTGCATGTCGGGTTCGACCACGCCGAGGTCGTGAAGGACATCGGCGAGCCAGCCGGTGCACGTCCCGATCGTCCGCCCCAGGCGCAGCCACACGGCGTCCGAGACCTGTGCCCGCAGGTCTTCGGCTGGCTGGCGGAGGAGCGAGAGTGCGCAGTCGAGGAAGGCGGGATGCTCGATGCCGTATTCGGCGAAAGCCTCGAAGCCGCGGCGGAGCCGCTCGCGGGCGTCCTCAGTTTGCTCGTCGACGGCGTCGAGCAGAGCGTTGATCTCGGCTAGGTAGCGCGTGGTTGTCAGCGCGAACAGCTCCTCTTTAGAGGCGAAGTGCCGGTAGATGAGGGCTTTGTTGATGCCGACGCGACGGGCGATGTGGTCGATGCGGGCGTCTTGGCGCCCGCGCTCGTCGAACAGAGCCCGGGTCGCGTCGATGATTTTGCGCTCGCGTGCGCGGCGGCTGGCGGCGCGGGGCTGTCGGGCTGCGGGCACCGATTAACTCTAACCCATCGTGTAACCTCTGTTTACACATGCCGACTGCGCTCGTGCACCGTTCTGTTCGTCTCCACGGCCGCGAGGTCGCAGTCGTGGTCGGCGGCGAGGGTCCGACTTTGTTGCTGATTCACGGCATCGGTGGCGACTGGCGCACGTGGGAGCCGGTGCTCGACGGTCTCGCCCGGCAGCATCGAGTCGTGGCGGTTGACCTGCCCGGCCACGGCGGTTCGGGCAAGGGCGCCGGCGACTACTCGCTCGGCGCGCTCGCGTGCTCCCTGCGCGACCTCGGTGGCGTCCAGGGGATCGAGCGCGCGACCGTGATCGGCCACTCGCTGGGGGGCGGTGTCGCCATGCAGTTCGCCTACCAGTTCCCCGAGCGCTGCGAGCGTTTGGTGCTGGTCTCGAGCGGCGGCCTCGGCCCCGACGTCGGGCTCGTTCTTCGCCTCGCCACACTTCCCGGCAGCGAGCTCTTCCTCTCGCTAACCGCCCCGGCCTCTCGCTCGCTGATCAATCTCGCGGACAGCGCTGGACGCGCGCTG